>JAIRNW010000080.1 GCA_031257795.1 Holosporales bacterium | reverse complement strand
GCAGGAATTGTTGGGTGTGAACCAAAAGACTTGGTATCGGCGGTAAAATCAATGACTGTTGGTAAATACAAAGAGCTGGTCGGCGAACAATCAGCCCTGCCTGGACCAATCGTTGAGCCGGGGCCTAGGGTGGAGCTGCCAGGACATAGGGTGGAGCTGTCGGGGCCTAGGGTGTTGAAGCCTGAGTTACGCCGCTCGCCAGATGGAGATCTTGTGATTCCTGACTTCACACCTGCATCTTCACCTAAGGCCCATGGTACGCATCACAAAAGAAGAAAGCACAGTGTTGTTAAGAGTGGGTTTGGTTGCTGTAATAATGCACTTTTGTTTCTAGGCATAGCAGTAGCCTGGACAACCTCTCTAGTTTTACAAAGAATTTTTCTTTGCCGTTCGTGATAGCACTTTTTACAAATTTGTATCCTGAGTCATAGAAAGAATGGTTAGGATACCCTGCCACAAAAAGAGTTGGGAGCAGGAAACACGTTGGCCCCGTTGCGAACCAGCACGAAAAAACCTAGAGAAATCTGGTATAATCCTGCAGGTATCCAGTGTTAGGAAAGTGACAGCAGATGAATCCAAATCAAATGAAAATGGTTAGTCTAAATTGATCTCTATCGAAACCTTCAAAATCAGTTTTTGTGTACGTCTATCCAGTGCTCGAATGCTCACGTACATCTAAGTACGCTCCGCTTCTGTGCTCCGTGTCTCCTTCCCAAAATTCTGATTTTGAAGGTTTCGAAAGAGATCCAGTTAAACCGCCAGCACTACATCTCGTTTTACGGAACAAATAAAAACTAAGAACCCGTTGACATAAGATTTAAATGTGGGCTTAGGCAACTCCAAACTTTTGGTAGCAGAGTATTGGTGTGTTATAGTTCCCAATCAGTCTCAAACTATACGGATCACCATTGATTAGCATCGAAGTAAAAAACATCTTCAAACATTTCGGCAATGTTGCCGCCATAAAAGGTTGCTCCATGTCTTTTTCCGCAGGCGTGAACGGCATCATCGGCCCAGAGGGCGCCGGGAAAACCACGTTGTTGCGTATTTTATTAGGCCTTTTGGATTGTGATGCCGGAGAAATTGCGTATTTTCAAAACGGAAACGTCGCAAAATTCAAAGAAATCCGCGACAGCATCGCCTACATGCCGGAAACTCAAAGCCTATACGGAGATTTATCGATCGAAGAGCACATGCGCTTCTTCAAGGATATGTATGAAATAAAAGATATGGAATACGATGAAAAAAGTGCAGAATTACTGTCACTCACGCGCCTATACAAATTCAAAGACCGCTCCGCAAATCAATTATCAGGCGGAATGTACAAAAAATTAGGGCTGATCTGCGCGCTTTTAAGGGACCCAAAAGTCATGTTGCTTGACGAGCCGACGAACGGCGTTGACCCCATTAGTAGACGGGAGTTTTGGGATTTGCTGCATAATCTTGTGCGTAAAAACAGAATCACCGTCCTCATGACTACGGCCTATATGGACGAAGCAGAACGCTGCACTCACGTGCACTTAATGGAGAAAGGGAAAGTGCTTGCTGAGGGCGAGCCCAAAAGCCTTATGTCGCAGTTTGCCGTGAAAAATTTCGACGAACTTTTTCTAAAGCACGCCGAGGAAACATGTGATTCGTATGGTTAGATGCGTTGAAAATCTCTCGGCCCTCGTATCTTATAGCTGTGGAGACATGCGTTTACAAGGCTTTGGGCTCCTACCGTATTGCCGCCTACATCTTACCCAGAACCAACGTTGCTCAGCGTGGCTTTCTCAAGTGGGTGACAGATGATTCGTGTCATTAGTGTTAGAAAGTCAGGCAACGTGTCCGCTAGAAGTGAGCTTTTTGTACACGGTACCTATAGCAACGACCAAACACATTGTTGCGGTTACGATAACCATACCACCTAAATAAGGATAATTCTTGACACCTTCGCAGAAAATATTCCATGCGGACATAGGTGTTGCCGGCTCTTCGGATCTGAACTGATCGGCCTTCTCATTGAATGTCGATGTATCTCCACGCGTCAACTGCTCTGTTTCAGGCGGCAAATTCCCTGTGGCGTAGGGTGCAGAAGGAGCCCCAAAGCAACCGCGGCACAACAAAACACCGATAGCCCCAAAAACCCCAACTATTTTTGTAGTCGTAACAACATTTCTAGTACGCATACTTTCCTCTCTAAGCGTCTACGACGCTAAACCGAACCCAAGGGTGATGTTAGACCATAGTATGCAAAATGCAACAAAAATGTACTGTCGAGTCGTGCAGCTTCGTGGCCTCTGCAAAGTTGCGGCCTTTGTCGTAGCAACCCGCGAAGTTCTGTGGATTTTGCAGTTCACGCCTCGGCCAGCAGAGAGCTCAGTTTGCGTTGTTGCGCGTGACAAACAGCAATCGCTAAAGCATCCGTCCCATCGTTTGCCTCACCAAAAGAAACGCTCTCCGGAATGCCAACACAAATGTGCTTCAGGATATTTTTCACAACCTCCTTTGAGGCGTGTCCACCACTCAGCCCCAAAACAGAGCGCTTGATATGATTTGCCGCATACTCAAAGACTGGCTTCCCAAACACGCCAAATGGCAGGATAGCCACCCCCCTAGCCATACACAGCTTCATTGTGGACTGCCCATTTTTATTCACAAAAACCTCCTCTATGGCGACTTCTTCGATTTTTTCTTGGCACAACACAGTGTGTATCCCTTCATATATCTTGTAAAGACGCTGCTGGATGGGTAATTTTGCGGGAATCGAAATAACGCCGTGGTTTATGTAGCGGATTACCCCTCCGTCATCCAGAGACACCACTCCCCAGCCAGTGAACCTCAAGCCAGGATCAACCCCCATTACGTTAACATTGCTAAACACGTTTTTTTAAGACACCGCAACACTAGGTTAAGAAAAGCTGCTTAAGAACCCGTTGACATAATGATTTAAATTGATCTTTTCTGCGTCGAATCCGGTTCGAAACTCATGTACGTTTAGTACACTCCGCTTCTGCGCTCCGTTTCTCCTGGAAAATCCTCAATTTAAATATTATGTCGAATCTTATGTCAACGGGTTCTAAGGCTTTTGCCCCAAATTCTTTTTGCGACTGAATATAGCCTTCTTTTGAAACATTCAGAAGCAGATTTTTGGTGAAGAGGGCGCGTGCGCGGTAGTGCAATTGATCGCCTATAAGCAAGCTCGCGTAATAAACAGCAAAACATTCTATCCACAGTCCTCGTAAGTTTGCTGGTTCGTCACCTCGTTGCGGCAAGAGCAGTACGTAGAGTACAGCTCTTCGCCTGTGCTCCATGTCTCCTTCCCAAAATTCTGATTTTGAAGGTTTCGAAAGAGGTCCAGTGTTCCATGCTGGAAATGGTCTCTTGCGCGGTGGAATTGGGGTGGAGTACCCTGAATTTGATATTTCGGGAACCTGTCTGTCGTATGCCAAAACCAAAATTCGTCGCAACTGCACCTTTATTTGACCAATTGATGCAGGAATCCGGTCAAACAAAAAAGCTGTTTACCTACCAAGAATTGTTGCAATCAATACAAAAAGAACTGGAGGATATATTTGGAACGCGTTCATCTTTTTCCGTGGACGACTTACAATCTCTTCTCACGAAAGTTTCAAATGAAGCATTTTTAGCGGGAATTCCAGGAATAATGGGCTTCCCGACAACGTCAAATATCTTTTTGGAAGATCTTTCTTCGTGGGGACTTGTTGAGAGGCAGTGTGAGCTGATGATTCGCCTCTTCGAGTCACGAATCCTTTCTCCTCGCGTCAATATTGCAAAATTTGACACGAACAAACAGGAGTTGATTCTGAAAATTACAGGAACCATTGTTTGCCGCAACAGGAGGGAGCTGGCTTCGTTTTCTATTGCAGTAAGAGATTAACTTCTCGCCTGGTCCTTTTGCCTAAAATACGCATCAACCACACAATAGCAAGTGTAGGTTGTAATCACCTCGCCAGCCACATGGTCGAAGACTAAATTTTTATGCAATAAGAACAAAAATAAAGATTTAATACAATGTTGCGCGGTTAAGATAACAGCAAGAATGAAAAAACTAGTTAAGTGATTGCGCCTTTTTAGAAAAGGTTGTTTTTCCTGCGTCACAAGAAAGAGAATGAGATTCATTGCCGGGTAAAATCCAGCCGGGGTTCCATTAAAAAAATCCATCAAAAAACCAACCAAAACAATCAATAGAAGAGGAGGCTTGCGCTCAGACACGCGGGCAAGCGAAAAAAGAAAAACGGAAAAAACGTTAGTTGATAGGGCAGTTAATCCCCTCAAAAGATAAGTATCCAACGACACTAAAACAAAGAATAAAATCAATGGGGAGATTTGATTAATTATTTCTTTTAAAGTATATTTAATATTTTTCTTGCTAAAAATACACAATACATATTCACGTTTTACTGGATGATTCGCCGGATTTTATACAAAAAAGTGCTTTAAAAGCTATCCTTTTTTGGTACCATCAAAGTAGGTTTTGTGTATGCAAGATCGCGTGAGTGTATGGCGCGCGTCCGTTCGCCTAACTATACCAAGCCACCGAAAGTTTGTGGGTTCGTCGATCCGTTGCTCGGATTGAGCAGTACGTTTAGTACGGCTCTGCGCCTGTGCTACGTGTCTCCTGCCCACAACTCTTTCGCTGATTTGGTATATGCGATGAAGGTCTTGTTGTTTTTAGTGAGAAAAGGGAGATGAATCTAGGTTTTAAGATGTTGTTGCTATCAGCTGCAGCCGTTCCACTTTTGGTGACGGGAACAGTTGCAGTTTCTGATAGCCAAACAGAGAGCGGTCAATCCAGCGGAAAAAAGGCAGAGGCCTCTTCAGACCCCTCGAAAAAGGGCAAAGAGAAAGACACTTCGGCGAAGTCCGCAGCTGGGGGCCCAGCGGCTCTAGCAAAAAAGATTGCAGAGATGACTGGTATTGGCGGGACGAGCAAGAAGGCCGGACAAGCAGGAAATGCGCTGAATGCGTTTATGGCTAAAGTTGTTGAGAGCACCCTCAAAAACAACAAAGACTTGCGGAAAGCTCGCGCGGAATTGTGCGCTGGCCTTGGTGGGAAGGAAGCCGCGCTTGGGGCGTTCGTGCCTGATGTAGCCGCATTCGCGAAAACAGCGGCGGAAGACGACGCTTCCACGCCTAAGCATATTCCGGGAGGGCACTGGACGGACGACCAAACGCATGCTGGAAGGGGAACAAAATACAAACACTCTGTTGGTGTAAGTGTGAGTCAGAACTTATTTAATGGTTTTGCCTCGGTTGCACAGTTAAATATCGCGACAAATAGCTCTAAAGCCCAGTTTTGGGCGTACAAGGCACTGGAAGGGAAAAAACTCTTCGAAGTGTTGAAGCTGTTGTTAAATATCGTTTCTCTCAAACTTATGATTCGGGAAGCGGAGGTAACGGTTCTTGTCTCTAAGGAAATGCTTAGAGAAGATATCGCAAAGATGAACGTTGGAGAGGTTGATAGAACCGTTGTTGCAGAAGCGGAGTCCAAGCTTGCTGGAGCGGAAGCGAAGCTGCTCTCATTAAAGATACAGTTAGAAGCTGATCTGGGGACCTTTAGTCTTGCAACAGGATTGTCAGCGGCGGATGTTGGCACACAGCTGCCTGACCTTATTCATCTTTTACCTAAAACACTCGCAGAAGCGGAGGCAATTGCAGATAGAGAAAATGCTCAAATCCAGGGGGGGCATTATGAGGTCTTGGTATGTAAATCGAAGATCAGTAAGGCTCGTGCTGGCGCAGCGCCGAAATTGGATTTTGAAGCAGGGATCTCGGCTTCCAAAGCAGGTGGAACGAGTGGGTCGGGCACCGATCTTGGAACCCCATTGAGTTCTTCCGCAACAAGTGGCTCTTTCGGTCTGACGTTGAAGGTTCCGATAGACATAAAAGGAGCGACAGCTAATGACACCGGTGGAGCGAGGCAAGAATTCATTAAGACGCGCATAAACCAGATCCAAACGCGCGGACAGGTGATGGCTGATTTGGCCACGGATTTCGATAGATTGAAGAAAGAGCGGGAGATTTTGGAGGCCAACAAGAGGATTGTTGATGCTCTTACCGTTCAGCTCAGGTGTTTTTTGCAGGAGTTCAATGTTGGGGCGACAGTTCATGCGCAAGTTTTGAAGGCGCAACACGATCTGTTCAGGGCGAAGGTACACCTAAGCAAGGCTCTGCAAGCCGTGTGCGAGACTGTTTTGCGCATTTTAGCCTCAACGGGTCGCTTGAATGCGGCAATGGTTTCGTCGCCTGGCTTTAAGTTCGATCCATTCAATAATGAAAAGGATGCGAATGGAGAGCTTGGTGGGCCGATGGACGAAGGGTATGAGGAGCTTAAGGCGGTGCCAGTTGCTGTGACCACAACGCAACCTGCAGCTAAGGTAGAGCAAAAAGCTGTAGCCAACACAAAAAAGAAAGAGAAGAAGAAAATAAAGAAGAAGGATAAGAAGAAAAAGAAAGAGAAGAAGAATAAGAAAAAGAATTAGAACTGTTGTTGGCGGACTTGCGAGAGCCACACTTTGTTGTGTGGTGGCTCGTCGATCCGCCGATTTTTTGTGCCCTTTTTTAGATATAGCCGATGAGCCAACAGTTCGGTCGTGATTGGCTCGATATTATCGAGATCAAACACCCTGCGAACGCCGCCACGCACCAAAAAAGAGGCTACAGAACCGCTGGATTCCACTGAGAGCAAGACCTAAAGCATACCAACAGGTCACAAGGGCTCCTACTTTGAGCTCACAAAAAGTGCCACCGTACGCTGCGAATTCCATTTTTTGGTTACCATGCTTGCGCCCATAAAACCAAAGTGCACAGTTAGTTAAGGAGAGGACAGAACCTAAGAGATGCCTATGCCCTATTGATTTTACCAAATTATTTCCACAAACACATGTAACCATCCAACCTCCTACAAAACAGCCTATTTTTTTTAGGAGGCTCAACTCTACTATCCTTCCCTGGCGGCCTATGAATGCATTCGCTGGGGCTGCGTTCTCTTGTCCGCGATGAGGCCTCACGGCAGCATCACTCTCATGCACAAAACCGCAGAAAAGAATTACCACAACAAACAAAATCTTCGACAAAAATCTCAACATACAGAACTCTGGTCACAAATCACACGCGATAAAATATAGACCTGCATATATCCAATTGCAAAAGAATTCGTTGTCTGACGCACAGAAACAGAAAGTTTGTCAGTTCGTTTTTGCAGTATTTAATCACGTGCATTCTTTCATAAAAAAATAATGGTGCCACTGTAATGCATTGAACAACAAAAAAACAATAAAATTATTTTTGTCAGAGCTACTGTTACCGGACCTGATTACGGCAGATTCTTTTCCGCAAAGAACAAAAGTTCAAGATTTTGTTCCATTCCCGTGATAAAAAAAATCACAGGCTTTGTTATAGTGTTGATCCGATTAAATCTTATGTCAACGGGTTCTTAGAAAAGACGGGGGTATGATGCATGTCAGGTGATATTTTAATCGTTGACGACGAAATGGACATTTGCACCCTCGTTGGAGGAATACTCTCTGACGAAGGTTACAGCGTCCGAACCGCCCAAAACAGCGTCCAGGCGCTAAAAGCCATCGTCTCTAGGCAGCCAAACCTGGTGATTTTGGATGTCTGGCTAGGAGATGGCGCCAAAGACGGCTTGAAAATACTCGAGATCATAAAGCGCGATCACCCCTTCGTTCCAGTGGTAATGATGAGCGGGCACGGAACCGTGGACACCGCCGTCACAGCTATAAAGCTCGGCGCGTACGATTTCATAGAAAAGCCGTTTCCGATGGAAAAGCTCCTCGTGACCGTCGCTCGCGCGCTGGAATCTGCAAAATTGAAGGTGGAGAATGTCGAACTAAAAAGAAAGGCCCACTTGTCATGCTCGTTGATAGGGAGTTCGATGGGCGTGCAGCTAGCAAAGCAAACAATAGACGCCTCCGCCCCAACCTCCGTGAGAATCTTCATACACGGCCCAATAGGAAGCGACAGAAACGCCGTCGCCCGCTACGTCCACGAGCACTCCCTGGTGGACGGCCCGTTTTACTCCATCAATTGCTCCACGATCAACCAATCCCACCTCGCCGCAGAGCTATTCGGCTTAGAAACAATTTCGCGAGACGACGACACTCCGCGTAAGATTGGTTTGCTAGAACAAGCAAATGGTGGCACTCTTTTTATCGACAACATGACCTCTCTTTCTGACGTCCAGCAAATCAAGCTCGCAAAATTCCTGCAAACAAAATCTTTTTATAGAGAGGGAGGATCGTCAAGAATTTGCGTGGAAGTGAGGGTGTTGGGCGGAGCGTGTTTCAGTAAAGAGGAAATACTCGGCTTGAGCGAAGACGCCGAAGAAGGAGACGGCGCGGCTCTTCCGAAAATTCGCCCCGACTTGTACTACAGATTAAGCTCAGCCGCCGTGGAGATCCCCCCCCTCTCAGAACGCGCGCAAGACATGGCTCTGCTCGTGAAGCATTTTTCAGCCGCAATCACGGCGGCCCAGAATCTTCCGGCGAAGATCTTTAGCACGGAGGTTATTTCTGTGCTTGAGGGGTACCCGTGGCCAGGGGATATCCAGCAGCTGAAGAACGTGATCGAATGGATTTTGATCATGCATGCAAGCAGCGAAGACGGCGTGATTACGGTGGAAGATCTCCCTCCAGAAATCGTGGAAGGGAATCTTTTTGTGAAGGCCTGGCAGGCGAAGTCGGCGCAACTCTCCGCAATGCCAATAAAAGAAGCGCGCGAGACGTTTGAGAGGGATTATCTTTTGGCGCAACTTAAGCGCTTCAACGGGAATATATCGCAGACGGCGAAGTTCATAGGGATGGACAGGACCTCTTTACATAGGAAATTGAAGTGCTTAGGGGTGGTTTGCGATGATAGTGGGGATGATTCGACGAACACACAAACTTTCGGCGACGGAGTAAAGGCTGAAGAGGCTTGTAAAGAGGTCTAATGAAGATATTAATCCTTGGTGCTGGACAAGTCGGCTACAGTATCGCCGAGCGCCTCGCACTGCCAGAGAACCATATTACTATAGTCGATAATGATGAGCAAAAGCTTGCCAGAATAGAGGAGCGCCTCGATATTCGCACTATTTTGGGGCATGCCGCGCATCCGCACGTTCTAGAAATGGCCGAGGCGCAGAACGCGGACATGCTTATTGCGGTTACTAATGTTGATGAGGTGAACATTGTTGCGTGCGAGGTTGTGCACTCTCTCTTTGACTTGAAGATAAAAATCGCAAGGATACGCGATCAGAGCTTTTTGAACGAGCGCAGGAAGCCGATCCTTTTTCAGGAGGAAAACATTTCTATTGATTACGTGATTTCCCCTGAAGTGGAGATCGCGAAAACAATAAGCAAAGGGATTAAGGCCGGCGGGTTGTCTCATATCGTTGATGTATTCGAGGAAGTAAAATTAATTAATTTGAAATGCGAGGAGCGCTCTCCAATATTAAACACCCCGATTCGCCTTTTACTCAGCATTTTCCCAACAATTAACGTTGTTATCGTCGCAATACAAAGGAAGGAGAAGATATTTATTCCGAACGCTGATGACGTGATCCAGTTGGGAGACAACGTCAGCGTGATAATGCTAGAGCGCCAGCTCAACGAGGTCATCGCGATTTTTGGTTATTCCGAGCCGGCTCCAAAGAACGTGATCATCGCTGGCGGAGGGAATATTGGGCAGGTTTTGGCGCAGGAGATAGAGGCGAATCTGCCGGACGTGGCGCTGAAAATTATAGATTTGGATCCGATTAGATTGGATAATATTTCGAGGTTTCTTAAAAGAACGGAATTTCTGGTGGGTGATATTTGCGATATAGACATTCTTGAGGAAATTTGGGTTGGTGAGTGCGATACGTTTGTTTCCGTAACCAACAATGATCGCGTGAATATTTTGGCCGTACTTTTGGCGAAATATCTGGGCGTTCCGCGGGTTACAACACTTTTGAGCAACCAGAAATTCGCGCCGTTTGCGGAGTCTCTTGGGATTAATTCCATAGTTGATCCGAATGCGATCACTGTTTCCACTGTTTTGAGATACACAAAACCAAAGAAGATTAGCTCTTTATTTTCGATTGCGGGGAAGGTGGATGTCTTGGAGGTTGAGGTTGATGGGACGAGCAATGTTATAGGGCTAATCACAACAGAAGACATGAAGATCCCCGGGCAAGTTTTTATTGCGGCGATCAAGCGCGGGGGCGAGCTGTTTCTTTTTCCGGAGAATATGGCGGTTTTGGCGGAGGATAAACTGGTTATCGTGGCGACGGCGGAGAGTGTGTATAAAGTGGAGAGGATTATTATGAGTAAATAATACGCAGCCACCGAAAGTTTATGGCTAGGTTATGATCTGTTGAAATCTCTCAAAACCCTGGCCTTCTCCAAATTCCAATCCCTGCGCTTCACATCTTCGCGCTTATCAACAACGTTCTTCCCCTGGGCCAAAGCTATTTTCACCTTTACCAATCCCTTCCCATTGAAAAACATTGATAAAGGGACGATTGTCAGCCCTTTTTTTCTGATGCTGCCCAGGAGTTTTTTTATCTCTTTTTTGTGTAATAGCATTTTTCTTGGGGCTTTTGGTTCGTGGTTAAACACTTTCGCGAAGCTGTATTTTGGAATATTGACATTAAAAATAAAAAGCCCCTCAGACACGCCCTTAGAAGTCATTTCTCCAACGAACGCCTCTGCAATACTACAGTGATTCTTCCTTAAAGACTTGACTTCCGTCCCAGACAACACAATGCCTGCCTCAAAAGTCTCTAGGATGGTGAAATTAAATGAGGCCTTTCTGTTGTCGGCTATTGTTTTGGTGTTAGTATTTGAATTTTTCTTCATATTACCACCATTCGAACTATACCAAGCCACCGAAAGTTTGCGGGTTCGTCGAGCGGTGCCCCAACAAAGTCTGCGACTTTGCCAGGAGCCCGAAGCTGCTCGGCTCGAGCAGCATGTATACGCTGCCCTTCGCCGGCGCTCCGAGGCGCCTGCCCACAACTATTTTTGTGACAGGGTTATGTCTACAACAATATCACAAGAACACAGCCTCACCATCTACATTTAAGAATACTACAGGACTCCCAACAACAAAAGGTTCTCGATTTTGTTGTTCCGCAAATTCTTCGGCTATAGCTAATTACAACTGAGCTATATATACACACCTATCCTGAATGTATGGGAATTTCCAAGGTCTGGAAATTATCATTTATTCGTGATCGCATAGTATCTGCGATTAGTACCCAAGTATTCGAAAAGAATCCGCATATGGC
>JAIRNW010000026.1 GCA_031257795.1 Holosporales bacterium | reverse complement strand
CTTGATATTGCTTGCTAACAGTCGCATCCAACACTTCGATAATTGCTAAAAATGGCCAATTTCTTCGCCTATTACCCTCCTTTTTTGCGATGCACAAAAAATGTGAGTCATCATTAACTAGCAATATCAAGGCTTTTGGCTTGCTGACGGATAGGTGAGTAGTAACGATTTTTAGGCAAATGCCGTATACCAACAGACCTCGCAGGATATAAGGTTTTTGATTGCAATTTTTCCACCTCACAAACGGAGACTCATCCACAAAAAAAGCGCTGGTGCCGGCTGAATCAGCACTTTTCAAAAATAAAACCTACAAAAACAAGGGGAAAATGATTATTTTTACAAGTGTTATATTTGTCTTTCGAATGGATTCATACTCTCTTTATTACCCTTTCAAATATTGATCTGCATAAAGAATTGTTTTGTCTGCTACTGGAACTGTGACAATATGCTTCTCGAGTTCTTCTTTAGAATTAAACGTTTTAAATCCGACAAAATCTATTCCTATTTTGTCAGAAGTAAGCTCAATTTTTCCATTAAGAACGCTATAAAACTCATTAGCCATTTCTACATTTGTCGTAATTTGCTTCAGAAGGCAGATAAAATCAGCCCAACTGAAGCAGTTTCTTGCCTGATTTAGCCAATCTCGTACCGAATATTCCCCTTGCCAAGCTTGCAATATCTCGACAGTATCGCCAATTTTTATGCAGATGAATGTATGAGAACTCTTCAAAGAGATTCTAAATATAATAAAGTCCTTTTTTGTAAATTTTTTCGCAATTTTATCAATGATATCTTCACCAGGATATACATGCTTCGAGCTGTTTCGCAAGGCGGTGAAGTCGGCTCGCAAGAAATAATTAGCAAGTCCCCCGCAATTGCCCACGCTAAACGCTTTACAAATTTGTTTTTGAGCAGTTGGTTTTAGAGAGGTAAACCATTCTCTAACACGCTTACCATACTCATCATAGTTACGATCACAATCGTCAATCTTACCTACTTCTGTATTGAACGAACTCTGCAAATCTCCGAGTAACGGCAGACACTCGTTAGTGTCAAAAACTAGCAGATCGATAATTACCCCAGGTCCGAGATATGTTAATTCATAAAAATCGTCAGCTCGCATTTTTTTTGCTATTTCTCCATCCTGTCCAACAACGATTGCAGCAGAAGAGGCCTCTGCTTTTGCTTGCATAAGTATGCAAACGGTACTGCATAAACCGCAGATAAATAAGATATTTTTCATGTTTTTGAACGTATTTTTTGTATCTCCTACCCAACATCATACGTTTTTGCAGTTAATTTATAGTTAACGTGGTTTTTTGCGTTTTTTACACTTTGCCACACAATGAAACATGTGGTAGCGCTGGCGTCTTGGCGCATGGCGTTGATTTGCTGCGATTTTAGCGGCTTCGCGAGTTGGATATAGTCCGCGGAGTGAATAGCCGCAATCCAAATCCGTTTCTGATTCTTCGCCGACAGATTCAAAAAATTCTTCAGCAGCATCGGTGTCATACCATTTGGCAACGACGCTTGGTACCTGTTCCTTTTTTGAAAATTGGAGTGACCAGTTTATGACAGAGTCTGGAGTCAGAATAATTTCTGGAAGACCAACGCCGGATGCTGCTTGTCTGTGACCCGCGGATGTTGCGACTAAAAAATTTCCAGCTGGCTTAATCAAGGCATTGAGCTGCTGACCGAGCCGAGTTAGAAAATGCGAATCGGACTCAGATGTTTGGTGAACTGCGGGGAAATTTATATTCGATAGATCCGGTGAAATTCGTGCCACGACATTGTGTTCACTTGCGATCGTTTGAACTATATTTTCAAGTGAAATATTTTCGAATGACCTTGACTTTGGATTTTTGAAGTCTTCTAAAAAATCCGCAGCGTGGGCGGTGATGCGCATTTCGTTGTGTGACAAGGCGTAGCCGTCGCTGGCGAATGTCCACATATCGCACAGGCCAGACTCTTTATAACCAAGTGAAATTTTCAGAAGTCGCCGATTTGCGGAATGTCCAAATTTGCACCAGAAACAATGTTATAGATCGCTAAACCGTGTGGAATATAAGGTTTTCGACACTGATTTTGCACTCCCACAAACGGAGACTCTCCAGCAAAAAAGTGCTGGTGCCGACTGAGGGACTCGAACCCCCAACCTACTGATTACAAATCAGTTGCTCTACCATTGAGCTAAGTCGGCCATTACCCCAGTCAAAAAGTTTGCGAGGGACACCTTCGCAACAGGCCGTTTATTGGGGCGAATGACCAGTCTCGAACTGGCGACCTCCAGAGCCACAATCTGGCGCTCTAACCAACTGAGCTACACCCGCCACATTAGACCTGTTACAAAAGGCCTAAAATCGATTTTCGAGTTCGTCACCGCGATGCTCAAAGGCTCACGTCCCACAAGTACGCTGCGCTTCTGTGCTTCGAAGCTCCTTCTAGAAAAATCGTTTTCAGAGATTCTGCAACAGGTCTACTGTACAAAAATACAAAAAGTCTGTGGATCACCAAAAAAAACAAAAAAGCGGGTGAGGGGAATCGAACCCCCGTCTTAAGCTTGGGAAGCTTCTGCTCTACCATTGAGCTACATCCGCACTATAGACAATCACAACCGAACCGTGGTTTCGTCGAATGACGCCGCTTCTGCGCTCCGTTTCTCCTGAAAAATCCTCAATTTAAATCTTATGTCAACGGGTTCTCACTAAAAAACGATCCACAAGAGCATCCCGCGCCAACACCCCCGCCTCCAAAGTTCCATTTTTGAGAGCGATCTCGCGGTAAATATTCTGCAAAAACTTCAACAGACCTCCACAGCTCTGAGGGCTTTTAGCACACTGGTTCGCCAACAATCGAAGGATCATGATGGCATCAGCATTGGCCTCCCACCTAGCAAACGCGCTTTTCACAGACAAAAGCGCCCTTGCCGGCTCTCCGCTTGCGCACGTAACCTTGTAAAAAACCGACGGCGCCCTATCTTCCTTGGAGCCGAACAAGTCTGTCTCTTTATAAATCGCCATTTCCTCAACCAGCCAATCCAACCTTAGACGCCTCGATCACGGCTTTAAACTCGAACGGCTTATGAACAGCCAACTCTGCCATAACCTTACGATCCAAGACAACCCCCGCCTGGTGCAAGCCGTGCATGAATGACGAATACGTCATCCCCTCCTGCCGCACAGCCGCATTGATCCGCTGTATCCAAAGGCCGCGGAACGTGCGCTTTTTCACGCGCCTATCCCTGTATGCGTACTGCAACCCCTTCTCGACCTTCTCCAGCGCAATGCGGAAACACGCGTTGGCGCGGCCTCTGTATCCCTTTGCCATCCTGAGCACTTTTTTGTGACGTGCACGGATCGTCATTCCTCTTTTTACTCTTGCCATATTAAAAACCCACGCTCCTAACTACATACACAACCAACACCCAGCCACAAAAAGTTTATGAGTTCGTCGCTTCGATGCCAGGCTTGAGCAGCACATCGAGTACAGCTCCGCACCTGCGCTTCAAGTCTTCTGCTCACAACTCTTTTTATGATTGAGTACCAATCAGATCACACATGAAAGTAATGATCACACACCCTTTTAGCGTCACTCGCGTGCAAAATCTTCATACCGCGCGCAGTCCTAAGCATATCATTCGAACGCCGCCGCATATTGTGGCGTTTCCAGGCAAAAGCCACCTTGACCAAGCCAGTTGCGGTGAAGCGAAATCTTTTTTTTGCACTACTTTTCGTTTTCAGTTTAACCTTCTTCATACATCAATCCTCTTAAAAAACCAAGGAACCGCACCGGCTCGCTAAACCCGCCAGGTTTAAAATCCACTGCGATAGGCTCCAAAAGCCACTCCATTGTATAGTATAAAAAATACAGAAAACTTGTCAAGCGAGCGAATTTTGCATTTACCAAACATTTCTTCGAGATGCTCGGAAAGCAAAAAATAACTTAGAACCCGTTGAAATAATGATTTAAATTGGTCTTTTCTGCGTCGAATCCGGTTCGAAACTCATGTACGTTTAGTACACTCCGCGTCTGCGCTCCGTTCTTCCTGAAAAATCCTCAATTAAATCTTATGTTAACGGGTTCTTAACTTTGCTCACTTTAATTTTGATTTTGGCTTTTGCTGACGAATTACTTCGACCTCATCAACGGAAAGCCCGGTGACTTCAGCAATATCTGTAATGCTCATTTCTTTAGCCAACAGCTTTAACACCATTCTCTTCCTCTCCTCCGCCTCTCCCTCGGCTCTCCCCTCCTTTCGCCCCTCCTTTCTGCCCTCCTTTCTCCCCTCCCTTCTGCCCCTTTTCTCTCCCTCAATTCTGGCATTGGTTTCACGGCTTCTCCTGTCATTTTCTGCTTTGATGTGAGCATTGTAAGCCGCGCGGAAATCCTTATCCATACTCATGACCTTCAGCTCCTCAAGGGCTTCGTGTACTTCTGGAACTTTCTGTACGAACTCATCTGGTATCAGCTCAGGATTTTTCAGGAAAAACATCCACACCGAGAACATATCGTTAAGAGATGCATTCTTTAGGTCGACTTTCGGCAGCTCTATAATGAAAATCTTTGATTTTTCGCTTGAGACCTCCGAGTCATCCATAGGGCTAGCCTTGAACGTGTGTACGGATTCGTGCGTGTGGTATTTTCTATTTGTCTCGTGGTAGTCCGCAAACCAAATCGAAATAATGTCAGGACACGCATCATATGAATCGCTTTCATTTAGCTCGTCTTTCATCATGCGCGCTTGATGGTACATCGCCCGGTTCACAAGATTCCCATCTCGCCGGCACTGTATTTCGATATCAACAATCGTTTTATTATCTGTAACGGCCTCGATATCCAGCGTCGTGGACTTCCCATCTTTCCTTTGTTTTTTGTGTTGTGGGTTCAGTAGCGTGATGCTTTTTATAGTTGGATTTCCTTTTAGGATCGCGTTCAGTAGGCAAATTAACGCCCTCTTATGCTTCTCCACGCCAAACAAATTCGCAAAAACGAAATCTGAACTTGGCTTCAACAAACCGTCTGTCATATAGGCATTCCAAACAAGACCAAACCGCCCTACCGAGAATTGTAGCACACCTATGCTGGGTCATAAAAAAATTGAAGGCAGGAGCATCGAAGCACGGGCACGGAGCTGCATGTACTGCTCGAACCGAGCATTGAAGCGACGAACCCGCAAACCTTCGATGGCTGGATATATTGGACCTCTTTCGAAACCTTCAAAATCAGAATTTTGGGAAGGAGACACGGAGCACAGAAGCGGAGCGTACCTAGATGTACGTGAGCATTCGAGCACCGGATCGACGTACCTAAAAACTGATTTTGAAGAGTTTGGAAAGAGGTCCATTGTACATCATCCCCCCCTCAACTTCTCCAAAACAGATGCAACTGTTGAGTCCTTAGCCTTACTCCCCCTTGATGAACCAAATTCAAACGAGTATGCATCCTTCAAACAACTGCCAAAAATCCCGGCGATCGTCGAAATTATGCCAACGGCCTCACCAGGCAACACGTCTGAATAAAAGGCCAGAGAAAACAAACACATGACAAGCCCGAGGGCCGCCGACAAGACCATCAAATCCGCCCTACGGTTGGCGTATCCCGCACGTAAAAACTCTATATCGCGATTGCGGGCGTTTTGCCTGTCCTCTAGCAGTGATATTTCGAGCTCCGCGTCTAATTGTATTATCTCTTTTTGGAAATCGGACACAAATCGGCAGTTTCCTCCAAGAGCCCTAATCGCCTCATCAACAGACGAAGATTTCGTTACAATTTTGGCGATGTCGACAACTTTGGCCGCGAATTTTTCTGCTTTGTTGCCAGAGAGCCATTTGGCGATGATTGGGGCGAACTCGATCAGGCCGAGTGCTGCGGATACGATTGGAGTTGTCATTATATTTCACCTCATATTGTGACTTGGGATGTAGATTACTGAAAGAATTGTTGGCAGAAGTTTTGCCACGCGGCCACAGTCTGCGTAGTCTGGACCTGACAGAACAAATGCTTTTTAAGCGGAAAGCACTTTGCTCATTACTACGAATGTAAATGGTAATATTTTAAGATTCAAATGTTTTTATATTGGGCCTCTTTCGAAACCTTCAAAATCAGAATTTTGGGAAGGAGACACGGAGCACAGAAGCGGAGCGTACTTAGATGTACGTGAGCATTCGAGCACCGGATCGACGTACCCAAAAACTGATTT
>JAIRNW010000082.1 GCA_031257795.1 Holosporales bacterium | reverse complement strand
GAATCCAAATCAAATGAAAATGGTTAGTCTAAATTGATCTCTTTCGAAACCTTCAAAATCAGTT
This sequence comes from Holosporales bacterium, assembly GCA_031257795.1. Classification (GTDB taxonomy): domain Bacteria; phylum Pseudomonadota; class Alphaproteobacteria; order BNTO01; family BNTO01; genus JAIRNW01. The sequence goes on along the minus strand of JAIRNW010000082.1, from coordinate 12,396 downwards.
TTTGGGTACGTCGATCCAGTGCTCGAATGCTCACGTACATCTAAGTACGCTCCGCTTCTGTGCTCCGTGTCTCCTTCCCAAAATTCTGATTTTGAAGGTTTCGAAAGAGGTTCATTCATTGACGCCACGCATTTGATCTCGAAAGGCCAACTTTGGGCGGAACGAGATGAATTGATCAAGAAAAAACACGAAAAGATGAACAACGAAAATATCTCCAAAATTACCTCGGATAAGGAGGCGAAGATTGGTTGTAAGGGAGGCAATAAATTTTGGTTTGGGGATAAAGATGGCGAGTTGCAACCTATTTTGATCTCAGTTGCCTTCAAACCCTTCGGCTGTGCGGTGTTCGGGCTTTATTCCGAGATGGAATCCGATACGTAAGGTCCCGAGAACGGAGACTAATTTTGGGGCCAAAAGTGCCCTAGATATGGTTTTTTGAGACAAATGCCGCGATTTTAGGGAAACGCCGCCTGCCGCTACACCGCGCAGATCCTAAGGTTTTGGCGCCTGCTTCTGACACGACGCACACAGAGACAACTTGTCTAAAAATTCATTGGCGGAGAGAGTGGGATTCGAACCCACGGTACCCACAAAGAGCACAACGGTTTTCGAGACCGTCCCATTCAACCTCTCTGGCATCTCTCCATAAAAGCCTGTTGACATCATGCGAACAGGCTTAGCCAATCACAAGTGAACTGTGGGCAGGTGACACGGAGCAGGCTCACATTCAACAAGTTGAATGGGGTCCCGAGCGCATCCGCCGAGCCGTACTTAAACGCACCGCTCCCGTCGAAGCTTCGGGCTCCACGCAAATTCGCAGACTTTGTTGTGGCACCGTTCGACGAACCAGTAGTTCACTTGTGATTGGCTACATATCCTTCGGGGCCACCCAGCCCAAATTCCCGTCTGGCCGCCTATACAAAACGTTGATGTGGCCGGACGATATGTTCTTGAAAATCAAAACAGGCGAGCTAGACAAATCTAACCGCATCACCGCGTCGCCCACAGCCAGTGTCTCTAGCGTGTCCGGCATCTCCGCAACTATAACTGGATGCTCCTGCACGACCTCCTCTTCGCGATAATCTTCCAGAATACAATTAGACACAGACTCCGCGTGCTCTTTGTGTGTGCGTCCCCTCAAAAGCCGGGCCTTATACTTCTTGGTCCGTTGCTTCAACGTGTTCATCGCCTGCGTGGCGCACGTGTACGGGTCTTCGTTCCGTCCGTTGCTCCTTATGAAAAAGCCGCGAGAAATATGCACGTCGATTTCACATTCGAAAATTCCATGAACCTTCTTCATGGACACGTGCGCATCGATAAAATCACCAACGCAGCGGGCCATCACGTCTCGCAGTTCTTGCTCTATCGTCTTGCTTAGACTCTCCCCAACATCCATATTCTTGCCAGAAACAGTAATATTCACGATACACCACACCCAACTAATATCAGACCAAATAACGTGGTTAAGTGTATGAGGGTCTTGACCTTTAGTCAAGCTGCCAATCACAACTGAACTATTAGTATAAAATGTCTCGAGTGTGAATCCAACGTTTCTAAAAGTTCAGGTTTTACTGGTTTTTTTTGCGAGATCGCCCTGAATGGTTAGCGCCAGTTGTTTGTGTTAATAGTGTTCTTCTAAAATAATATCTCACAAAAAAACTAATACAAGAAAACAAGTCCCAAAACAAAAAACAAAGGTAGTAAGATCAGTGAAGCCATTGCCGTGTAGCCGAAGAAGTTCGGCATATTAACGCCGTACTGTTTGGCAATGGTTCTTACCATAAAGTTCGGTGCGTTTCCTATATAAGTCACAGACCCCATAAAAACCGAGCCCGCGGAAATCGCAATCAAAATTTTTACCCCTTCGTTCATCAGGAATTGTGCATTTCCACCGGCCATCTTGAAAAAAATCAAGTATGTTGGCGCGTTGTCTAGAAAAGCAGAAAAAGGGCTCACAAACCAAAAATACAAAAACGCAGGGTGGCTGGAGCTGGCCAAGGCCCGGCTGATCGGCGCGAAAAACTCGTGCCCCCCCTTTAGCATCGCCGCAACAGGGGCCATTGTTACGAAGATCGCCAGGAAAAATCTGATGACCTCGCTCAGCGGGGCCCACTGCGATGTATCTCCTGCGCGCAATTCTTTTTGTGATAGTGTGCGTCCCTTATCTGTGAATTCTTGTTTTGTTTTGAGGAAGCGCAAAAAGGCAATTCCTGCGAGTACAAGAAGTCCGAGGTCGCGTATCAAATTCTTGGAGTGCACGCTAACGCCGAATGGTTTCAATATAACTTTTTTAGGCAGGTTGCCCGTGCAGACAAACAAAACGACAACGAGTATCATCAAAACAACATTAACCCAACCATTGATATGCAAGAGTGGCTTGTGGGTTGCATAATCTCCTTGCTCTATTTGTGAAGCGGCCTCAATGGCGGGACTGGGCTGTGACGCGTCGGCCAATCCTTCTGCGCGCTCTTTTCTAATCATGATTATGTCGATTATCCCATAGAGGACCAACAGCGCCACGGAAGCCGCGCAAAACATCGGAAACATATGCTTGAGCGTCCAAAAAAAGTCCACCCCCTTCAAATAACCAAGGAAAAGCGGGGGGTCCCCGAAAGGCAGCAAGCAGCCTCCAATGTTCGAAACTAAGAAAATAAAAAATATTACAGTGTGTACATTGTTTTTTCTGTGCTTGTTGACTTCCAACAGCGGGCGCAGCAGTAAAATCGCCGTTCCTGTTGTGCCGATGAAATTCGCTAAAATCTCGCCGCACCCTAAAATAATGATGTTTCCCATGGTTGAGGCGCGGACATTTATCTTGAGGTCGATGCCGTTGCTAATTATGAATAATGTGCTGACCAATGTGATGAAGGGGATATACTCGCGGATCAACGTGTCTGTTAGCAATATTGTTGTGTCTCGCCCAATTGATAAAAGGCACAGCCAAAGCGAGGACGCGGACCACGCGATCAGTATCAGATTTTCGAACCTTTTCCACAAGTTTGGAATCAGCAGCGGGCAAAAAGCTATGGAAAGCAAAACGCCGATGAACGGAATGGCCGTTTCTATGCGCGGTAGGTTTTTTAGGGCAACGCTAGCAGCTTCAGCGTCGTCCATAAAAAAAAAGCCGAAGAAAAAGTAAAGCGCCAATAGACGCGCCACTTTCCAAAGCCACAAAAAGTTTGTGGATTCATTGCTCCGAGTTTCCTGCGCGACGTGTCTCCTGCCCTCAATTCTTTCGATGACTGGGTATATACATCTCTTATACATCCAAATTTACCACTTTATCGGCATTTTCCTGTATGAATTCCCTGCGCGGCTCCACAACGTCCCCCATCAGCGTCGAAAAAATCTCATCTGTTTCGTCCGCATGGCTGACCTTTATTTGCAAAAGAGTTCGCTCCAATGGATCCAATGTTGTTTCCCACAACTCCGAGGCGTCCATCTCCCCCAAACCCTTATTCCTCTTAATGGAAACGTCACTTCGCCCCTGCTCCAGCAGCACGTCCATCAGCTGCGTTGGGCCAGAAATCCGCAATTTATTTGCGTCGTTCGAATGATATTCTACAACTTCCTCGATAAAGAAAGCTTTAATATCCTTATAATTCGAGATCAAAGATTGCACTTCTGCCATTTCGAGCACATCGCTGTCAACGCACCATTTCTCGGTTATTCCAGCAACCGCCCTCACGATCTCTAAATCAAATTGGCAATCAGCGCCGCTATTTACCGCGCCGTCGCAATTCTCGGCAGAGTGGGGGTCATTGTTCTCTGCGGCAGTGTGTGAAGCGGAGGTGACGTCGATCTCAGAAGCGGAATTGGAAGCAGGGGCGCCGCTATTTACCGCGGCGCTCTCAGCTGCTACCTTAGTCACCCTACACAATTTCCACTCTGCGCGCTTATCTGAGTCTAGCGCCTGTAAGCTTTTGGCGATTTTGGTGAGGTCCACGTCGCGTGGGGCATCGAAGTAGTCCGCAAACCACAACTGTTCCCAAATCAGCGTGTGATTAAGGCGCCGCGAGACCTTTTTTATTAGCGTTTTCACTGCATTGATCTTCCCGATACTTCCATTAACCTCCTCAGTCACGTCGTTCCCCGCCTTCATCACCTTGCCGTCTTTAAGCGCTTTGTTGAGCAGGAAAGACTCCATGGCGTGCTCATCCTTAACGTAAAACTCGCGGCGCCCCACCTTAACGCTATATAAAGGAGGCTGTGCCACATACAGGAAGCCCTTGTCTATCAATTGCCGCATATGTCTGTAAAAAAATGTCAGCAATAGCGTTCTAATGTGGCTGCCGTCAACGTCGGCGTCGGTCATGATTATGACTTTGTGGTAGCGCAGTTTTCCTATATCGAACCCGTCTTTCCCTATCCCAGTTCCGAGCGCCGTGATCAAAGTTCCGATCTCCGCCGAAGACAGCATTTTATCGAAGCGTACGCGCTCTATGTTCAGAATCTTTCCTCTTAGCGGTAAAATCGCCTGGAAATGCCGATCGCGGCCGTCCTTTGCCGTTCCTCCAGCGGACTGCCCCTCAACAACGAAAAGCTCGCTCTTCGCTGGGTCGCGCTCTTGGCAATCCGCCAGCTTTCCTGGCAACGAGGCGACGTCGAGGGCTGTTTTCCTGCGAGTGAGTTCGCGGGCGTGCTTTGCCGCCTCACGAGCCGCCACTGCCTCGAGGACTTTGCCAACAACAGCTTTCGCAACTGTTGGATTCTCTTCGAACCACAGCTCCAAAGCCTCGGATATCACTGAATCGACGCTTTGGCGGACTTCGGAGGAGACAAGTTTATCTTTTGTTTGAGAAGAAAATTTTGGGTCGGCGACCTTTATTGAGAGAACGCACGTTAGCCCTTCGCGGATGTCGTCGCCGGTGACGCAATCCTTCAAGTCTTTATTTTTACCGACGGTCTTTACCCCTTGGTTCCCAACGATATAGTTCGTGACGACTCTGGTCAGCGCGTTTTTCAGGCCGCTTAAGTGGGTTCCGCCGTCGTGTTGGTGGATATTGTTTGTGAAACACAGAATATTCTCGTGGTACCCATCCGTCCACTCCATCGCCATCTCGACAGTCACGCCATCCTTGACGCCGTGCGCCTCTATCACTTTGGGCAGGATCGTTCCTTTAGAGCGGTCGACGTGTTTCACGAATTCCACCAGGCCGCCGCTGTATTGCAGCGTTTGCTCGTGAGGTGGAGTTTGGCGCTCGTCTATGATTCTGATTTTGACTCCGGAGTTCAAGAATGCTAGCTCGCGCACGCGGTGTTCAACGGTTTGATAGTCGAAATCCAGTATTCGGAAAATTTCTCCGGACGGCCAAAAATGGACGGTGGTGCCGCGCTGGCCGGGGGTGGCGTCGCCGACGATGCGCAGCGGGAATTTGGGTTCTCCGTTGTGAAACGTCATTTGGTAGTGGTGGCCGTCTCTGTATATGTCGAGTTCGAGGGTGTGTGATAGGGCGTTGACCACGGACACGCCAACACCGTGCAGTCCGCCAGACACTTTGTAGGCGTTTTGGTCGAATTTCCCGCCAGCGTGCAATTGGGTCATGATCACTTCTGCTGCGGAGACCCCGAGCTCTGGGTGGATGTCGGTTGGGATGCCGCGGCCGTTGTCGCTGACGGAGGCTGAGCCGTCGCTGTGTAGGGTGATCACGATATCGTTGCAAAAGCCCGCCAGCGCCTCATCGATGGAGTTGTCGAGGACTTCGTAGATCAGGTGGTGCAGGCCGGTGCCGTCGTCTGTGTCGCCGATGTACATGCCAGGACGCTTTCTGACGGCGTCGAGTCCTTTTAGGACCTTGATGGAATCGGCATTGTAGCTTTGTTCGGTTGTGGAATCGGCTGGATGGGCTCGCTCTGTTGCAGAATTGGCGGTGTGGCCTTGCCCTGTTGCGGAGCTTGCGGTGTGGCTTTGCTCTGTTGCTGAGCTTGCGGTGGTTTCAGCGTTTGATTTTTCGTGTATATTTCCTTCCAATTTCGACCCTCCTTTAGAGTTTTCCTGGGCAAAACGCCAATGTTGATTTTTATTTTGCGACCTCGCGCGTCACACTGCGGCCCAAATCTGCAACCTCGAAAAATTGCGCGTTGTTCAAGTCGGCGAAGGACTCTCTCTCTATTCCGGAAAAGAATACCTGCAGGGAGCCGCCATCATTACTGCCCTTCACATTACGCTCAATTTCGAGAAGTTGATCAAAAAGGACATTACGGTGTTTGTGGTCGAGGCGCGCAACAACATCATCAAGCAGTAACACGAGCAATTTATCATTTTTGTGCTCCCCCAGCCACCGAAAGTTTGCTGGGTCGTCGGGGCGCGTACCAACAGAGTCTGCGATTTTGCCGGGCGCCAGGCGTGGATCGGCTTGAACTGGCCCTCCCTGCGCCTGTGCTTCGACGCCTCTCCACTCAGTGCTTCCGCTGGCTGGGTGCATTCTTCTGTGGATAAAAGAAAGGATAACGGAAATTAGTGTGATTTTTTGCTCTCCTGTTGAGCAGTCCCTAACTTTCCTGTTATTGCTGACGTGAGTTGCAACCCAATCGCTTCTGTGACAGCCGAAAGATGTGAAGCCGCAGATGGAGTCTTTTTCGCGGGTGAGTTTGAGCTTTTGCATTAGGGCTTCGGGCGGCAAGCCTTCCGCCTCACCAACGATTTTGCTAGTGAATTTTGTGGATGAGGCGGCACACATGAGCTGCCCCTCATCGAGTAGGTGCACAAAATTTGAGCGCGCCTCGGCTATTGCGGTGCCGCTTTGTGCCATCGTTTCTTCGAGCGAGGAGAGCCACTCTTCGTCCGAAACGCGCATTTTTTTGAGAATTGCGAGGCGCTGTCTGGCGGCTTTTTCGTAATTGTGCAAGTGGAGAGAGTGGGCGGAGTTGTAGGAGGAAATGAGGGAATCAATGAAGTCGCGCCTGGTTTTGGCGGGCTCTATGAAGAGCAGGTCCACCGTTGGTGTTATGCTGACAATGTTTAAGTAATCGTAGAAGCAAGCGGCATTTTTTACGGTTTTCCCTTGGATTTTGCACACTCTCCTGAGAGCATTATTTGCTGAGACTTCCATGTACGTGGTCAGCGAAACATCGGCTTTTTTTCTGGAGTCCTCCTCAAAGAAATCCGGTTCTATTTTAATGCCAACGCCGCATTGTTCTAATTGTTTGGGCTGGGGCGGAGCCATTGTTTCGGCGTTTTGAGAGCGAAAAAAATCCTGTATTTTTCCGTTGCGCAAGCCGTTGCCCGCGGTGAACAGCGAGATTGCCTCGAGGATATTCGTTTTGCCCATGCCATTGGCGCCGTAGAAAACCACGGGGCCTTCGGAAAAGTGGATGTCTAAGCCAGAATAATTGCGGAAGTCTTGTAAGCAAAGACGCGAAATCATCTTCCGACTCCTAGAAACGGCATAGCTAAATAACGCGCCGAGACAACCTTCCCGCAAACGCCTCAACGGCCATACGAGCCTTTTGCGACAGCTGGCAAGGTCACTTATTCATTGGACCTCTTTCCAAACTCTTCAAAATCAGTTTTTGGGGACGTCGATCCGGTGCTCGAATGCTCACGTACATCTAAGTACGCTCCGCTTCTGTGCTCCGTGCCTCCTTCCCAAAATTCTGATTTTGAAGGTTTCGAAAGAGGGCCATTATGTCAACGGGTTCTTACTCGAGCCTAGCAAAGTGTCTCCTGCTCGCAAACTTTTGGGAACCGGGCATAACCGTGTATAATTCGGAAAGGAAGTCGAAGCGGCACCACAGCAAGTACCGTTTGTATCAGGGAAGTATGCCATATGGGATATAGATGTGGGAAAAACTCGGAGTCCGCGATGTACGTGCCTCTACTTTTTTCTTCCCGCAAGCCATTCCACATCAAAGTCATCACCGACGGCGAGAGGCTCCGCTACAGCAGGCCCGTGTTGGACGCGTGCGACAAAATTGCCATTGATCAAACAATAGATCTAGCCGACCTCTCGCACGTCTTGCGCACACTCAAAAAACAAGCGGGCCTATTTCATTTTTTCTACGAAACCGCGTTTTGGACGACTGTTGAAAAACTCTGCGGCCTCGCTCCTTCCAGGAGGGAAATGGTGGTTCGTGTTTTTTTGTGCGAGGCTCAAAGAATTATATCGCATTTAGTTTGTGTGTGTGAAGTAATAAAACTTGCGGGGGTTGATTGGGTTTTTTTCGAGGCCTTGCGCATAAGAAATGCTTTTTTCAGTGTCTGGACAAAATCTTGCGTCACCTTTCAAGACTTTATCAAGCGAACGAACCTACAGCATAGCGCTCACCTGATGAGTGCGGATATGGAAAGCAACTTTTGCAACGAGCTGTATGCGGTTCTTTTGGGCGCGAACGCTTTAATCACAAAAACACAAAATATAATCTCCAGCTTTTTCTTTAAACAACGCACGAAAGGAGTTGGTATTATCAGTAAAGACTTAGCAAGCGTTTTTTCACTATCCGGCCCAAATGCACGCGCTTCCGGACTGAATTACGACATCAGGAAGGTCAACGCTTCCGAAAATAGCAACAATATTTATAATGAAATACATTTTCAGACGATCGTGAAAAGCGGTGGGGATGTGCATAGCAGGTGCAAACTCAGAATCGACGAGATAATCCAGAGCTTTGATATATTGAAGCAATGTTTGACGTTGGAAACTTCCTTAAAGGGAATAGAAACTGGCGAGGAACAAGAATGTTTCTGTTTTTCTAGTATTTTCGCGTTACTCAGTGACGTTGCAAATCCTGACGAAGCAGAAGATTTGGGGATATTGCAAAGTGTTTATGCGTTGAAGTGCAAGAAAGACTCATTGCGGACGCAGTTAAGCCACGTAAAGCCTTGTTATTATTCGCTTGAAAGCCCGTGGGGCGAGCTTGGCTTCTTTTTGATGAACAGCGAGGGGAGCAGGTGCCGCTGCCAATTGAATGGCGCAAGCACGAACGCAATACAGGTTTTCGAGAGAATTTGTTTGTCTGAATGCTTGTCGGATGTGGAAATTATAGCGAGGTCCTTGGATTTGCAGATTGGGGAAGTGTAGGCGGGAGTATACCAAGTCCCCGAATTGATGGCAGGAGACACGTAGCACAGGCGCAGAGCTGTACTCAACGTACTGTTCCTAAACGGATCGACGAACCAACAAACTTTCGGTGGCTGGGTATAACGCCGTATGATTGCGTAATAAAAATTTGCGGGATTAACCATTTATATACCTCACGCTGCTACAATAAGCGATAGTAAACGTTTTTAATGCCCGAAATAGCAAGAGTTGCACTATACACGGTCACAAATGTTTCGGACAAAGATAAGGGAATATGACGTGTGTGAATGGTTTTTTTGAATGTTTAGAAGCATTAGATAATTTTTTTTGGAGCTATATCGGCTTCACACTACTATTAATCAGCGGCATATACCTGACCGTTGTCTCAAAAGGTTTCCAATTTAAGGTCCTGCTAAGCGCAAAAGCATGCGTCAAAGACCTGCTCCACTATTCAACCAAAAGTTCGTCCAGAGGAATTCACCCACTAAAACTATACTTCGCCTCCGTCAGCGGGATGGTCGGCCTAGGGAACATCGTCGGGATCATAACGGCCATCACCATAGGCGGTCCCGGCTCGCTCCTCTGGCTATGGATCGCCAGCTTCCCGAGTATGATAGTGAAGTATTCTGAAATATACCTCGGAATCAGGTACAGGGTCGCAAATGAATCGGGCGGCTACGACGGCGGACCGATGTTCTATTTGAGAAAAGCCTTCAAAAACAGCAAATGGGTTCCGCTTTTGTCTGGCGTTTTACTATGTATCTACGGGGTTGAGGTGTTTCAGTTCGACGTTATTTCAGACACGATAACGGATCTTTGCGGCTGCAACAAACTCTACGTCGTCGCCGCCTTACTCGCAATAATCCTCTACACTGTTCTAGGAGGAGTGCGGCGGTTGAGCACATTTTGCGGGTTCCTTATGCCGATTTTCATAGTCACGTATATTGGGATGTGTTTGTGGATTGTATTCCATAGCCTTGACGCGCTGCCAGGGGTGCTTAAAGAGGTTTTTCACTCCGCATTCACGGGACATTCGGCAATTGGTGGGTTTGCGGGGAGTTCGGTTATGTGTGCTGCTCAGCAAGGTACCTCGAAGGCCGTATATTCTGGGGACATAGGGATTGGCTACGACTCGATCATACAGGCCGAAACGCGCGCAATTCTGCCGGAACAGCAGGCGCGCCTTGGGATTTTCTCTTTATTGACGGACACCTTCATCTGCTCTTTGAGCATGCTTGTGGTTTTGGTTACTGGGGTATGGACAACTACTATGCCGCCGTCCCAATACGTGGCAATAGCGTTGTCGAAATTTTTCCCGCACTCCAACGTGTTTATGGCCACTTTCTTGTTCATAGCGGGCTTTACAACTATCGTTGCTTTTTTGACTGTCGGCGTGAAATCGGCGCAGTACATCAGTAAAAAACACGGGAAACTCGTCTATTTATGTTTGGCCGTTTGTTCTTTTGTCTTCTTTTCGTTTTTCGAGCAGGAAAAGGCACTGCTGATGATGAGCTTAGCGGCAGTCTTCTTAATATTGCTGAACATTTCGGGGATAGTGCGCTTGAGGGCTTTTATCAGATTTAAGTGAGAACCAGTTGACATATACCAAGTCATCGAAAGAATTGCTATATTCAATCGCACTTAATTTGCGGGATGCCCGCAAATATAGGTAAGCATCCGCTAAGTGCGGCGGTGGGCTGCGCTTAGCGGATACTCGCGGACATCCCGCAAATTAAGTGCGATTGACTATAATTTTGCAGTTGTAAAAACTTGTTCAATTTGCGAAACAGTATATCGACACTCCGTCACAAAAACTTTGCGAGTTCGTTGGATGGGCGCATTCAGAACCCGTTAATATAAGATTTAAATTGAGGATTTTTCAGGAGAAGCGGAGTGTACTGAACGTACATGAATTTCGAACCGGATTCGACGCAGAAAAGACCAATTTAAATCATTATGTAAACTGGTTCTCATATTTTGAGAGACGTTCCAGCTGTTGGACATATAGCAAATTGCAAGTGAATTGTTTGCAGGAGGAACAGAGCGCAGGCGAAGAGCCGTACTAAACGTACGGCTCGAGTCGAGCCACGGATCAGCGAACCAACAGTGTATTTGTAATTGGCTATAATTATGGAAACATGATTGACGTGTTGAAAATTTTAATTAACGGACTATATTGTAGGGTATTTCTTGGTTTTTGGCAAATAAATATGAATAAACATTTTGCCGTCCTCTCTCTGGGTTTTTTGCTGTTGTTTGGCAGTTCCTGCGTTTTTTCACGAACGTCTATTCCCATGCACGATCATTTCGATGCGCGCAGAGCAGCATCCCACGCTGCAACACCGATAGAATCCGCTGTCGTCCCTGATCAGGTAGCAGCCGTAGCCGAAGTCGAACCTGATCCGGTAGCGGTAGAGACAGATTCGGAACAAAAAGTAAACCCACTTGCTCTGTTTCAGATTGAGCTGACAAATTCAGTTGTCATCCGAATTATTGCTGAAAAATTTCCAGATCTATGGGCATTGCTAAAGCACAATATTTGCGAAGTACCTAGACTTACCGAAAGAATTACTCTTAACTTGAGGATATTTGCCTCAATAGAAGCCACACAAGGCAAGGAAGTTGGAGAGGAGGCGTTATCTTGGATAATACCTTTGGTCTGTACAGCTTGTATGGAAGAAAAGCCTACACTCACCCCTATAGAGGACCAGTTTCGTACTTTAGTGGGGGAGGCTTTTATACTCCTGCGTAGGGCTGAACGTGGTCCGAGCATTTTAGAGCAAGCTGATACTGCGGCGCGTGAGTCAACTGAATCACAAAGTTCTGAAATTGGGCAAGCCATAGCTCTTATGGCTGAGTTGATGCCAAATGAGACACGTTTACAAGTGGCACAAAAAGTGCCGTCTATTAGGAGAGTGATAGAGATGCTAGCGTTGCTCACCTCCAGTTACGCTCCTGATTATTTTCAAGGCCACGATATGACATTACGGTTTGTACTTGCACAAATCCTTGATGAGCATCCCCTCCAACGATGGGAAGCTCCGTGGCCACCAGTGATGCGTGACCTCATTTTCCCGATGATGCACAAACTAGTCACCCCAGCAAAAATGGTCCCGATATACGTCACGCATCCGTGGCAATCGGTCGCCGATTTTATTATGAACCATACCATTATGCCACTTATTAGGCTTGGACCAGTTAGGAAGGCGCTTATGTACTTGATAGATCTCTTTCATTAAGATTTTTTGCAAATTTTCTGTTACTACTCACCTATCCGTCAGCCAGCCAAAAGCCTTGATATTGCTAGTTAATGATGACTCACATTTTTTGTGCATCGCAAAAAAGGAGGGTAATAGGCGAAGAAATTGGCAATTTT
>JAIRNW010000012.1 GCA_031257795.1 Holosporales bacterium | reverse complement strand
ATGACTCACATTTTTTGTGCATCGCAAAAAAGGAGGGTAATAGGCGAAGAAATTGGCAATTTTTAGCAATTATCGAAGTGTTGGATGCGACTGTTAGCCAGCAATATCAAGGCTTTTAGTGGGTTGGTGGATAGCTGAGTAGTAACAATTTTCTGTCTCGTTAACGATTCGTTAATAATTGTTAATGCACCATTAACGCCAGGGGGAAGAATTGGTTTCTTTACACTCAGTCACAAAAAGAACTTGGGAGTAGTAGCGCTCGAAGCGCCGACGCAACGAACTTGCAAGCTTGTGTTGGGTATAAAAGAACTGAGAACCCGTTGTGAGGAGGTTATATGGTGCAGAAAAAAACGAAACTGAGAGCAGCTTGGAAAGTGGCATTTTGCGCACTGAGCCTGGTGTATAGTCACACTACTGGGAATTGTAATGCAATTGCAACTAAAGTAGAACCGAGCACACTTTCATCAACTAAAAACAACAATAACGGGAACAAAACAGAAGAAAGCCAAGTGGGCGAACTCGCTAAAAACCTGATTTTCATGGGAGATGATCACAAAAAAAACGGCCGCCAAGATCAAGCCGACATCTGCTATAAGGCCGCATCCGCGCTTGTTAATGGAGTGACTGCTAATTCGCAGAGCCGCCCACAATCCAACCAATTTGACAACGTCGACCCCGTCAAAGAAAAAAAAATCAAGAGGCTAACAGAGGAAGTAAAAAAGGGGAATGCTGATGCTGCGTATAAGCTGGCCAAAATATATTTGAAAGACAACAACATCAAAGAAGCAATGCAGATGCTTGAGATGGCGTATTCTCAGAAACACCCAAAAGCAATACGCATGCTGGCCTCGCTTTTTGAGAAGGGAGAGCTGGTTGAAATGGACCTTGCCAAAGCGGAGGAGCTCTACAAAAAAGGGGCGGAGAACGGAGATCCTGAGTGCCAGTATATCGTGGCGAAATTATTGGAGATGGAAGCCCAAAAGACTCACGATAAGCAGCTGAAAAACAAGGTTTTGTCGGCGGCATATCAACTCAAAATTGCAGCCGCGAAAAAACTTGCGAAAGCCGCTTTCGAAGTTGCCTGTTGGTATTCTGCACAGGGGAACCCATTCGAGGGCGCGAAATATTTCAAAAAGGCGAGGAAACTTGCCGCTTTTGGGGAAACAATAATGCTCAGCCTAAAAGAGTGGGCGGAGTATGCGCAGAAATCAGAAAAACTGAAGGCAAAAATACAAGACGCAGATACAAGGAAATATTGAATCCCAAATCACAGAAAGATTTGATGGGGAGACACGTAGCGCAGGCGAAGCTACGTCGGCGTACTGTCCCGAAGCTCTTACGGGGCTTATGGAACCTTCACGGTGTTTTCCGTGTAATTTGTCTCGATAACAGAGTTTCCAGCTTCAGAACCATCAATATGTTTCCTTTGGATTATTTTATTCTGTCGATACCCTGGCTCAAATCCTACCGCAATCAAATCACCTAGCGAAGAATATTTGCACCAAGTGCAGTACTTAAAAGTCAGCTCCTGCTGAATCTTCGGACCTTGACCAGTTAAAACTATTCTCACCAAAGATATGAGAGGCGTTATTGTTCCGTCGCAAACATACTTCATGAAGGTTGGGTCTTGCGGGCCACTCTGCAATATGAGTATTACAGAGGAGTGCCAGATGAGGCCTCCCGTTATCAAATTGTTTATGGCGTTCGGGGTTTTATTTATTCCTTGTTCGCAAAACCAACCGTAAACCTGACCGTGCTCTGTTAAATTTTTACCGCCTCCACCAACTCCATTGAGCGTGGAGATTAAACCTATATTTGAAATATTCACCATCCAATCGGAGGTTTTAGTTCCACCATTTTTATCAAAAGGAACCCCTGGAACCATAATCACATTACCGTTTTCAAGTTGAACCGGGTAAAATATGCAAAACGGATTTGAATCAGAAGAATCGGTGTTTCTTGCTGTCATGGTATTTCCCCACTAAAGAAAATTTAACAAAACATAGATTTAATTTTTATCACTGTTTAATGGTATCAATAATCTCAAATTTTCACAAATATATACCAAGCCCCCGAAAGTTTGCTGGTTCGTCGCGTCGATGCTCGGCTTGAGCAGTACGTCTAGTACAGCCTTGCGCTTCGAAACTCCTGCCATCAATTCTTTTGGTGACTGGGGATATCAGTCACAAAAAACTTGCGGCTTATTTCTTACCTTGCAATAAATTGTGCGAAACAGAATTCCGCCGCAGGAAACCAAACCTCCGCCTCAGCAAATTGCGCGATTTTCTGTGTTTTGCTTCAACTTGCTGCGCCACGGTAGCAACTTTTTCATTCTGTTGTGCAGCGGTGGCGCCTTTTTCATGCTCCCAGTGGCTCGCCGATAAAATTTCAGCAACAGAGGCTTTTTGCCCATAATTTACACCATTTTCTGGATGCACAGCAGCGGCGCCCTGCCCTTTCGCCCTATACTCTACTCCAGACTCCTTTGCCCTGTCCTCTCCTGCTCCATGCCCTTTCACTCCGTCCTCTCCTCCGCCAGCCTTACCATCATTAGATCCATTGCCATTCTTTTTGGACCTCGTTCTAATGCGCGGCTTTCGTGGCCCCTCAGAATCGGTGAGCGGACGAGTTTGCTTGGCTCCGTTGGCGCCAGCATTTTTCGAATTCTCAACCGCTACCCTAGCCTCAGCACTAACTCCAGAAGTGGGCTGCTTTGGCTCATCAGATACAGGCACATCGCAAGACTCAGCCACCTCCGCGCTACTCGGAACTTTTATTTCGTCCTTCTTTCTCTTCCTTACATTCGCCCTATTTTTACTTGTCCCGTCTTCTATTGCGCCGCCTGCATGCTTCCTATCCCCCTTCCAAGCCGGCTTAAAAGCGCCATGCCCATGTTTATTTCCTTCCGCGCTCTCCCCCTGCCCAAGCGAAAAACGAAACGGCGTCCCATTGCCGCTATCTATAGTAAACCCAAGCGGCTCCAGGTTATCATCCGTCTTCACATTGATTGAGCACTTGCTTTTTTGCTCTATATCCAGCAGCTCCTTGCGCTTACAGTTTAGTAACTCATGACAAATAAAGTTAGAGGTATAAACAACCAGCTGCTTTCCTTTGTTCTCAAACGCCGTTTGTTCTAGAAAATGCAAAATAGTTGAAACAAAATACCTTTTCGAGTAAGTAACTCCGCGCCCCTGACAATGCTGGCAAACCTCCCCGTAAGTCTCCATAACGCTCGCCCTCAGCCGCTGCCTAGACATCTCCAGCAGTCCAAATTGCCCTATATTCGCAATTTGTATTTTCGCGTGGTCGTTCGCCGTTTCCTGCCTGAACACGCGCTCGACCTGGTAGATATGCTTAGGATCGCTCATGTCTATAAAATCAATAACGATCAGGCCAGACAAATCCCGCAACCTCAGCTGGCGCGCGATCTCCTTCGCCGCCTCCAGATTAGTTTTGAGGGCCGTTGTGTCTATGTGGCGCTCTTTCGTGGCGCGCCCGGAATTAACGTCGATCGCGACCAAAGCCTCCGTTTGCCCGATCACGATAGACCCGCCAGACTGCAGCTCAACGCGCGGGCTCACCATATTCAAAATCTGGCGCTCCACATTATAAAAATTAAATAAAGACACCAATTCTTCCTCGTAAAGCTTCACTTTTTTCAAGCTACTAGTGGAAAGGTGCTTCATAAAATCGCGCATTTTTTTGTACGCGCTTTTTGTATCAACAATTATTTCATCAATTTCTTTTTTGTAAAAATCGCGAACAACGCGCTTCAGAAAATCCGCTTCCTCGTGGATCAGCTGCGGCGCCGAGGATTCGAGCGTTTTCTTGCGAATCTCGTCCCAAATTTGCAGCAAATGCTCGTAATCGCGCTTAATTTCCTTCTTGTTTCTCTCTTGGCCGGCCGTGCGTATTATGACGGACATTTTGTCTGGAATCCCGAGGTCCCCAACAATGTCCTTCAGGCGCTTGCGATCGTCGTCGTTGTGTATGCGCTTAGAGATCCCGCCGCCTCTGTCACCGGCGTTGGGCATCAAAATGCAATATTGCCCTACAAGAGACAAGTACGTTGTGACGGCCGCCCCCTTGCTGCCCCGCTCATCTTTTATCACTTGTATAAGCAAAACCTGCTTATTGTGGATGACCTCTTGCACATTATATCTTCTCTTGCGCTTTTTCTTTGCAGGAGGAGGGGTGTGCTCAGCATTGGTCACGCCAAAAATTTCAGGCTCAACGTAAACCGACGAGGGATACGCCATGACGCCATCATCGTAATGGAATTCCTCCTTTTTTGCAGAAGGAGGCTCAGCGGAAACGGGGGGAGTAGCTTCTAACTCCGCCTCCGCCTCGTCGGCCGCATCGTTGTTTTCGCCGCTTCGGTCGTCGACGGGGATCCTGTAGTAGCTTGAGTGGATTTCTGAGAAGGGAAGGAAACCATATTTCCCCTCGCTATATTCCACAAACACTGCCTGCAGTGAGGGTTCTACGCGAACGACTCGCGCCAGGTAAACGTTCCCGCGCAGTGGTTTTTGAACAACATTCTCAGAATCAAAATCAACTAGCACCCCGTCTTCGATAACGGCTACTCTATTTTCATTCGGGTCCTGAGTTGTGATTAGTATTTTTTTCGACATACAATACATTTCTCCGTATACACTCAGTCACAAAAAGTTGGTGGGTTCGTTGCTTCGGTGCTCGGCTTGAGCGGTACGCCAAGTACAGCTCCGCGCCTGCGCTTCGATGCTACTGCCATCAATTCTTTTGGGGGGCTGGGGATAGAACACTACTCTACTAGCGCTAACAGCCACAGCAAGACATGCATGCATGATAGATCTGTTTCGTAAAACGTACAATTAAAATTGTCGGCACTTGACGCACCAATCTTTATTCCAACGCTGCAAATCTTCTGCTTCCGGCTCTTTTTGCACTCCTGTAAGCAGCATATGCCCAATCACAACTGAATTGTGGGCAGGAGACACGGAGAGCAGAAGCGCAGCGTACTTATGGTATACCCAGTCATCGAAAGAATTGTTGGCAGGAGACACGTAGCACAGGCGAAGAGCTGCGGATACGTACTGCTCCTGCCGAAACGGATCGACGAACCCACAGTTCAGTTGTGGTTGGCTATAGCGTCTAGCACTCCTTGTAAAACAAAAGCCGCTGCCACGTGATCCAATTGTCGTTTCGTATCCTGCTCTCGATCTTTTTTATGGTTGTGGGAGGTGGGTGAATCAGTTTGTAGGGCACGCTCCACAGCTTGGCTCGACAATCGCTCGTCAGCGAACAGAATTGGAACGGAAGTTTTGTCGCTAAGAGCTCGGGCAAAAGACATCACTCTTTCCGCTTGAAAACCGCGAGAGCCATCCATATTTAGAGGGAGTCCGATCACCAGCCCCACAACGCCTTCTGCTTCGATAGTTTCTATAATTTCACTTATAGCGAGCGAGAAAAATGGGTCCGAATTATCTTTCTTTATCTCTAGTGCCTTGCGGGATTCGGAGCCTACTCGCCAAGGTTTTTGCGTTTCTTCTTCCCAAAACAACGCAGTATTCTGCACAAGAGCACGCTTATCAGCAGCAAAGGCTAAGTGGCGGTATTTTTTTTGACTTTTGGTGCGCGCGATGGTTCTAAGCGGAGAGGCGATTAAGCCGCCTTTGTCTGAAATCGCAAGCCCAATGCGCTCCTCTCCCCAGTCGATGCCGAGCAGTCTGCAGGAATTCTGACACATCTCTTTTAGCTGATTTATTGTAACGATCACAGTAGATCTAAAAAATTAAAACCCACAAACTTTCCTTTTAGGCGCACCCAGCCACAAAAAGAGTTGTGAGCAGGCGCCTCGAAGCACAGGCGAAGAGCTGTACTTAACGCACTGCTCGAACCGAGCATCGAAGCAACGAACTCACAAACTTTTTGTGGCTTGGTGCATACGTCCAAAGGCATTGTCAATGCGCTGTTTCGTTATTTTGACATAAGACGGACGGCCGTGATTGCACTGCCCGCCCCTCTCCGTTGTTTCCATTAGGCGCAGCACCGCGTTCATTTCGTCGTACGATAGCTCGTGATTGGCCCGCACGCTGTTATGACAAGCATAGTCTGCAAAAATTTTATGCACCTTCCGCAAAAAAGATTCGCCGATCTCGTCGTCCTTCAGTTCGTTCACCAAACGCACAAGCAGCGCTACAACATTCGCCTCGCTCAGTATTTGCGGGACCTCTTGTATCTCTAAGGAAAATAAATCCGCGCATTCTTGGTGCTCTGAAGCAATTCCCTCATCTTGTCTAGCTTTCGCCTCCTTCGACGATCTGGGCATTGGATCTATTATCGCGAGCCCAAATCCCATCTTCCTCAAATATGGCAAATATTCCTGAAAAAGCCCAACATTTGCCAGCTGAATCCTCTCTGGGAAAAGCAGTTTTTGAACAGGTAGGCTGGAAACGATATTTCCCTCCTCATCAATGAACACCTCATTTTTTATCGATTCAAAAACGATGCGCTCGTGCGCGGCGTGCTGGTCTACCAAGAAAATCGAATCTGCATTTTGCGAAATGATATAGCTCGAAAAGAGCTGCGCCTTCGCGATGCCTAAATTTAAATCGTCCGGATATGCAAATTCATGCGGCAAAGGCCCATCTTCTTGGTATGCGAATTCATGCGGCAAACTGCCGTTTTCTTTTAGCGCCAAGTTTCCGGCGTCAAAAGCAAAATCGCGTCTTGGAAGTTGCGAGTCGTTGTGCGAAGTTTGTTGGGAAAAATCGTTTCCTTTATCATTCTTTAACCAGATATCTTCCTTACACGATATCTCAAATGATTTTGAAGATTCTGCTGTAGGCTCTTCTCCGATCGCGTACACTTCGTCATAAACATGCGGGAAGTGTCCCCCACGCAACGTGGAATCCCAACTCATGTCTGTGAACATTTTGTCCGATAATCCAAGCGGCGTTCTTCTCGACATCCCCGCGAGCTTCACCTTTATGGCGCGTATTACGAACGAGCGGATTTCCGCCGGTCTCCGAAACCTCACTTCCGTTTTAGTCGGGTGCACGTTCACATCCACCTCTTGCGCGGCGACATTCAGGAACAGGACGAACGGCGGGAGCTCCCCCGGGATCGTCACGTCTTGGTAGGCCACGCGCACCGCCGAGCTGAGCATGCGATCTTTGACGCAGCGCCCATTCACAAACCAATACGCGATGTCGTTGTTTTTGTAGGTCGGCAGCGCGAGCCAGCCTCCAACTTCCGCGCTGATGCAGCTCCCCTCTGTTCCAACCTCAGTTGCTTCGTCCAGTGCCAATTGGCGCCTTAAACTCATTGGGCCTCTTTCGAAACCTTCAAAATCAGAATTTTGGGAAGGAGACACGGAGCACAGAAGCGGAGCGTACTTAGATGTACGTGAGCATTCGAGCACCGGATCGACGTCCCCAAAAACTGATTTTGAAGAGTCTGGAAAGAGGTCCAATTTAAATCTTATGTCAACGGGTTCTAAGTCACCGAAAGAATTGGCGTCAGTAGATACATCGCGTCGCATAGAGGGCCTAGAAAATCTTCTGTGACAAAATGAACATTTTCATTTTGCGCAGTTTGACCAACAGGTAGCTGCTGGTGTACGGTAGGGCCGTGTTTGGTTTTTGAAAAGAGAGTGGAACATGAGAAGGTTAATGAAGTTGTCCGGTGTTGTGTTGTTTTTTTGCCAGTGGAACTCAGCTAATTCTTCAGGGGAAATTATAACTTTGGGGCCAGAAGATGAAGGAGTGCCAGCAATGGTAGCGGAAGGGGGAAAAGGGCAGCCGTCGGTGGTTTTTGACGCAGGCGATGATGCACTGGCACATCCATCTGGCATTCTTAACAGAGCAGTTATTTTGCTTCCAAGGCAAGATCGTGAGAGATTATTAGATATGGTGCAACCGATAGGTTTAGAACAACTAAGAGAAGAAGTAATCTCTCTAATAAAACAGTGTATAGCTCTGTCGGTACGTACTCAATATCCACAAATGATGCAGGGAAATGATAATAGATGTCTTGTCGTAACATTAATGGCAGGTGGTCATGGAGATGATGGGAAGGTGACGTTGCGTGTGCCGTTGCAAGAGCTGCGACAGTTACAACTGCTAACTGGCGAGCAGATTGTGGATCAATTTGTGGAACTCTCACGACATATAGCCGTCGCGAGCGGCGCTAGACTTGATGAGCTGTTGCTGCATTTCCAACAACAGCTTGAATGAGCAAAATATGAATATGTTTTCATTGAAAGTGATTTCTTCTGTTTTTTGCTTGGTTCTGTCGGTCATTGCGTCTTCGCTTTCTGTGGAGTTGTTTTGGTTTGCGTCTGTTCCTTTTGCTTTATTGGCCTTATTCACTTCTCTTTTTGAATTCCAGTCTATCAGCATCGCTGTGATGTTTATATTGCTGATAACGTCTGCTTTGCTTGTGTTCTTCCCGCACAGGAACAGCACAATCACCGACCAATACCTTGAGGTTCCGAAAGTTCTCGATTTCTGCAAACAAAAAATAATGCTTTGTTTGCTTGTCTGCGCGTTCTCTGTTCTTGTCACGATAAGTGGAGGGGCCGATTTTGCACAAGCGACGGTCGGCAATAGGATCGCTGAGAAGCTAGAGAAGAGAAGCTCCAATTCCAACAAAAAACTCGCGACCATGATGAGCGGCAAAGAGGCTTCCTCTTCATTCGCTAAATCAGAGAAATCGGCTTCAAGATTTGCTGATGAAAAGGCGCTTGTTCCGCAGAGTAGCTACTTTTTTCTGATGATTCTGTCTATTATAGTATTGCTTGTTGCTATTGGGTGTGTGAGTATTCTGCGATAGAAATGGTGCACTGTTCCCGAAAGAATTGGGGGCAGAAGACACGGAACGCAGAAGAGCAGCGTACTAAAGGTATGTGAGCATTCGAGTGCCGGATCGACGAACCCACAAACTTGCGGGGACAGTGCTATGGTCTGGGAAAGTGGATGGCAGAGGGCGGCATCGACTGCATGAGCAATGTGGTATTGTGTGGATCTTTTTTTATATTGCTGTACACAATTATTTTGATTTTTAGGCACCAAGAAGGGAAACACATCGGGTATTTCCTCAACATATATGCCCTGTTCTCCAGCGTAATCCTGCTGGTCTTTTTCTCCTTTTCTTTGAAAGACACAATGGGAGTTTTTTTCGTTTTCTGCATTCTTGTGTGCGCGGTTTGCCAAATTTTAGTTGGAATGTGTTTGGTGGAGCGGCCGAAGCAGGCTTTGTCTGGGCGCTATTCCAACGAATCCTCAAACTTTCGGCAATAGTGTGTAGCAATGTTTGCCGACGCCCCTGACATCCCACTCCTCTCAATATTGATCACGATTCCACTGTGGGGTTCGTTGTTCCTATTACGAATAGACGAAAACAACCGGCGTAATATAATTAATTGCGCTATTTTCGTTTGCTCATTTTTCTTTGCGATTGTTATCGTCTTACTATTAGCGATATTTCCGGCGCCAGACATAATGTATTTTTTTGAAAAGCATTATTTCATTCCTTTGCACGGCATAAACTTCACAATCGGTCTCACTCCGATCTCGCTTTTATTTTTGTTTTTATTAAGTTTAGTTGCGTTTGTGATGGTGATTTTATGCGAGTATGGCCAGCTAGTTAAGAGGGAAATATTGAGGCTCATGTTCCTTCTTTCCTGCTCTGCAATAGTTTTCTGTTCAATCAACGTGCTCATTTTCTACATTTTTTCAGAAGTCATTGTTTGTATGTTTTTGCTCATTACAAAAACAGATTTCATTGGATTACCAGGCCGGGCAGCTTCGGTATCTCGGAAAAGTCGGGACGCCGTGCAACGAATCCACAAACTTTCTGTGACTGTGTATATATTAATGGGTGTGCTGAGCTCCGTCATCTTTTGCTTATTCTTTCTGAAATTTTCCTGTCATTTCGACGGAATCCCGCCTTTTATACAACAAATGCAGCTTGTCTCCCCAGTTCCCGACGTCCTCCGCTTTTTGTTACTAGTAGCATTGCTGATTAGGATAGAGCTGAGCAGTACTTTTGTTTTCGTTGAAGAGTCCAGCCGGAAAAATTCTATACAATTCCCATTCCTCCTTTCCTCCTTGCTTTTCCTAATAGAAGCGTATTCCCTCCAAAAGTTCCTTTTGTTCACCATTTTCACCCACAAAATGATGTATGTCGCTGTGGGGCTGGCTTTGGTTGTGTTCATAAAGGCAATTGTGTCATTGGTTTTGTTTTTCAGAAGAGGAACGCAACACTTTCTGTTTATCATTCCGTGCATAAAGCAAATCACGCTTTCGCAATTGATGTTAATGCTATTAACACAGATGCCTGAATACTTCATAACGGCACTTGTCATGAATTATATAGTCTGTGTTATTGGTGTTTTTTTTTCGTTTTTCATGCATGCGCGCCTGCAAAGCACGTGTTGTGAGCGGCAGTTTATAGAAAGCAGTGTTTTTGAAAAAAATAAAATCTTTAATTCCTTATCAATTCAAACGAAGGTTGTGAACCTATGCTTGTGTTATTTTATTGCGTCTTTAGTTGGGATTCCTGGCACTCTTGGATTCTGCAATTTATATGACCTGTTTGCGCATTTCTTGCACACCGATAATTTCGTTTTAGCGCTTTGCTATTTTCCTCTTTTCGTACTCGAGGTTTTCATCATGATCAAGATTGTACATTCCTTTTTGCTTTGTCAAAGAAACGCCAGCGGCGCGGCTGTGCAAGGTGCGGAATTGTTCGGAGGGAAAACCGCAAAAAAGTTCTCGCTAGCGATGTATGGCTCCGTCTTCTTTGGACGCGGCTCTGGACTTTATAGTGACAGTGGAGTGGGCGATGGTTCCCGCAATGCGCGCTTTGGAGTTCTTCATGTAATAGTCATGATTGCGATCGCGCTTATTTCTTTTGCTATCAAGCCCGATTTAATGCACCACACACAGTTACAAAAGGTTGATAGATTCGTTGGTTGATAAAGTCCGCACTTTGTTTGGAGACGGAATTAATTTTTAGGCGCACTGCCATCCCAGCAATTCTTTGCCTTCACCCAGCCAACAATATTCTTATTCGTCTTCACCTGTATTTTCACCCACCCTTTTTGGACTTTAATCTCCTCCACCACAACATATTGCCGTGCTTTCGCCAGTTTTTCTGATTTTTTGGATGAGTTTGCAAAGATGACAGCATCCTTCACGATGAGCCTTGTTTTTTTGGTGGAGAGCATACTTTTGTGGATCCAACCAGTGGTTCCGTCGAAAAGGCAGATTTTTCGCCACTGGCCAAATTCGGCCACTATAACAACCGGAAGTTTTTTGCACACCAAAACCCATTCAACTGGATACTGCATTCCGGGGCCAACGTGCATGTTGATCTTCGAGCTGCGCAAGCTGGCAAAATGGCAGTTGAAATCGCCATTGCCACCATTATTTCGCTTTTTATGTGGCTGGCTCTCTGTCGCTGGGATGTGCGTGGATTTTTTTACGGATTTGTGATCTGCGTAGGCAACTTCTGCGAGGGACGGAAACATCTCTACGAAAGCAAGCACAGAAACGCGCAACAGATTCTTTATAAAACTACCAAACATTATGGGAATGCAATCAGCGCAAGACTAGCGTAGAAGCATTTGTACCATATTTATACATTGTTACCAAAAGTTAGGTCGTCAACGGGTTCTGGGTTCCCCTTGCAAATTCTTTTTATTCGGTTCTCCTATGCTGTTGGCGCAGCTGTTGGTGCCGCGAGCGTGGAAGCTGGTGCGGTAGTGGCGTTTGATTTGGTTCTACTATGCTGCTGGTGCGTGAGCCGCGGCTTATGCTGATGCAGAGGGTGCGGACGCTGGAGCCGGAGCTGCAGCTGGTGCAGCTGTTGGTGCAGCGGGCGTGGAAGCCGGTGCGGGAGTGGCGTTTGATTTGGTTCTCCTATGCTGCTGGCGCGGTGGTAGCAGCTTATGCTGATACAGTAGGTGCGTACGCTGGAGCCGTGGCTGCAGCTGGTGCAGCTGTTGGTGCCGCGGGCGTGGAAGCCGGTGAGGCAGTGGCGTTTGATTTGGTTCTCCTATGCTGCTGGCGCGGTGGTAGCAGCTTATGCTGATGCAGCAGGCGCGGACGCTGGAGTCGTGGTTGCAGCTGGTGCAGCTGTTGGTGCAGCGGGAGTGGAAGCCAGTGCGGCAGTGGCGACAGAAGTAGGAATAGCCGCAGGTGTAGTTGCAGATGCGGAAGCCGGTGCGGCTGCTGGCGGCGTAGTTTCAGGGGCAGGAGCTCCCGCAGGTGTGGCTGCTACAGCAGCCGGTTCAATTGTAGCGGCAGGAGCAGCTGGTCCAGTTGTCGTCGCAGCAGGAGTTCCAGTAGCGGGAGCGCCCGCAGCAGGAGTTCCAGCCGCAGGAGTTCCAGCAGCTGCAGCATTGGTTTCAGAACCAGGTTGTCCAGGAGCTGGCTTTTCTGATGTTGGTGCTGCGGCAGGTTGTGACGAAGCCCCGGTCGGAGCCGCAGGCGTTCCCGCAGCTGGGGCAGGCACTGGCGGTGTTCCAGCAGGCCCTCCGGCGGTTTGTGCCGCTGGAGTAGTAGCCGCCGCAGCACCAGTCCCATTCACTGCCGGCTTTGGCGGCTGTCCGTTAGCTCCGTCCGTTTTTTGTTTATCAGCATCGTCTTTTGCTTGTTGTTCCGCTTGGGTTAGATTTTTTTCCATATCGGCAACAAAAGCTTCCTGTCGTGGCTTTGGCAGCTGTTTTACCCTATTCGTAATTTGACGCATTTTTATTTTCAGCATACCTGTGTCAATCGCGTCAGACAAATTCCCCCAGCTTGGCGTGTTCAACATAAAGCAAGCAGCAATCAGCCCAACCCGCCCCAAATTTGCTGGTTTACCGGCTCGTCGCCACAACGAAGTCCGCGACTTTGTGCACGTGTTGAACTGATGAAGTTCCAGCGGAGCAACAGCCTTCCGCAAAACTGTGCACTTTGTAAAGCTTTTTAGTAGATTAGCAATATAATTCATAATGACTTCCATAAAATTCATTTCAGAACATCTCTCTTATTTAATAATACATAAAAATAAAATAATTTTCTACAGAGGGACAATTTAAGGAATTAGAAAATTAGTAACCCTGCCATGAGACATGATCCAGTTAAATCTCTTCCTATTAACCCCTTCCTTCCCACTACGAAAAACAACTCTTCCATTTGATATTTCATATCTACCATACCGATTAAATGTTGGTTCTCTGCTAAAAAAACGTAAGAAATTGAAAAAGGCGGTTGTAGCTTCTGGCCCAATTTCTGCGCAAATAAAGCTCATAAGCAAAAAGCCAATGTGGCGATCAGCAATGTGATTATCGTACAAACCATGGTAATCCAGTTCCATAGACATGTAGTCACTATGTTCCGATAACAACTCAATAAATTCAACTATGGCGAGCGCTCTAGCTACGTAAAGAAACTGGCCATCTTTTAGAAGTGCAGCCCGAAATGCATTTGCACACTCCATAGAGACGTTTTTCTTTAAGTAGTAAATCCAAATGTGCAATGGAGATAATGGCTCAAACTGAATCTGTCGTGAACAATTGGGCCACGCTAATTCAGTTAATTTTTGCAAATACTGGGAAGGGCGAGAGTTCCGGGGGGCAATAACGACAGCCTTATAGCTAAGCAATCTAGCTATTGCTTGCTCACTTGATTCACCTTCACGCTCATCCGTAATTTCCGCCAAAACTCTATATACCCATCTTGACTGACCTCTTGGAGAAAACCGAATAATGTGTTAATACTCCATCCATGAAATACGATTTTCTGACAGACGTGGTCCGCCTCGAGTTAAAAGCTCGGCACCGCAA
>JAIRNW010000067.1 GCA_031257795.1 Holosporales bacterium | reverse complement strand
CTATTAAGGCATACGGCTCCCGGCTGTGTCATTCAGCGTCAAATTTGTCTAGGCTGCCTCGGCTTTACCAGCACCATCTTCCCTGGCTTTGTCAAACTCAGCCTAGGTATCGAGATCTTCATCCAAATGCGACTGATATGTGTATAGGGTTGTGCCATTACCCTTTAGACGAAGTCAGAGCGAAGGAAGGGATTTCTAGCTCTTTGTTTATTTTTATGATTTCGTCTTTTATATTATTGAGCTCGTTATTGATCTCCGTTCTCATGTTACTGATTTCACTCCGAACGCTGGATAATTCGCTTTGAAGCTGAGTAACCGTTGAGGCTGTGTTGGTCACGTTCTGGCTTATCCTATCCTTCCAATTAACCAAGGCCTCCAACGCTGTAGCAAGCTCTCCGAACATCTCCTCATTTTTCACGCGGTCATCTTGAACTTCAGCCATTCCCGTGGTGTACTGTTCCTCCAGCTGCAACAGTTTGTCCTGTATCCCATGCGTTTCCTGCCGGATTCCCTCTATGCTAGACTCTTCTTGTTGCTGCATCTGTTGCAAAGTATCATTTATTCCTTGACGGTCAACTCCACTTTGCCGCTGGAAATTATCAAGGTCGCCTAAAATAGAGTCAATTTTCTGGCGAAACTCCGCGTCTACTTCTTCTTGCTGCTGCAGATTGTTGCTCACATTGCGCGCGATCTCCTCAGCTTGCCCCTGCAAACCACTTAAGCTCGTAGAAAGAGACCCAACTTTCTGATTGATCGCCGCGTCCGACTCCTCCTGCCGCAGCAAATTGTTGCTAACGCTTTTCGATATAATACCAAGCTGCCCATGCAAATCAGTAAGGTCGCTTGAAATAGACCCAACTTTCTGATTGATCGCCCCGGCCGACTCCTCCTGCCGCAGCAAATTGTTGCTAACGCTTTTCGATATAATACCAAGCTGCCCCCACAAATCAGTAAGGTCGCTTGAAAGAGACCCAACTTTCTGATTGATCGCCACGGCCGACTCTTCTTGCTGTTGCAGATTGTCGCTCACATTGCGCGCGATCTCCTCAACTTGCCCCTGCAAACCACTTAAGCTCGTAGAAAGAGGGGCAACTTTCTGAGAAATCAACACGTCTGACACCGCTTGAATTGCCGTACTCAGCCTCATGTTGAACTCCGAACTTGTAAAACTCTCATTAATGTAATCCGTCATATCGCTATGTATGTTTCCAGTAATCTGGAAAAGAGACTGGAGGTCCTCATTTGTCACATTCCCAACAACTTCCTCAAGCCGCCTAATGGCGTCGTTCACCTCCTTAATATCGGCAACGCTCTGCTGCAGCCGCTCTCTCAGGCTTTGCACCTTCTCGTCAATGAGCTCGTAGACATGCCCGTCCAGCTTCGTTTTCATTTCGTGTATTTCTTCAGCTATGGCGAGCAAATTCCCACAAACATTTTGTGCGGCAACTTGAACCTTCGTGCCACACGTCTCCTTCAGCATTTGGCGCAATTGAGGATCGGCCACATTTCCGATGTCGTGCTCTGCGGCCTCCACCCTGTCTTGCAGAGTTACTACGCTTTTCTGCACTCGCTCAATGTAGTTTTCGTCGTCAGGGTAGTTCGCGCTAATCCCTAAGGCATACTTTAAATCTAGTATTTCCTTTGATAAGCGATCGTCGAGCCCACCTAAACGACTATTTTGTACATCCGAAACAGACTGTATTTGCTCAGAAAGCATCCTAAGAACGGTGCGTTTGTTTTCGTTGAGTTTGCTATCTAGCGCAGGGATGAGTTTTCGGAATTTCTCTTCAAGATCAGAGAAGCCACGACGTATCTCAGCTTTATGGGTTACAAGATTGTCCTCTAAAGTGGCTTGGCTAATTCGTAAATTAGCGGCCTCTCCTTGCAACACAGAAAGTTTAGACTCTAAAATCGGGATTTTTTTTGGAAGCGTCCCGAGTGAACCCAAAAAGTCCTTTAGCTTGCCAACACTACCCTGCAGCTCACGAATGTCGCACCCCATTTTCGATATAGCAGTTCCAAGCGGCACCCACCCAACAACAGGCCCCGTTCCTGCTGTTTGGCACTGCCCCGGAAGATTCACGTCTTTATCTGCAGACCAGTACCATGGGAATTTGCTATCCACACATTCCGGCTCTTCATGGCACTTTGGCTTATCCTCTGGAGTTTTTGAAACGACATGCTCACTCGGCGCTTCGCTTTGGCAATGAGGGCAGACATTACTAAAGATGTCGTCGAGGTTTGCCAAAAGATTACGCTCTATAGGGTTTTCGGCGTGGCAAGTCGGCAAAAAGCCGAGCATTAAAGAAACAACAAACCAGCAAACTTTTTGTGGCTGGATGTTATATAACGTGTTTTTTGTAATCCGCATAAATTGTTCCCCCTAAACAACATTTTTCCGCTATACAAAGTCACCGAAAGAATTGGGGGTAGGAGACACGTCGCGCAGGCGCAAAGCTGTATCTACGTACTGCTCAAGCCGAGCAACGTCGGGCTCCCGGCAAAGTCGCAGACTCTGTTGGGACGCCGTCTCGACGAACCCGCAAATTTTCTATGGCTGGATATACACACAAAATTCCCAAAAACCAAACTCAGACCGTTTGATAAAAAGTCTCGCCGTAGTATTTTGGAAATAATGGCGTAGTTGTACTAAGACATCCTACGAAGAATGAATTAAAAAAATATTAAAAGTTGCGCATTTTGATATAATACACAAGGTCATTGCGAAGTTCGCGGATTCTTTGCCAATCATTCTTCTCAAATTTCCTCTGTATTTCTTCGCACAAGAGTGTTGTAGCCTCCGCCACCCTCTTGCGAAGTTGGTCTTTTTGCTCGCTTGACAAATGCTCTTCGCTTAATTGTTCGAATAGCTCGAGCACAGAATCCGACGGCATTCCGTTGGCTTCTGGCTGTGGTTGCTCAAATATCGCGAACAACTCTGCTAGCCTTGAAAGGGGAGAGAGCAAAATGCGGTAGCTTTCGTGGATTTTTTGCAACATGCTTTTGTTTTCAGCAAATTGCCTGCAAGCGGTGAAGTACTGCGAGCGAAGCTGAGATTCATCGATGGCAAACATGGGGGAGATGTTTAGGAGTGTGAACGGGGATTCTTCCGTGTTCTTCATCATATACACTCAAAGTGTTTGCGGGTTTGTCGGATCTGCGCCCAAACAAAGTCTGCAACTTTGCCGGAAGTCCTCAGCTTCGGCTTGAGCAGTACGCAACACAGCCCTTCGACTGTGCAACGCGTCTCCTGCCTCCAATTCTCTCGGGTACTCGATATACTAAAAAGTAGATGCTTCCAAATCAGTAAATTGCTCAAAATCGTCTCTGTCTAATGATTCATGAGCCAAATGACCACGCGGCGGTTGCGGTTGCACCAGCAGTTGCAGTTGTGCCTGCAGTTGCGCCGGCTGGTACGGGCGCGCCAGCAGTTGCAGTTGTGCCTGCAGTTGCGCCAGCAGTTGTATCTGCATCTGCAATTGGTTCTGTCTTCGCTCCAGCACATGCCAGTGATTTTTTATATTTTCGTGCGTTCTATTAGGGAAAAATTGTTCCATTCTCCTCCAGTTATACACACCTAGCCCGAATGTATGGGAATTTCCAAGGTCTGGAAATTATCATTTATTCGTGATCGCATAGTATCTGCGATTAGTACCCAAGTATTCGAAAAGAATCCGCATATGGCCTCTCGAAATTC
>JAIRNW010000066.1 GCA_031257795.1 Holosporales bacterium | reverse complement strand
GAATTTCGAGAGGCCATATGCGGATTCTTTTCGAATACTTGGGTACTAATCGCAGATACTATGCGATCACGAATAAATGATAATTTCCAGACCTTGGAAATTCCCATACATTCGGGCTATGTGTGTATAACTACTGATGGTGGGGTTGAACCATCGCACTCTCCTTTACTCAGCCACCAAAAGAATTGTTGGCAGGAGGTGCGCGGTATATGGGCGGAGCTGCACTCTAAAGTCGAGCGGCTCCGTGCCCACGGCAAAGTCGCAGGATTCGTTGTTGCGCTGATACGGCGAATCCGCAAGATTTTCGTGATTGGGTACATTTTAACAACCCATCTATTCTCGACCACCACCATCAAACTTCCAGTTCTCGAAAAAGACGTTGGCCTAATGACGAAAACACTTCTCATCGGCAAAAATGAGCAGGCAACAATGGCCGTTATTAAAAGGGGTTGTCGGGATTGCTTCGATGCCGGGTTGAATGATTTAACGAAACTAGCCGGTAACGTGGACGCCCTGTTAATGGTGGCCCCGCAATTTAATGCCGAATACGAAGATACTTGCAATTATTTAATTACGATTTTCAAAAACCAAGGCTTACTACGCGAGTATTTGCGCTATCTCCCACATCTGCTGTATCCCCACGGTCTTCTGGATTCTTTATACAGGCAAGACTCTCCAACCAATTTCATTAAAAGTTTAGGTTTTGAAATACAAGAAAAACAAGCCCGTGAGAAATTCGAGAAGATTGGCAGCGTTAAGCCGAATGATGCTCACGTTAAAGCGCTAA
This sequence comes from Holosporales bacterium, assembly GCA_031257795.1. Classification (GTDB taxonomy): domain Bacteria; phylum Pseudomonadota; class Alphaproteobacteria; order BNTO01; family BNTO01; genus JAIRNW01. Next base: position 2,589 of record JAIRNW010000066.1, on the reverse strand, counting down.
CAGACTTCCTGCTTATTGGAACGAATAATGCAACCGGAAAAAAGACGCTGGAGGAGGCAGTTTACCAGTGCTTGTATTGCGGACTAAATAATCCGTATGATGTTGGCTTAACTGTTGACGCCCTATTAGGCGCAACCACAACACTGCCAACGTCCCTCCCAGACAGCTACCTCTTTGGGAGTCTGAGAAATATTGCCTTGGATCAATCTCACTTCGCGGAACGTCTCGAACTGCTTCAAAAAGACCTAGAAGAAAATAAGGCATATTCCAAATCACTCTTTTCGGCTCTGTTTGATCTAAACTCTGGTCAAGGAACCGAGGATGATTCTGTGTTTGGGAAAAAATTAGACGCATGTTTCGCCGCTGCGTCTGACGGGGATGATGGCGTCTTAAAAACAAAAATCAACCAGTTTTTGTACGCCCTTGAAAGCCTCCCCCTCGCGCAAGAGGAATTGTTCAACGAAATAAAAAAGATTTGCCTATCCCCCGACGATTTTGGAACGCACATAAGCACACTCCGACAAGAAATAGAAGAGGCACAGGGTTCCGATAAGGGAATCGCCCTCAGCACGCTGCTCAACCAAAGCGCAGTAATTGCGCAAAATGCTCGTGCGTGCCTTGGTGGCGGGGGCGTGGCGTTAGATTCCAGTGTAAGCAAGCTTTTGTATTCCCTGGAAACCCTGCCTTTTTCAAGAGAAGAACTCGCCACGCAAATAAAGCAAATTTGCGCGAACCCTGACGAATTCGAGAGCGAGCTGGAAAAGCTACAGTTGATGATAGAGGGAAGCTCGCCGACAAGTGTGAATAAGAAGAGGAGCGCCATGGTCGGGGCGTTGTTGGCGCAGAGCGACGTAATCGCGCGCATCATTTATGAGTGTTTAGAAATCGCGGAGAGTGGCGAGGGAACGATAGCGGCAAAACTTAATAAGCTGGTTTCGGCTATTGAGCGTCTGCCACTGACACGTAGCGAATTGATCGCGGAAGTAGGAAAGGTATGCTCCAATGCGGATAAATTCGAGGAGAACCTGGACGCCCTGCAGCAAAAGATAGACAGCTTTCCGCCGATGGAGGAACCTGATAAGGCGGTGGAAATTGCCAAATGCTTTATCAGAACAGAAGCCATCGCCGCCGCCGTGCGTGAGTGTTTGAGCGCTTCGACTGAGGTTCAATTGCAGATGAAAGTGTCGGCTTTGATGAATGTGATAGAGCGCCCACCACTGACAAGCGACGCGCTGTTGACTCACATGGAGGCACTATGCTTGCAGCAAAATGATGAAGACGCCTTTAATGAACAGCTGCAGCTCCTGAGAAATGTTGTGGGATAGCTGGAAGAAATTCATTTTGCGGTCGGGTTTTTTAATTTTAAGCATATTGACAACGTCATGCTGTATGTTACAGTAGCAATGTACCGTATTCCCCGATAGCTCAGTCGGTAGAGCAAGTGGCTGTTAACCACTGGGTCGGCGGTTCGAGTCCGTCTCGGGGAGCCATGGAAAAATTAGCTCATCCCTCGGTGCAGTATAATGGGCATTAAAAGTAGTACAGATCAAGAATATTTATACCCTATCAACCTATGGCCTTGAGTTTCCAAACGTTATTACTCAGCACGACGTCAATATTGCTGAGAATTTTTTCGATATCCCAATTCCACCACTGAACTTCAAGTAACAACTTGATTACGGCGTCAGAAAAGCGTTTACGAATTAATTTTGCGGGATTCCCTCCGACAATAGAGTATGGCTCAACATCTTTGGTTACGAGTGAACTCGTGCCAATGATTGCACCATCTCCAATATGAACGCCAGGCATTATCGTGACGTTCATCCCAATCCAAACGTCGTTGTCGATAACTGTGTCGCCCTTAGTCGGGTAAAAATCAGGAGGGATTTTTTGGCTTATTTCCTTCGAAAATATAGAAAAAGGGTATGTTGTAAAGCAGTTCATGTTGTGCCATATGCCATTCATCAAAATCTGGATTCCGCTGGCGATTTGGCAAAATTTCCCGATGATGAGCTTGTCTCCCAAGAAATCGAAATGATACAAAACGTGCTTTTCAAAGTTTGCAGGGTCGTCTTCATTGTCGTCGTAATACGAATAATCGCCAACAATAATATTAGGATTTGTCACAACAGCCTTCAGGAATGCAGTCTGTTCGAGTCCACAATTTAGAGGATATTTTGTGTTGGGGTGAGGAAAATCGGTCATGAAAGAAAGCGTAAACGAGTCGCCTTAGTAAGGACTAGCACATAAACTCAGGACCTTACAAGACTAGGCTGCTGGAATTTGGAAGGTTCGCAGCAGAAAACAGAGCGAAACGAGGAGAAGGCAAGCCAGAAACATTGGACCTCTTTCGAAACCTTCAAAATCAGAATTTTGGGGACGTCGATCCGGTGCTCGAATGCTCACGTACATCTAAGTACGCTCCGCTTCTGTGCTCCGTGTCTCCTTCCCAAAATTCTGATTTTGAAGGTTTCGAAAGAGGTCCATTTCAAATAGAACTCTCCACGCTAAACAATTTGTAACGTGCATAAGACGACACTGGTATATCGAGAATAAAGTCCATAACGTAAAAGACGCAACTTTCCGAGA
>JAIRNW010000040.1 GCA_031257795.1 Holosporales bacterium | reverse complement strand
TTCGAAACCTTCAAAATCAGAATTTTGGGAAGGAGACACGGAGCACAGAAGCGGAGCGTACCTAGATGTACGTGAGCATTCGAGCACCGGATCGACGTACCCAAAAACTGATTTTGAAGGGTTTGGAAAGAGGTCCAATGATTTAAATTGGTCTTTTCTGCGTCAAATCCGGTTCGAAACTCATGTACGTTTAGTACACTCCGCTTCTGCGCTCCGTTTCTCCTGAAAAATCCTCAATTTAAATCTTATGCCAACGGGTTCTAAGGGGAATATACAAGCTTGTGGATTTGCTTTTTTACCGCACGCGCTTTGACATCTCAAACTTATTTGTTGTTTTTTGAGAAAACCATTGTTATATACACACAAGAAGTTTGTTTGCCCAAATGGTGTATTGTGTTGGGATTTAGTAGTAAATGCTTTGTTTTGGCTGCAGCTGTTTTTTGTACGTGGCTTAAAGGATTTGGGGCAGACAGCGGAGGCGATCTCGCACGGGCAGTGGGGGAAGTCCGTGAAGCAGTGCGGAGCCTTGACAACAAAATGACCGAGTTGACTCAAAAAGCTGAGGAAAGGCATCAAGGGTTGGTTCGAATATTGGACGAAAAATTCGGAGAGCTTAAGGGCGAAATGAACTTGTTAACTCAAATGGTTCTTGGAATGCGGCAAGTTCCTATGGTAGCGCACCCGCAAGCCCCAGTCGCAGACGCACACCCAGCCCCAATCACGGGGGCACAACCAGTCCCAGGCGCAGAACCAGGACAAACGGCGCAACCGCAAGCTGCAGTCCCAGTCGCGAAAACCGGACGCTACCATCAACTCTTTAGAGTTGCTAGAGTTGCTATAGCCGCCTTATTCGTGGTTGCTTTTTTATTCTGGGACAAAATACGGACATCGAGAGTCATTCCAAATATACTGCCAGAGTCGTGCGACGTGCCGACGAGCCAACAAAGTTTTTATAGCACGATAGCTTGTCGCGCGATGGATGGTCTTAAGGCAATCCGTAATCAACGTTTTTTTAACTTTCTCTTGAGAGGAATAACGCCAACAAATACTACTATGCCCAATCACGAGTGAATGGTGGGCAGAGACGCGGAGCGCAGAGACGCAAACTGTGCGGGAAGCCGGACTTAACGGACCTACAGACATTTTGTGGCTAGGCATATCCAGAATAATAAAGTACTGAAAATAGGCAGTTCGCCGTGCGCGATCAAATTATAACGTGCCTTATCTTGTTTTGTGGCTTTCTTGCGGTAAAAAATGCATTCATAGCTTGCCAAGCAACGAACAAAAACAAAATTTTAACGGGCAAAGCTGATTATATTCTGATAAAAAAGAAAGACAGAATTATGCAAGCGTACAGAGGCGAAGCTTTGCTCAAGGAATACAAAATCTCTCTTGGTTTTTCCCCTCTTGGCCCCAAAACGGTGGAAGGTGACGGGAAAACACCTGAAGGAATCTACGAGATTGTGTGGAAGAACCCCAGGAGCGCCTATCACCTTTCGCTGAAGATCTCGTATCCAAATGAGGAAGACTTGAAACGAGCGAGAGATTTAGGGCAGAGCCCAGGCGGAGACATTTTTATTCATGGAATAGGAACGGGTGTTGAGCGAGGAGCATTGAAAAGCTACTCTGAAATGGATTGGACTCTAGGATGCATAGCCGTTAATAATGACGAAATCGAAGAGCTATTTTCATCCGTTCAAGTTGGGACGAAGGTAGAGATTATCCCGTGAAAATTAAAGTCAATATATACCCAGTTAGCGAAAGAATTGATGCTAAGAGACACGCCGCGCAGGTGCAGGGCTGTACTCAACGTACTGCTCAAGCCGCGCAGCGTAGCGATAACCCATCAAACTTTCGGTGGCTGGGTATACTGAATCTCTTTTTGATGTTGCTCGTACAAGTCATGCTGCTAACACGCTGCTCTATCAACAGAAAAATCCAAATCACCGGCGTCGCACGATCCGTTAAATCGTACAAAACTGCCGGTAGCTGGTATACCCCTCAGAAAAATTATCGCTACAACAAGGTTGGTCTGGCTTCCTGGTATGGCCCGGGCTTTCACGGTAGGCCGAAGGCACAAGGGGAAAAGTACGATCAATACTCGATGACGGCCGCACACAGAACCCTCCCTTTGCCAACGATAGCCAAAGTAACGAATCTATCTAATGGCAGAAGTATTGTTGTGGTGATCGATGATAGGGGGCCATACAAAAACAACAGAATTATAGACCTGTCTGTTTCTGCAGCGAGGGAGCTGGACATGTATCACAAAGGGGTAGGCAAGGTTTGCGTGCAAGCCTTACCAAGGGAGAGTGAGGCCTTTTCCGCATTTTTAAAGCAGAATTGCGGGAAATTTGGGACAAAAACTGAAGGTTTAACGTGGGCAGAAATATATGCTAAAAATATTGGAGGCAAGAACGGTTGTGCTAAATTGACCACGGTAAGTAACCGTGTTCGCAGTTTAAATGACCTAGATAAACAAAGGAAACAGAATACAATAGATGAGCAAAGAAAGATCAGGGAACTTCTAGCGAGAGCAGATGACAATGAACTTTCAGCGAGAGCAAGGAGAAATCGGAATACCAGTAATTTGCGGGATAGAATAGTTGTTAAGAGGACTGTGGTTTCAAAATAATCCAGCTCACGAAAGTTTGTGGGGGCGCATGGATTGAGCCGGCGCCAATGCACATCGCTCCGCAATCCAGCTGTTCCCAAGTTCTTGGCTTAGGTACACCTTGTATCAAGTCATCGAAAGAATTGAGGACAGGAGACGCGTAACGCAGGAGAAAAGCTGTGCTGGACGCATTGCTCAAGCCGAGTAACGTTGGGGGCCCGGCAAAAACGCGTACTTTGTTGGGGAGTCGACTCGACGAACTTGCAAACTTTTTGTGGCTTAGTATTAACTGTTTGAATAACTACCAATTTTATGCTTCATAAAAAAATAGATTCCTCACTAAAAAGCATCTTGAACATAACGTTTCCAATGATATTGGCGGCGATGTCCACAAATCTGATGTTACTAATTTCCAGATTCATGTTAGCCGGCTATTCCGTTGATTCGATGGCGGCCGTCGCAATCTCCATAAATTTCGTTTTGACATTCACTTGCTTGCTCACAGGAGTGGCCAGTTCGGCTGAGGTTTTGGTTGGGCAATACAACGGCTCCAAGCAATACGAAAAACTCGCGGCGCCAACGTGGCAGATGATTTACATGTCGGCGTTTGCGTATATTCCGTGCTTTTTAATCGCATATTTCTCTGATTGTGTGAATTTATATCCTGAATATTATGCAAAAGACGGAATTGCTTTCCAAAAAATTCTGATGTACTTCGGCGTTTTGCCTTCAATAAAGCTCGCTTTTGCCTCGTTTTTCGTTGGGCAGGGGAAAACAAGAATAATTACTATAATCGTTGTGATTGGGGCGTTATCGAATGTTGTGCTTGACTACACATTTATTTACCTACTTGATATGGGCTGTCGCGGAGCCGCGATTGCCACGACTATTGCCGAGTTTATTCAAATTTTGATTTTAGCATCCATCTTTTTCTCGAAATCGAACCGCCTGCATTACAGGACTTTCCAAAATCGCGCATTCGATTGGAGTTTGCTAAAGGAATGCTTTCGAATTGGCCTGCCGATATCGCTTGGAAATTTCATAATGATATTTGCTTGGTATTTGATGGCGCTCACGATCGGGCATGCCTCAAAGGACGAAGCCACGGTATACAGCGTATGCTCGGCTTTGTACATATTTTTCGTGTTTGTTGCTGAAGGGGTGAACAAAGGAATTGCAACGATAAGCGCGAATATGATTGGGCGGAAAGACCTAGAATCAATAGAAAGTGTCAGAAGGACATTTGTGAAAATTTCGCTATTCTTTGGGGCGATTTTTGCGATTCCGCTCGTGTTGTGTCCGGAATGGATAATCAAGATTGTCAGTATGATTCCTGATGATATTTCCAGGCTGTATCCTGAGATAAAGATCGGCCTCGCTTTGCTGGCGGTCGACATAACGTGCGAAACATTGATGTACTCGACCTGGGGGATTTTAATTGCCGGTGGAGATTCAAAATACGCGATAATCGTTGATCAGGTGTGTTTTTGGGGGGCGGTTTGCTTCCCAATGCTTATTTTGTATTACGTTTTGGGGAGTGCCTCCGTTCTTGTTCTTTATTCATTAGTGGCTGTTTGGCTGGCTGCTTCGCAGCTTTTGTTGCATAGGCGATACAAGAGCCTGAAATGGTACAATAAGCTGGTGTGACCCGTACACCAGCCCACAGGAATTGGCGGCAGGGGGTCACGTTGTACAGGTGCCGAGCTATGTGACAGCTCTCCCTGTCCTGAAGTTTCGGGCGTCCGTAAAGTCGCAGGTTTTTGCGACTCCGCCTAAGCAAACCCGCAAACTTTCGGTGACGGAGTATAATTCACGAAAGCTGTGAATAAATCTGTGAATAACTAGCAAATTGTCTGTTTAATACGCTTTGGATTAGAGGCTTTTTCATATTTGCCTATTTTTTGGGCATGCCGCGCAAGCGCAGGAAAACTAATGGTTCGCAGAGATACATGAAAAATCATTATCCTCACGTAAAATTTTTTAGTAATAACTTTTTTTGCGTTAACTTGTTAATAACTTTATTTTTGTGAATAGGGATATACCCAGTCATCGAAAGTTTGCGAGCAGGAGACACGTCGCGCAGAAGCGCAGCGTACTTATGGTACGTGAGCATTCGAACAACGTCGGGCTCCAGGCAAAGTCGCAGACTTTGTTGGGGCTCCATTCGACGAACTCGCAATCTTTTGATGACTGGGTGTATACCCTGTTCCCGAAAGCATTTAGAACTTGTTGACATAATGATTTAAGTTGGTTTTTTCTACGTCAAATCCGGTTAGAAACTCATGTACCAATAAGTACACTCCGCTTCTGCCCTCCGTTTCTCCTGAAAAATCCTAAATTTAAATCTTATGTAAACAGGTTCTTAGCGGAGAAAACATGCCGCGCCGTGCTGACAACGTTCAGTTTCTGAAAAGTTATGCGGTCTGTCGTGCAAACAATGTATAATTATCCGTGGGTTGGCATTTTTTTATACGTGCAATGACTGAACTGTTGGATCCAAAGCTGGATTATATTTTTAAGACGATTTTCGGCTCAGACGACAGAAAGCCGCTGCTGA
>JAIRNW010000037.1 GCA_031257795.1 Holosporales bacterium | reverse complement strand
CCTCTTTCCAAACTCTTCAAAATCAGTTTTTGGGTACGTCGATCCGGTTCGAAACTCACGTACATCTAAGTACGCTCCGCTTCTGTGCTCCGTGTCTCCTTCCCAAAATTCTGATTTTGAAGGTTTCGAAGGAGGTCCAATGATTCAAATTGGTATTTTTCGCGTCAAATCCGGTTCGAAACTCATGTGCGTTTAGTACACTCCGTTTTTACTGAAAAATCCTCAATTTGAATTTCATGTCAACAATCTCTTACTCCTCTTTCTCTTTGACAGTTTTATTGCCTCCAAGCGGGTTACACATAAACGAATACATTTCATGGATCCGGCTATACGCTCTGTTAGCAAAAGCGAGTGCTTTCTCCCCATAGGAACACGCAGTCTCGTAAAGAACAACCCCACCTGTCACAATGACGGCTTTGCTGACAAGACCACCAGAAAAAAGAGCGGCCGTAACGACCACTGCCCAGTAGGTTAATTTAACAGTAACTGCCCCTTTTTGCTCGAGCTCGGCATTACGTTTTGCTACATTCTCAGCTAAGGTTTTAATCGTACTGTTTGTGGTATCCGACTGCTCAGCTAGACCATCAAGCCTACCATTCGTTCCCACCACCTGCTCAGCTAGACTTTCAAGCCTACCATTCGTTCCCACCACCTGCTCAGCTAGACCATCAAGCCTACTATTCGTTCCATTCGCCTGCCCAGCTAGCTCCTCAAGCTGAGAGTCTATGGCATTAAGCCGCTCTCTGGCTTCATTAGCCTGATCAGCTGAGCTTGCAGCTAAGTGCTCGACTTGCTGTTTCGTGTCTGCAATCTGCTGCGTTAATTCATCAATCTGCTTTCTTACGTCTTCAGCCTGCTGATCTGAGTGTGTAGTTAAGGCCTCAACCCGCGAATTTAGATCCTCAAGACGTCTATTTAACGCTTCCTGTCCATTCTCTAAACCTTGTACGGTTGCTATAACCTGGTGAAGGTTTGCATTAGTTTCTGCAAAGCCGTCCGCAATATTACCCCTCAACTCCGCGGCAATATTCCTACCCAAATCCACGGCAGCCCCGCGTAAAAGCCGTTCTAGTTCTATAAATCCCAATCTGTTACCCTCAGGAAGTCGCTCAACACTTCGGCCAGTGTTGGCCTCGTCGCCTTGTTGTTGGTCCGGACGTTCACTTGCCCCACAACTTGTAACCATTGCTGCAAAAATTGCAATCCCACATAACACTCGTTTCATATTTTTCCCAGCCAAAAGACGTACATCCTGTTAATAATATATGCACAGAACAAATTTTTTCAACTTATTTATGCGTAGCCACAAACAAATTTGGTAGCAGGAGACACGGAGCGTACTCACATTCAACGAGTTGAATGGCGTCCCGAGCGCAGGCGCAGAGCCGTACTAGACGGACCGCTAGAGCCGAGCTCTCCCATCAAAGGTCGCAGGCTTTGTTGGGGCCCGGATCGACGAACCCACAGTTTATTTGTGATTGGCTTATACCTACCAAGACAAAAATTCGCACACTAGAATGCCAATAGCAAAGAAAAGGCAAAGGAGGTGCTTTGGGTTGTACGCGTTTTTCTTGTCGATTTTCTGCAGCAGGTAGTACGGAATAAACACCACAAAAAGCGTTGCGATCATCGCGCCGAACGCCAAGATCTTCACAAACGCATTCGGATAAAATATTGCGACAAGAACAGGAATCCCAACAACTATAGACAGCGCCAGCCTCTTATCATGAATGTACGTCTCACGAATCGATCCAAGCAGCCCCAGCCCAATCCCAATCGCCGACGTCGCCATTGCCGAAAACGTGAGCACCTTAAAGATTATTGGCATCGTCGGAAACTCGGCGTTCGCGCACAAAAAACTCACGAGCTCCCCAACGCCAATCTCTTGTGCGCAAAGGCGCTCCCAAAACGACGCGTCATGTATCGACGTCAAAACAGCGATAATCCAAACAAAATAAACAACCGCAGGAATGATTAGCCCAACCTTAAACGCCCGCTGAATCTGCTTCATGTCTAAAGCCAAGTAATTACACACATGTGCGCATATGTTTTGAACGCCAAACGACGTGAAAATAATCGGCAGAAAACAGAGCATCCCGCGGTTCATTGCGAAGCCGAAGCAAGAGCTGCGTACGTTAAAATCCGCAATGCTAAAGGTAATCACGGCCAACGAAGCAATTAAAACCAGAAACAGTATGGCGTTTAAATTGTTGAACACCTTGATATTCAGAAGCAGCATCACCGCTAGCCCTAAGCCACACAGCATTGTGATATACATGGTGGGAATTCCCAGCAGCGACCTTATTGTGTCAGTCAGGCCGGCAAAATAGGCAGACAGCAGCGCTAGCGATAACATATAAAAACCAGCGATCGACAGCGCAAAAGTTCCCTGCCCCGCAAGCTGCCTACTGAGCTCAGCGATGCCTGTCCCCTTGCCCACGTGGCGGCTGAGGGCGAGAGCCATGCATGACGAGTAATAGGCAACGAAAACCCCAAGCACGACAAAAAGTGCGACTTGTAGGAAGCTCAAATTTGCGGCGGCTAAAGGGAGAGCGATAACTCCAGCGCCAATTGCCGTTCCTGATATTAGAAAGACGGCATTTAAAAATTTTTTCACTTTGCTGGCTCCGTTGCGCCGAAAGCGTCCTTATCAAATTCCCCTCTCAACCTTTGCAAATCTTTCCAAGCAAAAACCTTCTGGCCAGGAGAGCGCAGCAGGTATGATGGGTGAAATGTGACCATCGTTTTCACTTTAACGCCATTGGACATCGTATAATGAAACCAGACTTCGCGCGCCTTGGCAAGGCCCGACTTGATGCGCAGGACGCTGTGCATCGCTGTCAGCCCAAGCAAGACTATTATTTTGGGGGCCACGATATCTATGTGACGGCTCAGGAATGGGCGACATTGCTCAATCTCTTCCGGCGTGGGCGGCCTATTTCCCGGAGGCCTCCAGTTGACCACATTTGTGATATACACGCTTTTTCTGTCAAACCCTATCGACGCCAGCATCCTGTCCAAAAGCTGACCGCTTCTACCAACAAAAGGGAGGCCCTGGATGTCTTCGTCCGCACCTGGAGCCTCCCCAATGATCATTATTGCCGCTTCTGGATTCCCGTCTCCAAACACTGTGTTTGTGGCAATTTCCTTCAGGCGGCAGCCGTTGAAGGCTTGCATCTCTTCTTTTAGAGATGCGAGGGCGGCTTTCTTTGTGGGGGATGCTTCCGGCGCAGGGGGGACCACATCGTATGACCTGCGCGACTCTGCCATGCCGCTCGCTTCTGAACCTTCTCCCGATAATTCCCTAGAATAACTCACATACCGCAAAACAGACGCGGGGGCTTCCGCGCAGTCCCCATTCTGCCGCGAGACGAGCGAAGAAGCCCCTTCCGTGCGTGATCCATTCTGCCGCGAGACGGCCACTGGAGCAGGCCTAGTTTCGGGAGAAACACCGTCGCCTTCAGCCGCTCCCCCCGCTTCATCCAATAGCGCACGCAACGCCGTCCCGCCGCCACTTGCGCTCAAAACGAACTCTTCTCCGAACTCACTCTGTACACTCGCCCAAACCGCAATGGCATCTTTCATGATTATCAAATCCCCATTGCGTCTGTGCGTCAACGCGCTCACGCGGCCGACAGCTTGGCCTCTTACCAAACATGCCCCCCCAAACCTCTGCCACAGTCCGACGATAATCTTTCGTCAAACTATGAAACACAAACGTACAAAAGCTAATCAACAAGCTTACACAAAAGCGTGTCACCCATTGCCTTGGGTTTTCGTCCTCATCGCCCTGATTAACGATAACGATATTAGAACATGGCTGTTCGTTAGCTACAGTCTCCTGAACTGATATTTTCGTCGCAAGATTATTACGAGCGTCGCGAAACTTTTCCCCGGACATCTCAAAGGCCACACTCAGGTCTTGCCAATCACCTGCCTGACATTCCACACCGCCGCACACACACAAAATAAAACACAAGCAAAAACACGTCCTCTTCGAAGGAAAAGCCTCTCCCATACGACCTCCACACGTCACTACGCTCATAATCAACTAGCTACCGAAATACCTGAAAGCTTCTCCTGCGCCAATAACTCCCCCTACAGCAACGCCAATAATAATAGCAAGGGACGTCACACACATAGACAGGCTTTTCCAATACTCCAACCATGTTGGGAGGCGACGGTCGAAATTATAAATAAGTTGAGAATTAAGCTCGCCCAGTTCAGCTAAAGTCTTGCTGGCCTTTCCAACGGCCTCGCGGAGCCCATTAACGTCTCTCTCAACCGTCTCTATTTTGTTAACGTCTCTTTCGAGCGTCCTAACCTTTGCGTCAAGATTACTATAACACTTATCCAACACACCAACCCTTTCCCCAAGCTTCTCATCGCTTGATGCGCCTACTGTGCAAACGGCTGCAGAAAACAAAAACACACCACCATTCAAAAAAGCTGAAAACTTGCTCCTCATATCACTCCTCCTCATACTGACTCCCCTCAAAAAACATTGTGACGACCACACGTATGTATAGC
>JAIRNW010000033.1 GCA_031257795.1 Holosporales bacterium | reverse complement strand
ACTGAGCTATTGAGTCCTCGCCCATCCTTTTCCAGACTTGTCCCACGGCTTCGAAATCGACGTCACAGTGGCCGCCTACCTCAGAGGCCTGCAGGTCCGCGTTCCCACCCTGTATAGCTACACAAGCAATGGCAGTGCTGAGAAATAGAATATTTGAAAAATGCCTTAACATGAAGAGCCTCATAATTAACAAACAACTTACAATATGTATATGGACCAATATTAAATAAATACAAGTAAGCGTAAATAAAAAAATTAAGAAAAAGTAAAAAAATCGGATGCGCTGTTCCTAATTGTTTCAATAGGTGCAGTTTGGTACTATCCAACTGTCGATGTTTAGAACCTGTTGACATAATGGACCTCTTTCGAAACCTTCAAAATCAGAATTTTGGGAAGGAGACACGGAGCACAGAAGCGCAGCGTACTTAGATGTACGTGAGTTTCGAACCGGATCGACGTACCCAAAAACTGATTTTGAAGAGTTTGGAAAGAGGTCCAATGACTTTGCTGTAGCCTAGCAAGCCCGCAGATTTTTAGGATCTATTCCTTCACAAGCGCCATGCTGTCCATGATCATCTGCGCTGAAGGGCTCCCATCCTTAACCGGCAAAAGAGGTTTCCTGACTTCGTTCTTTATCTTCCCTTTTTTAAACAACGCGAACTTCACTGGGCACGGATTAGGCTCACAAAACATCGCCTTATTTACTTGCGACAGCGACAAATGAATGTCGAAAGCCTTTTTGCAGTCGCCCTCTTTCCACGACTTCACCAAAAGCTTACACAAGTTCGGATATATGTTTGCCGTCACCGAAATGATCCCACTGCCGCCCTGGGCCAAAAAGCCAATATTTGTCCCGTCATCCCCACTAAACAAAGACACTCGCTCCGGGAGCTGTTGGCGCAGCAAGGATATCGACTCCAGATTGTTGCTGGAATCCTTAATCGCCACGATATTTTGCGCGGCCTCACATATCTCGATCAGCGTTTTCAGCTGCAGGTTCGTCCCAGTACGCAACGGGTGATTGTACACAATAATCGGGAGCTGTACTTGCTCTGCAACCGCCTTAAAGAACGCGACCGCCCCCTCCTGAGTCGGCTTGATATAGCACGGAGTGACCAGCATTATGCCGTCCGCGCCGCATTTCTCGGCCTCTTTAGCCAGACGAATCGCGTCTCGCGTTGCTATCGCGCTGACCCCGGCGAAAATCGGTGTGTGTCCTGTGGTTTTGTCGATCTGGCTGTGCGACCTGCTGGCGTTGACGGCTGCGTGGATTATGCTGGAGCGCTCGTCCTCGGATAGCAAAAACGATTCGCCAGTTGAGCCGGCCACGACGATTCCGTCGGTTTTGTTTTCTGCGTGCCAAAGGACGAGATCTTGTAAGGCCTTGGTATCAACAGTATCATTGTTGAAAGGGGAAACTAATGCGACAAACGACCCTGAAATGTTCATAAAATTTTCTCCTGCATCACGTCAAGCCACGAGAAACTCGAGTGGCCATAAAAAAACATGCTGCACTCTACTCATTATCGCTGCTGTTTGTCTACTGGTTAGTGAGAGGCTTTTTTGCGCGGCTCCAAGAGGGGGCAGTCCACAAAGAGCCCGCAACGCTAGCACTTCAGCGGCTGGCTTAAACGGCGAAGATAGAAACACAAGGAGGAAACACGCCAAAACACCTCAGCGGCCAACCATGCCGCATGTCTCGCAGCGCCAAACATCCATAACGCTGGCTAATTCTTTGAAGGCATGCATGGCGTCTGGGCGAACTGAGCAAATGTTCAAAACATTCAACAGCATCCCAAACGACAAAAGAACCGAGGTGGCCAGGATTTTTTTAGCGGAGAAAAATTTTTCTGCGGCCCAAAGTGTTTTGGCTAATCACACAATCCCAGTTTGTGAAGTCCAATCTAATCGCGCGCAAGACGAGCTGTACGGAAGCATCGAGTTCTTGCTGGGGGTGATAAGTATATGCTTTTTGAAACAGTATAGAGACGCTATCAAAAGGTTGGTTTACGTGATCAACGCAACCAAAAACGATAACATCAAATGCAAATGTTCCGTGCTTATCGGGCAGGCGCTTTTGCTGCAGGACCGGCTGGTTGAAAGTCTGTCTTGGCTTGAGTATGCAGCTATGATCCCTGGGAAATACACGATGTACAGTTGCGTGGCGCAGGTGTTAATGCAAAGAGTTTTAAATATGATTAATATAACTGGTCAACAAATTTTCCACAAAATCCTGCCGCGCCAGTGCGTGAGGCCGATGATGGAACCGAGGTTGGTGCAGTTAATTGATGTTTTGAATGGGCAGGTTCAGGCTCTCGCGAAAGAACTGCCGACCTCGGGCGATCCTAGCATAATGGAAAGGTACGAGGCAAATTGCAGGCAAATCGCCGATTACATGCAGAGGATAAGGGTTACAGCTCCTCCGCCCTCATACACTGAGTTGAAGAATGAGCTGGACTTTGATGGCTATCCGTTTTTCCCTGACGACGCCTTAGGGATTCTTCTTTCGCAGATACACAGTAGTAAAATTCATATGGATTTTGTGAAAACGCTTCTGCACACCGTAATAAAAGTGGAAAGCAATTTTGTTGAAACCGCGCGCAGCCAAGCTGGTGCCGTTGGGCTAATGCAAATAATTCCTGGAACGGCCAGGATGGCGTTCAATAATCTTGTGAAAAAGCAGAAGCTCGAGAGTAAGGATGTTTACGATTTGAGCGCCGGGGACGACAATCTCGTTTTGGGGACGTATCATCTGTGCAATCTTGTGGATAAATTTGACGGGAATATTGTGTTGATTGCCGCCGCGTACAACGCCGGGGAAGGGAATGCGGCGCGTTGGGTGGCGGATTTTGGGTATCCTGGCCGCGACATTTTGTCTATTTTTTGGATGGAATTAATTTCATTTGCAGAAACAAGGAACTATATAAAGAGGGTGATCGAGGCTTTCGTTGTGTACTCGAGCCTACTGCAAACAGAAATACAGCAGTACATGATCTGGCGTTTGTTTTAGAACCAGTTGACATAATGGACCTCTTTCAAAACCTTCAAAATCAGAATTTTGGGAAGGAGACACGGAGCACAGAAGCGGAGCGTACCTAGATGTACGTGAGTTTCGAACCGGATCGACGTACACAAAAACTGATTTTGAAGAGTTTGGAAAGAGGTCCAATACACTCCGCTCAGATAAGCTGGCATCCGCAATGGAACAGTGAGCCGGCTTCGTTGCTTTACTTTGAATTAACGCATTTTAGATTTAACCGTGAACAGGTCTAATAAACAGAGTGGGACGAAGAGCACTTTGTGGTAGGAGAGCTCGGTGGGAATCGACGAACCCGCTAGCTCTTTGTGGCTTGATACATCATAGGTTTAGGAATAGAAGTTTCAGGTCCTTCACTTCATCCCTAATCAGGGCGGCTTTCTCGAAGTTCAGATTCTTCGCCTCCTTAATCATCGCTTCCTCAAGCATTTTAATTTTCTCCTGGATTTGATCCAAGCTCCCCAAAGAATCTATCTCAGCCAGTTTCTTCGCTATGGCGTCGTGCATTTCCCGCTTCTTCATTTTAGAGTTCATAGCGCTATCTCCGTCCTCCCTCGCAACACGCCTTGGCGCGATCTCCTTCGTCACCGACTGAGGCGTAATCCCATGTTCCGTGTTATAGTCCATCTGCTTGGTGCGGCGCTCCAACGTCTCTTTCAGAGCCGCTTCCATGGATTCCGTCATGTTGTCTGCGTAAAAAATCACGCGCCCCTCGGCATTCCTCGCGGCTCGCCCTATTGTCTGTATCAACGAGCGCTTCGAACGCAGAAAACCCTCTTTGTCAGCATCTAAAATCGCAACTAACGCACACTCTGGAATGTCCAAACCCTCGCGCAACAAATTTATTCCTATCAGAACGTCAAACTTTTTCGCTCTTAAATCTTGCAAAATCTCAATGCGCTCTAAAGTTTCAACTCCGGAATGCAAATATTGCGCCTTAATTCCTGCCTCAACCAAATACTCGCTCAATTGCTCAGCCATCCTTTTCGTTAAAACCGTGATAAGCACACGCCAGCCGGCCTCGATTGTCCTGTGACATTCCTCGATCAAATCGTCAACCTGGTGCTCGCAAGGACGCACTATACATTCTGGATCCAGCAAACCAGTTGGCCGGATGATCTGCTCCGCGTACATTCCGCCCGTTTGCTCGAGCTCCCACGGGCCCGGCGTTGCAGAAACATAAATGGTATTGGGGCGAATCTCCTGCCATTCCTCAAAGTTCAGAGGCCTGTTGTCTCTGCAGGATGGCAGGCGAAAACCAAACTCAACCAACGTTCGCTTGCGTGCTTGGTCGCCCCTATACATACCGGCGAGCTGCGGAACAGTAACGTGAGACTCATCAACTATCAGCAGCGACGGCTTCGGAAAATACTCGAACAGCGTCGGTGGGGGCTCACCTGGATTTCGTCCATTAAAATATCTCGAATAATTCTCAACGCCAGAGCATGTTCCGCACGAGCTCAGGCTTTCCAGGTCATACCTCACCCTTTCCACCAAACGCTGGGCCTCCAGCAGCTTCCCTTCGCTTGTCAGCTCAGTGAGGCGCTGCTCTAGGTCGCGCCTTATGCTGACAATGGCTTGGTTCAGTGTTGGGCGCGGAATTGTGTAATGGCTGTTTGGGTATATTCTGATTTTCGCTAATTGGTAAAACTTCTCCCCTGTGAGTGGATCTATCTCGAAAATTTCCTCGATTTCATCGCCGAAAAAATTGATGCGCCAGGCTCTGTCTTCGTATTGCGATGGGAAGATTTCCACGATATCCCCCTTGTTGCGAAATGTTCCGCGCTGCAACACGATGTCGTTCCTGCGATACAGCAAAGATGATAGAGACATCAGCAAATCGTGTACAACGATGATTTGCCCGACCTCCAGCCCGAACGACATTTCTTGGTAGGATTCCGGGGCGCCGAGGCCGTATATGCAGGAAACGCTGGCGACCACTATCACGTCGGGGCGCTCCAGCACGCCCTGCGTTGCGGAGTGTCTCATGCGGTCGATTTCGTCGTTCACGCTAGCGACTTTTTCAATGTACGTGTCTGTGCGCGGAACGTAGGCTTCAGGTTTGTAGTAGTCATAATACGAAACGAAGTATTCAACGGCGTTATTTGGGAAGAACGCTTTCATCTCCGCGTAGACCTGCGAAGCGAGGGTTTTGTTGGGGCTCAGGATGAGGGTAGGAACGGCCGCTGCCTCTATCACATTCGCCATTGTAAATGTTTTGCCTGAGCCGGTAACCCCGAGCAGAACCAGGTCTTTTGCATTGTCGCGAAGGCCTTTAACGAGGAAATCGATCGCTGCGGGCTGGTCTCCACTGGGGCTGAAGGAGGAATGCAATTGGAAAGTTCGAGGGTGCACGGGAAATCAACCAAGGCTAGATATCAGGGGAATTGTACTACAAGCCTATGCTTATACCAAGCTGGAAATATTTAGTGTGTGAGTTTAGAATCCGTGACATGGTGATTTAAAGTGGACAGCTCCGGATGAAGATGAGAAGACACGAAACGATATCTGGTGGTGCAGAAAAATCTTGTTTTTCACGCTTTGCGGAGATATAACAGTCCAAGATGTCTTTTTTGGAGGATTTAGGATGGGGGCCATAAATAGAGTGCCGTTATTGTGTGCAGGGCTTGTTGCTTTTCTCTCTCTGCAGGTTGGGTTTGGCCAGGATTTTGATAAAGCGGTTAGTGAGGCAGAGAGTAGTGTAAGAAGCTTACAGAAAGCACTGCAAGAGCAGATTAGCCTTGTTAATGGTCTTAGCAATCAAGTGCATGACGTTGTTAACGCAGCAAAGCAAGGTGTGGGACAGCGGAAAACCATGAACGAACCAAAGCGAAAATGGTGGCAGCGTCTCTTTCGCCGTCTCAAGCTAACATAGTGTCTTGGTAGATTTTTTAGAGTCGCTGGCCCTGTCGCATAGTTAATTCGACGGGCTGGCGAACGACGGGCTGGCGAATTTTTTGTGACGGATAGGGTTTCTTTCACTTTAGGAGTTACTACTCAGCTATGCCGGTGCGGTCGAAGGATTTGAGAACAATTCCCGAATAGAATCTAGCACGCATGCGCCTTTGCGTTTGGTGGTTAGTATGTAACTTTTTAGGCGCACAAAA
>JAIRNW010000056.1 GCA_031257795.1 Holosporales bacterium | reverse complement strand
GCGCCTAAAAAGTTACATACTAACCACCAAACGCAAAGGCGCATGCGTGCTAGATTCTATTCGGGAATTGTTCTCAAATCCTTCGACCGCACCGGCATAGCTGAGTAGTAACCATTTTTTCCGTTTTCGTGCTGTTGTTGTGCAGTTTTTTCATTACGTCCTTCTCTTCAGAGCAAAGGACTATTTTTGTAGTTTCCTATAACGGAGGCGATATTGTAATGCAAGAAGTTAGTGTCAGTCAAAATATGAGCGCGGCAGGGCTTTTAAGAGTGCTGGGAAAGGATCCTAAAAAATTCGTTGTGACGTATCGTAGCCGCGAATTGCAAAGCAATTCTATCCTGTCTGCCTTCGGAAAATCTTTTGCGATACATCAAAAAGAACTAGCTCTTAAAAAATTGAAAATTTTTGCTGAAGCATGCGGTGAGCTTGAGGACGACTTTGATGGGATTTTCGCTTCCGATATTGATAGTGAAAAAACGAAATCTACTACTTGGAAACTCCAAGCTCTAAATGCAGACCTGTTGTTTACAAGTATGGAAAATCTACACGAAGGGAGAAATATTTATTTTCATCTTTTTAAAAATTACGAAGAAGACAGCAGCAAAAACGAACAATCAATTCCTACCGTCATTCCGCCAAAGCCGTCAGATCCATCAGAGGATCCTCTCCCCATCCCTGATGCTTGGGGCTTCAGTTCTACTGAAGAAAAACCTGATTTTGACTAACGTTCAGTTTTCAAAAAATTCGAGAAAACAGGTGGCCACACCTGACCATAAAGGCCTGCGCAGAATTGCGGCAGTGGGGAGTTTCTGTTGGGGATATGTTTAAAACAATTGTTCACAACTTGCGCAAAAATGCTAGAATGTCCTGGTGGCGTGCTAAGTCACGAAAAGAATTGGGGGCTCGCGACTCGTTGTTCTGTACTGACGAGGACGCCCAGCTACCGAGAAAATTGTGGGTAGGAGACGCGTTGCACAGGCGAAAAGCTGTACTTAACGTACTGCTCAGTCCGAGCAACGGATCAACTAACCCGCAAACTTTTGGCAACTGGGTTATACCCAGTCATCGAAAGAGTTGTGGGCAGGAGACACGGAGCACAGGCGAAGAGCTGTACTTGGCGTACTGTTCAAGCCGAGCAACGTATTGACGAACCCGCAAACTTTCGAGGACTGGAGATGATATGTTAAGTACGGCTCTACGCGAGTGCTATTGGTCTACTGCCAACAATCGTTTTGGTAAGTGAAAGTGTGTGTCTGTTACGGGAGTAATAATGGTTAATTTTTTGATGAAAATTTGTAAGTTCAATTTCGGAGAATTTGAAGAGCAGGAGTTTAGGAAGTTTTTACGCATGGGGATGATCTTCATGCTCATTATAGGGTTCTATTGGTCTTTGCGGCCTCTAAAGGATTCTGTGTTCATGCAATTGGTTGGCAAACTGTGGCTTCCATACGCTAAGACGGTGTCGGTGTTGTTCATGTTGCCATTCGTTGCCTTTTACACAACATTGGTTGGAAAATACTCTAAAGAAAAAGTTTTGATGACGATGCCTGCCGTCTACGCAGTGCTCGTACTTGTATTTGCTGTGTTTATTTTTTTGGCGCAAAGCAAGATTTGCACAATAAAGTTCGTCACGTATACCGTTGGGTATTTGTGGTACTTTTTTGTGGAAAGCTTCGGGTCAGTTGTTATTGCTTTGTTCTGGGCTTTTGCGGCGGACACCACCGACCCAAAAACGGCAAAGCGCGGCTTCCCATTTGTGTATGCGATGGGGCAGTTCGGTGGAGTTTTGTTTCCATACGTGATTTGCAGCATCCCATACTGGTGCAATTTCACCACAGATCTGGCGTCTTTGTTGGTGTTGGGGGGGATGGCTCTGTGCATTCCGCTGTTGGTTAAGTATTTCATTAAAGCAACACCAAAAGAGCTTCTGACTTCATTTGAAAAAGGGGCCGTCGACAGTGCTAAACAGCAAAAACCGAAGAAAGGGGAGGCCAAGTTTACAGAGGGCCTAAGGCTGCTGTTCTCTCACAAATACTTGATCTGCATTTTTGCGGCAAACTTTATTTTTGAGTTTATCGTAACGGTTTTCGATTTTAATTTCAAAGTTGCCGCCGCTGATGCTTTCTCTGGAATTGAGTTGAGCCAGTATCTCAGTAAATATGCGACTAGCGTTAATATCGTGTCTTTTGTATGTTTGCTTTGCGGAGTTAGTAATGTCACGCGCTTTTTAGGAGTGGGGGTTGCTTTGGCGGCAATGCCTGTTGTGCTGGGATTGGCTTTGCTTGGCTTCCTAACCATGAATTCCCTGAACTTTTTGTTCATACTGATGGTTGGCTCTAAGGCAATCAACTATGCCTTGAATGGGCCGGCACTGAAACAGCTATACATCCCAACAACGGCCGACGTGCACTTTAAGGCGCAGGCTTGGATAGAGACGTTTGGTTCGCGTGCTTCTAAGGAGGCGGGCTCGCTGTTCAACATGCTTTTGAAGCCTATGCAGGATTGGCTTGGGGTTGCCGTGGGGAAAGCGAGGTATCTCATGGCAAGCGGATTTATCGGCTTTCCTTTGGTGGCGTTGTGGTTTGTGGTGGCGGTTTATCTTGGAAAGACATTTAAGAAGGCTGTTAATGAGAATAAGGTTGTCTGCTAATGATAGCCAAACATAAGTGAACTGTGGGGGCGTCGATCCGGTTCGCAGGAGCAGTACGTGTACGCAGCTCTTCGCCTGCGATCCGTGTCTCCTGATCTCAAGTCTTTTAACTGGGTATATTCGTCGAGACAGCCTCACAACAAAGGTGCAGTTTCGTTGGACAAACTCTTTGACGCCTCAGCAAACTTTTTGTGGGTTGGTATAGTATCGCGAATATTTTATGACTGATGATGCTGGAATTCTTAGTATTGATGAAGTACTAGAATCTATAAAAAGATACGCTGAAAGCAATGCTCCACTGGCTAATAGCAGAGGAACAGTGCCGCCTTCGGGGCTAAAACCTGACGCCACGATTGCGTCTTCTTCGGGCGATTTTGGTCATCTCGCGCAACATGAGCCCGCCCATAGCCAACCACAAGTGAATTGTGGGCAGGAGACACGGAGCGCAGCCGCCGAGCCGTACTTAAACGTACCGCTTAAGGCGAGCACCGGATCGACGACCCCACAGTTCACTTGTGATTGGCTATATCAAACGGATGAGGCTGTTCATCTAACTCCGTTAATAGATTTGGAGGAGCTTCCGGCTTCCGTTAATGGCCATGCGCATAGCGGCGGCCTAAATGCGGCCTTTATACACGAAAAATTCCCGGTTTTGTCTAAAGATTATGAGTCCCTCGGGAAGCGTTTGCCAGGCGGCGAGGACGTGCAGGACACGTTCATTCCGAAGGATGGCGATGGGCTGAGCAGCGGTGTTGTTGACAATAAGGACGGACTTCCGTCGTTGCCGAGTTTTATGAATCTGGCGGCGGAACGAATTGCGGCAAAACGAGAAGAGACAGCGCTTGACAACGAGGAGAATCCCGAGTCACAAGAAGAGTTCGGGGCGTCGTTGATTCATTTTCCAGTCGGCGGTAAGCTGAATGATATGGAGGCACAGCCAAACGAGCGAACACAGACCTTGCATCAGGAACTAAACACACATCCGCAAATGGTTGATGCAGACACAGAAGAGCAACAAAGCGCGCGCATCGATTCGCCCCATTCCTCACCGGCACTGGATTTAGGCGGTGCCCCCAGGGCAGCTCGGCTCTCACGCGACAAATCTACCGATTCTTCTTGTGATTCGGCGAACGGCGCTGCTTTCGGAGTTTTACAAAATTTCATCACGAGCATTGGGCGCTTAACACAGCTTGCCGGAGAAAATCAAACTCAGGAAGCAGAGGCTTCATCATTTGATAGCTTTATCAGAACAGAGATAAAGAACGGCGTGAACGCTTGGCTTAACGCCAATCTTAAAAAGATCGTCGAAGATAAAGTTGAAAAGGAACTGAAGAAGCTTATCAGCCGTCTAATGGTTTAAAGAGTTTTTGGACGCCACCTGGCTAACCCGCAAACTCTTGTGGAAGCTTAAACAACAGCGGAGCGTTAAGATTCTGTCGGTTCCTCTTGCGGAACGGCCTCGTCGCTCGTGCCTTCCGTCTCGGGACTGTTGGCCTCTGTTCCAGCATCAGCACCTGCCTCGACCGCTGCTTCACCTGCTGCCGCGTCCCCAGACGCTGCGAGCTCTGCCTCGTCTTTTTCCCCTTGCTCGCCTTCTCCAGCTGCTCCTCCACCGATCAGCATGTTCTCAGACAACAATCCCGCGTGCTCACGTATGCTGGCCTCCAGCGCCTTCGCTTTGTCTGGGTTGTTCTTCAAAAATGTTTTTGCGTTTTCCTTGCCTTGCCCCATCTTTTCGCCATTAAGCGAGAACCATGAGCCAGTTTTCTCAACCAGTCCCGCGCACACACCTAAATCAATCAGCTCACTTGTCTTGGAAATCCCCTCTCCATACATAATGTCCACGTCAATCATCTTGAAAGGAGGGGCCATCTTATTCTTCACGACCTTGATCTTCGTTTGATTCCCAATCAGCGCGTCCTTGTCCTTTATCTGGCCAGTGCGGCGGATATCAAGCCTCACTGAGGTATAAAACTTGAGGGCATTACCACCTGTAGTTGTTTCTGGATTCCCGAAGATCACTCCGATTTTTTGGCGAATCTGATTGATGAAGATCACGATGCAGCCCGTTTTAGACACGGTTCCTGTCAGTTTCCTGAGCGCCTGGCTCATTAAGCGCGCGTGAAGGCCCATGTGCGAGTCGCCCATATCCCCCTCCAGCTCCGCCTTCGGAACAAGGGCGGCGACGCTATCGATCACCAAAACATCAATTGCCCCGCTACGAACCAGCGTTTCCGCTATTTCGAGGGCCTGCTCACCGCAGTCTGGCTGTGATACGAACAAATCATCAACGTTTATGCCTAGTTTTTTAGCGTAGCTTGGGTCGAGGGCGTGCTCTGCATCGATGAAGGCCCCAACTCCGCCAAGCTTTTGCGCTTCTGCGATTGTCTGCAGGGCTAAAGTCGTTTTTCCTGAGGATTCCGGACCGTATATCTCGATGATGCGTCCTTTGGGGAACCCTCCTATGCCAAGCGCCAGGTCTAACCCCAAACAACCAGTGGATATCACTTCAATGTCTAGGCCGGTCTGCTGCCCCAAACGCATCACGGAACCGCGACCAAACGCTTTTTCTATTTGAGAAATCGCGGCCTCTAGCGTCTTTTTCTTATCCTGAGATTGAAGCATATTTTTAATCCACTGTAATCGCCTTATAACGCTTAAGTGTAACTATTTCCAAGTAAATTAGCAAGCCCTAATACGAAGGATTTTGGCGGGAGTCTCGGGGCGCAGGCGTGGATAGGTGCAAATGTGTTTTGTGCCGAAGCTTCTGATTTTCTGCCAATGGAGGTTTTGTCTGTGGTGCCGACTCGACTAACCTGTACACTTTTGTGTTATGGGTGACTTGACATTTCTGTGCGCATTACCTATACCAGATTGTTGGAGCACCAATCCAGCTATGCCAAGTCATCGAAAGTTTGCGGGTTCGTTGCTTCGATGCTCGGCTTGAACAGTACGTTGAGTACAGCTCTTCGCCTGTGCTGCGTGTCGCCTGCCCACGATTCTTTCGATGACTGGGGATATATTTTTTATGGAGGATTTTTAAAATGTTGTTACATGCTCAGAGCAGTAAATTGCTGAAATTACTTGGATGTTTCGTCGGCTCTGGCGTTATCGCCATTAGTGCCCAGATTTGCATTCCTTTGATTCCAGTTCCAATAACGCTGCAGACTCTCGGTGTTTTCCTGGTGGGGGCTCTTTTAGGAGCGCGGTATGGGGCTTTTGCGGTGTTGCTGTATTTAGCTGAGGGAATGGCTGGAGCGCCGGTGTTTGCGAAGTTTTCGTCGGGATTACATGTTATTTTCGGACCAACTGGCGGCTATTTGATTGGGTTCGTTTTTGCGGCGTACTTGACGGGGGCCTTGTTCGAAAGGCTGAAGAAAAGGACGTTCTTTTCGGTTTTTCTCGCTGGTCTTGCTGGTGAGCTGGTTTCATTGCTCGCTGGCTATTTGCAGTTAACTCACTTTGTCGGATACTACAAGGCGTTTACAGTCGGAATCATGCCTTTCATTATTGGGGATTTCCTGAAGCTAACGTTGTTTGCGTTGCTGATGTCCTCCCCCCGCGGCAAGAAGAGTTGATTATATCCTCCGATTGTCCGGCTTTTACGGAGATTGGTTAGTTTCCCTCCGATGAGGTCAAGGCTGCGACAAAGCCAAGATCTCCTCCACCAATCCATCCACTCCATCTGTTCTAACTATACGCGAATTAACGGCTTTTATAGCAGTCTCCAGATCAGATTGATTTACAGGTGTGGACGCCTGTGTAAGGAGGGTATTCAGCTTCACTTTAATGGAATCTGTGCCTGTGTAAATTTTGTCTAGTGTATTCGTATAGTTGTCATTCAAACTCTTATACTTATACCCAATCGCCCCAACCAATTTGCCGAGATTTTGCCGTATTGTCGTAATCCCACTGTACCAATCGGCGGTTTTATAGCTATCGAGCTCGTTTTCCACTTGCCTAAGTATTGAATACAGCGTTCCGTACGAGGCATACCCCGGATCACTGTACGACCCCACGTGGTTGATAAGTATCTGCGCCCCGTTTTCGTATAGTATGCCGTTATAGGCACCCCAAATTGTGATATCTGCGGGGTGATCTTGAGGCGTTCCTAGGAGCAGCGCCCTTTGGAGGACCGATAGGGCCGGTGTTGTGCTGTTGTATTGCGAGATGTACGTCTCCAATTCCTTACACTTATCAATGACATTACTTATGTTGATCAGACCGCAGTCTGGGAAGCTTGTTGATATAACTTGTAATTCGCCTTTCAGTTGAGAGAATTCGGTTGTGTCGGGAATGGCACTCTCAACACTACCGAGGTAAGTTTTAGCATCATTAAAGAACTCATCGTAAACCTCCTTAGGGCCGTCACTTACTTTGGCTTGCATCCTATCAAATAACTCTGCGCTGATATGAATGGCCCCCTCTGTTAACATTTGCTTGAGAAAATTAAAGTAATTAGCAGCATCAGTAGTGTCTATTTTTGTGAACCAAGGGATGTCTTTTACTCTCTCAAAAGTCGTTGCTCCTAATTGTTCTTTTAATGCTTTGATTAACGGAGATGAAAACACCTCAATTTTTTCTTTTTTCTCGTTGTTAGTGTTTGGACATAAAAGCAACGTGATTAGCTCGCTGTAATTATAATAATTTGCAAAATTTGCTTGTGGTATGTCAGTAATCGTGAGAGGAGGAATAAAAGTAGGAGAAAGCAGTCTTGCCAAGTAGCTCTTCTCTTCTTGCTCCGTCTGTGCTGAAAGGCTATCTGTTGCAATGCTCTTTATGCAGCTGTACAGGTTAGCAACGGAAAAATTCTCTGGCAGTCTGTCTTCAGAAGATGGGAGTTCTAGAGCCCAGAGACACGGATTTTTTTCAAAAAGCTCCCGATCTACAGTGGTCACATCCGCTCCGCCAGTAGCGGTAATCTCAGCCAAAAAATCTTTCCTGATGTTGTGCAGGCAGTTCATCAGCGTTAGGCCTTGTTGCGCGAAACCACCAACCAGAATTTTGTCCCAATTGGTTTGGTTTGTTGTATTTATTTTACTCTTTATTAGAGGGAATAAATAATTTGCCGACCGAGCAATACCGCTTAAATCATGGAGAGGAAGGGCAGATGTGTTGAGATTTCCAACCAAAGCTTTAACATCGTTTAATTGTGTCCCTATCTTGAAAACATTTATAACTGTGTCTTCGTGGACGTTTAAGTCTTCAACAGACAAACCCGTAACACTAGCTTTAATGTGCGGAACAAGTATATTGTAAATAGCGTATATATGATTTTGCAGTGTTGCATATTTGTCAGTCTCGGAAGTCGTATCATCGGAAGCTATGGTACCCGACAAAGTTTTCAGTTTTGCATCCATCTCTGATATTTCGTCTATTATGCCATTTAGGTGCATAATGGTGTTATTTTCGGTTCTGTCCCATCCGAAAATGTCATCTTTGGTCAGCATATACGCCGTGCCAAAAAGCTGCCATTTAATAAACGTCAATAAAGAAGATAAGTTCTCCAAATCCTCGAGTCTATCATGTATTGGCTCGTTGAGCGAGTCAAGCTCACTGTCGCCTGCAATCAAGCTGTTTTCCAGTTCCTTTCTTATATAATTTAATTTGGAAAATATGGTGAAGCCGTCTTTAAGTGAAACATCTGTTGTTTCGCCTACGGAATCTGTAACGAGAGACCGTATCAGCAGGTTACAAATTTCGTTGAGACGGCTGTTCACTGTTGCGAGGCCGATCGGAGAGCCATCGAAACCGAGTGCTCCCGTTTGCTTTAACAACTCACGTATACTATAGTCCGGACCGGAGTCACTGAGCTTATCTTCATTCAAAATCTTATAAATCTGCTCTCTTCTGTACGAGGAAAACTTGTCTTTGTAATTAATGTTTATCTCGCTCAAAATATCGCGAATACGAGTGAATTTATCCCGTTCCTTTTGGGCTAGTGAAGAAATACCCAGTGAAGAAGCAACGTCTGTTGGCTCAACGCCGCCTGTCCCACCTAGAAGCCATATGATGTTTTCCATAGTTGGTGTTGTTCCTGTCGCTTGAACAGTTATTCCCGCGATATAAAATTTGAGAGATAACGATGAAATCAGAATAGCTGCTGCGCGGCGTCCTAGTGTTTTTGCTTTAAAAAAGAACATACAATCTTCCCCCCCACTTTTTTGCTCTCTATACCCAGCCACTGAAAGAATTGATGGCAGGCGCCTCGAAGCGCAGGCGAAGAGCTGTACTCAACGTACCGCTCGAGCCGAGCATCGAAGCAACGAATCAGCAAACTTTCGTGGCTGGGTATATGTGTTACTAAGAACCCGTTGACATAATGATTTAAATTTGTCTTTTCTGCGTCGAATCCGGTTCGAAACTCATGTACGTTTAGTACGCTCCGCTTCTGCGCTCCGTTTCTCCTGAAAAATCATCAATTTAAATCTTATGTCAACGGATTCTAAAAGCTTGCCGCTTTAAAGTAAAACCCACACTATAAGCCTATAAAAGAGAAGTGAAAAAAGTGTTAATACTTAGTTGCAAAAAATTTGCGTGATAGGGCTCGATATACTCATCTCCCCTGACTCTCAGGAATTTTTTCTAGTGGAATCGCGGTCTACGAGTCGAAAAAATCCTGGTTTTCATGTTCGAAATGTATATCAATAGGTTCTTGGGGAATTTATCTCTTTGATAGACAACCCTGTGCAATCGCAAATTATGCCGATGTCTAGCCCCTTCGACAACATAGCAATCGCAGTTTCTTGTTTGCCTTTAGCCTCGCCCCTAGCTTCGCCCCTGGCTTCGCCTATTCTCTCAGCCGTAGCAGTGACGCTGTAGTAGTCATTGATGGCGTCTTGGCGCGCTTGAGCTTCTAGCCGCATTTTTTCATCTCCACTTACGAACACGAGTCTGTCGAAGGCTTTGTGTACTTCCTCTATT
>JAIRNW010000055.1 GCA_031257795.1 Holosporales bacterium | reverse complement strand
CGGCGTTGGAGGGGGATATCGCCGCTGCCAACACGGCGCTTACTGGAGAAATTACCAACGTCAAAACAGTGTTGAAAGATGGCATCGCAGCTTCTAATACGGCGCTGACGGAGGAGATTGGCGGAGTCAAAACCGCCCTAGAGGGAAGCATCACTGGAGCTAAGGTGGAGCTAACTGGTGAAATCGATGGCGTTAAGACTGAGCTGAAAGAGGATATTGCTACTACTAGCACGGCACTGGCTGAAAAGCTTGCCATAACCCAGACCGCGTTGGAGAATGCTGTTGCCGCCGCCAGTACGGCCCTGACTGAAGAGATTGTCAGCGCTAAAACCTCGTTAAACGAAGATATTACTACTTTTAAGGCGGCTTTAACGGAAGAGATGGCCGGGGTCAAGACTACGCTGACGAATAATATTACTACTGCTAGCTCGGCACTAACTGCAGAGATTGCTGCCACCAAAATCTCGTTGGAGGAAGGGCTCGCCGCTGCCAAGGGTGGGCTGGGCGAGGAGATTGCCGCCGCTAAAACCTCGTTGGAGGAAGGGCTCGCCGCTGCTAAGGGGGAGCTGGCGGATGATATTTCTGAAACAAATGCGGCGCTAATAAATGAAATTGCGAATCTACAAGCAGCCGTGGCAAATGATATTCAAGCCGCACACTCTGCTATATCAGATGATATCGCTGGAGTTATGTCAGAGTTAGAGGTCTCAGAATTAGCTGCGCAAACATTAGCAACAGGAATAACAGACGCAATTGCGACCGCTAAAGGTGACATAACCGACGCAGTCGCGACCGCCGAAAGCGACATAACTGGAGCAGTCGTAACCGCCAAAAATGACATAACAGACGCAATTGCGACCGCTAAAGGTGGCATAACAAACGATATTGCTACTGTAAAATCTGCGTTAGACGCACACGCTTTAGGCTCGCAAAATTCAGCTGCAACAATAATTGATGCAGTTGCAACCACGGAAGCCAATGTAATCGATACGATCACAGCTGCCGTCCAAACTTCACAAACTGCAATAACTGATGCAGTTGCAACCACGGAAACCGTCATAAACAATGCGATCAAAGCAACTGAAACCGCCCTAACTGCCGCGATATCAGAGGTAGCTCAGGCCGTACAAACGCCGAAAACTGCCGTAGCCGATGCAATCAAAGCCTCTGAAACTGCTGTAGTCGGCACAATCGAAGCCTCTAAGGCCACTATAACTGGCGCAATCGAGATATCGGAAACAGCAGTAATTGATGCAATCGAAGCCTCGAAAGTTGCTGTAACTAACATAATCGAGGCATCGGAAGCCACCGTCACTGACGCAATTAAGGCCACGGAAACTGTCCTTGCAACAGCAATCTTGGAAGCCACTCAAGCCGTACAAACCTCGAAAACCGACATAACAACCGCAATCGCAGATGCGAAAGGCGACGTAATCGATGCAATTACGACAGCTCAAGACGATATAACCGGCGCAATCGCGACCGTCAAAGGTGACATAACCGATACAATCGCGACCGCCAAAGGCGATATAACAAACGATATTGCGGCGGTAAAATACGCGCTAGACACATATGTTTCAAACGCACAAAGTTCAAACACAACAATAATTGACGCACTCACAGCCGCAGTACAAACCTCGGAAACCGCAGTAATCGGGGCAATCGTAGCCACTGAAACAGCTCTGTCCGGCGCACTCGCAGCCGCAGTACAAACCTCGGAAACCGCAGTAATCGGGGCAATCGAAGCCACTGAAACAGCTGTCACCGGCGCAATCGAAGCCACTGAAACCGCTATAACCAATGTGGTCGTAAACGCCGCTCAGGCAGCAGAAGCCGCACTAACCGACGCCATCGCCTCAGCAAAAGAGGGGGTAACGGCCGATATCGCCGGTGTGAAAGCAACACTTGGTGTCTACAAGGAGGAAATCCAAACAGAAGCGAAAACACTGCACGAAAAACAAGGTGAACTTGTGCAGGACCTTTTCGCCCAACTAGCAGACGGCCAAAGAACCATTGCCTCAGAACAAGAGGAGCTTATGCAGGACCTGTTTAGCCAATTGGCAGAAGGTCAAAACACAATTTCTACCGAACAGGAAGTTGTTAGGTCGGAGCTGGCTAACGGATACAATAAAGTAAGAGATATGCTCATTTGCGGGAAGACAGAGATGATCACCATGCAATCTTGTCTCTCGAAGAAACAAGGGCATATGCAGTTGGCCATCGAGAATCTCGCAGAGCAGTCGGCCCTTGAACATGAA
Source organism: Holosporales bacterium (assembly GCA_031257795.1). GTDB lineage: Bacteria > Pseudomonadota > Alphaproteobacteria > BNTO01 > BNTO01 > JAIRNW01. Next base: position 39,105 of record JAIRNW010000055.1, on the reverse strand, counting down.
AATTTGGCGAAGGGAATTGTTGAGGGCGCTGAATCAATAAAAGGCGAAGTTGACGCAAATAGTAAAACCGTTTTATCGGAGCTTGAAGAAGCTCGAGATGCTGTAACGTCAACAGTGTCGGCTGCGGCAAGCTCTATACTGGCCGAGCAGACCAACGCAAAAGAGGCTATATCAGAAGAACTAGTAAGCGCGAAAGGGGCTGTATTAGAGGAACTAGCGAGTTCAACAACTGAAATTTTAGCCGCACAAACGGCGACGAATGAAGCGCTCGCCGCAGCAAAGAGTGTGCTGTCCGCTGAACAAGCCGATTCAAAAGAGGCGATATTAGAAACGCTAGCTAGCGCAACAAGTGAAATTTTAGCTTCACAATCCGCCGCAAAGAGTGCACTGTCTGCTGAGCAAGCCGCAGCGAAGGATGCGTTAGTTGCTGCACAAACCGCGGCAAAGGACGCGTTGTCCGCCGAACAAGCCGCTTCAAAAATCGCGATACTAGAAGAGCTAGCGAGCGCAGAGTCTTCAATTCTGAATTCGCAAGAAAGTGCTAAGGAGGCGATCCTCAACGAGCAGACCTCCTTCAAAAAGGCAGCTTTAAAGGAGCTAATAAACTCAGCAGCCGAAATTTTAGACTCACAAACAGCAACAAAATCGCTCGTTGTTGCCGAACAGGCCGCGTCAAAAGCCGCAATACTAGGCGGCCTAGCAAACGCGGTGGCTTCAGTATTGAGTTCACAAAAATCCGCGAAAGAAGAGATATCCTCTGAAAACAAAGCTACCAAAGCTGAGGTTCTGCAATCGTTGCAAAGCGTCGAGGATTCAGTCAAAGACACGCTATACTCTGCGATAGGGATCGTTCCAGTTGATGGGAAAATCAAAAGCGTGCTAACCAGAATACATGAAGTCCTCACAGAAACTGTTAGATCCTTTGGGTACGACACTAATTTCCTACAAACTATTGATTCTGTCTCACAAGTTTTAGGAGATATTGGCTCATTGCCTCAATGCTACCTTGGCACCGTTGAGATCCTCCTCAACGGCGGCTCTCGTTTCGTCAAAGACGCCATTATGCAACCTTCTCTGCGCCGCTACGCCGCACGTTTGGTTGAGCTAACAATGCAGCCCGGTTTGCGCGAATATAGGGATGTGCTGGAAAATTTATTAAACAGTATTTCAATTATCGGTGATTTCGCAAAAACAACAGACTCGCTAACGGCCAATTCATTGACGCCATTGCTGGTAAAAATTTTTGGTCCCCACATTCCAGTGTTTGATTCAACCGGGTTCGAGGTGGAAAAATATGCGGCAAAAGCTCATTTTTCTGAAGAGGATATTGGGGTGTATGCTTGGATTAAAGATTTGTTTTTCATGGCATGTGAGATTGTGGCGGCTGCGGGAAATGGGATGGACGAGGAAAACTTGGCGAAAGTAAGCAACTTGAAGACAGAGTTTTCTGAAATGCTGTCTGGAACGAAAGAGGGGGTTGGCGTTTTGCCGTGCGAATTTTACGGCGGGATGCAGAGCTACGTGGATATTTTGGGGGATTGCGCGAACACGGTCACCATTGCTTACGAGACCTCGCCGATGCGCCTAATCGAAAGGAAGGTGGATGCTCTAACCGAGGAATTCCGCGAGCATAGGGCAATACAAGAGAGGACGATGAAGACGATGTATGAGGCTTTGCGGTTTCTGCTGTATCACTTTTGGTCTATTGATATAAGCAATGGGGCGGAGTGTGCGTGCCTGCAGGGAATGGCCTAGTGTCTCCTCCCCCCTCAATTCTTTCGATGACTGGGTATAAACAGGTTCTTAACTCACAAGCTTTTGCGGCCGGGGATAAACAAACCGCAAACTTTTTGTGGTTTGGTGCGCACGGTCCACTGGGCCGTGTCGACAAACCGGCAAACTTTTTATGACTGGGTGTATGCGTTTTTTGTGACATTCTATAGTAAAAAGTACTAGAGTGTAGTGGTGGTGTGTTATTAGTATTGTTTTATGCCGAAAGAGGACCTGCTAGAACTATCTGGAGTTGTTACTGAACTGCTCCCGAATGCGATGTTTCGAGTGAAACTGGAAAACGATTGTGTGATTCTGGCGCACACATCCGGGCGTGTACGGAAAAACAAAATCAAGATCTTAGTCGGAGATAAAGTTACAGTTGAGATGACGCCATACGATTTGACGAAGGGGCGGATAACATTTCGGCAAAAATAAGAACCCGTTGACATAAGATTTAAATTGAGGTTTTCCCAGGAGAAACGGAGCGCAGAAGCGGAGTGTACTAAACGTACATGAGTTTCGAGCTGGGGCGACGAACTCGCAAACTTTTTGTGACTGTGCATGTTCCCTACTGTTGGCCTGTTGTTAGAGACTGTTGGCGAATTGCCTCAAATATGGCGATCGCTGCAGAAACGCTGACGTTAAGCGACCTCATGTTCTCGAGCATATCGATCCTCACGCGTTGCTCGCACTTTTCGAAAACGGCCTCTGGAACACCACTGCCTTCTTGTCCAACCATGATTACGTCTTCTGGACGGAATTTGAAATCGTGCAACGACTGCTCCCCCTTCACGTCAAGCAGTACGATTCTTCGGCCGCAACATGCGTGGAAGTCCTCGAAAGACAAATACTTTTCTACTTTGACAAAATCAATGTAATCCATTCCCGCCCGCCGCATACGTTTACTGTCGAATGGGAAGCCAGTTGGCTCAATGATGTCCATAGACACACCGAAACAAGCGCACACGCGTAACATCGCGCCAACGTTCTGCGCTATTTCTGGCTGGTATAACGCCAGCCTCAAATTATGTGCCAATCCTTTAGTGGCCATCTCACTCTCCTATGAATACAAACTCCGTTGCAACGAAGCCATGGCTCAATATGACTAAGAATATTTATACATAGTCCAATAGAGAATTGATAGCAGAAGCCTCGTAGCGCAGGTGAAGAGCGGCATCGACGTACTGCTCCTGCCGAAACATCGTGTTCCCGGCAAAGTCGCAGACTTTGTTGGGGCTAGGTATCCACGTCCTCAAAGGTGGCTGGGTCTGAAATCTTAACCCACATCTCATCAGTCGCCTTTCCTCGTAAGAGATCAGTTTCACTCGCCGAACTAAAGTCTTTTGGAATAGTGTTGTTGGCGAGTTTCCCATCGGCAAAAACATTTGTTTGCTTGTATATGTGTGCCGCCAACTCGCTACAAAACCACGAAGACCCATCCTCCTCCGTATTTCCTCCGGTCACGGAATTAAATAACTGTTTGAGACTTTTTTCGTAGCTAATTCCCAAATTCCGCACGATTGCAACTCTAAGTTGATCTGATGCGAGCGGTTCGTGCAAAGAACGCACACACACACCACCGTTATAATTATCGACAACTTTAGTCAATGGCGTTATTTTCACCCTGGGACCCAGCCCTCTAAAAACCTCACCTGGGGTCCCACAGGCTTCGAGGCAAAAAACATCAGGAGTTTCATCCTGCGAAGCGAGCGTGGAATTAACCCAATCCTTCAGCTCGCTTTTGTTTCCATCCGAAGCCCACAGATACGGATACACTTCGCGCATAATTTCTAATTGCTCTATGGTGTATTTTTTGTCTCTCGTGGCCAAGCCGCCGCCTTCCGCAGACTCACATATCATCCGCACAACATCTGAGGGCCTCGCTATTACGGCGATTCCAATGTGCGAGAACCCTTTTTTTGAGGAATCATTGCTTAGGAACCTTATAGCTTTGCCGATAATGTTAAGCTGCGAAAAACCAATGAGACTCCCGTTAAAAATGCGGATTGGACGACTCATATTGTGTTGAGCTTCGTTTGGGGCCCATGTAACACCATCATTATCGTAGGCTGTTACGCGCGAGCAAGCCTCAACATTTAAACAATGATTGGGCTCCCAACTTAGCAAACATACATCGGAAGCTGCACAGCAAGTCGCACACAAACCAAAGCAGAGCAAATAACCTATCTTTTTTAAAGCGCCGTTCATAATACAAATAAAGAAAAACTCTATACAAGAAAGAATTCTACTAAATTAGTATTAAAAATATATTAACGCAAAAGATTTTTTGGTGTCCCCGGTCGCAAAAAGTTCGAGAGTTCGTCGCCGCGGCGCCACAACATGTGACTTTACCTAGAGTCCGACATTGGACCTCTTTCCAAACTCTTCAAAATCAGTTTTTGGGTACGTCGATTCGGTGCTAGAATGCTCACGTACATCTAAGTGCGCTCCGCTTCTGTGCTCCGTGTCTCCTTCCCAAAATTCTGATTTTGAAGGTTTCGAAAGAGGTCCAATGAACCTAAAGCCTATGCTTTTCCACACGCCCTCCGCTTTTCCATCTGAAAGATGCGCGTGGCGAAGGCATTAATGAAAGCGCGGTTATGACTTACAACCAAAACAGTCCCGTTGTAAAGATTCAGCGCGCCGGCGAGGGCCTCCACGCTCGACATGTCCAGGTGGTTCGTCGGCTCGTCCAAAATGAGGAAATTGTTTCTTTGCGCGAGCAGGCCCGCCAGTGCCACTTTGCTTTTTTCCCCTCCAGACAACACCTTTACAAGCTTTTTCGAATCATCCTCCTTGATCAAGAGGCTCCCGAGGGCGGCATAAGCCTGTTGCCTTGTGATGTTTGGAGCGAGCGCCAAAACGTTCTCGATCACGTTTTTCCCAGCATCCAGGATGTCCAGCTGCTCCTGAGAATAATAGCCGTACTTCACGTTCGTTCCAAAAACGCATTCCCCATCCACAAACGGAATTTCATTGACGATGCTCTTCAATAACGTCGACTTCCCAATTCCATTCGCCCCAATTATTGCGACTTTTTCTTCACGTAAAATCTTCAAAGATAGGCCGCTATTGATTATATTTTCGCCGTACCCAATGGCCGCCCCATCCAGCGTTAAAACAACTTTGGCGCTGGGCTTCTCCACCATAATATTGAAATTGGCCCTCTTTTCCTTTGTCTCCATCGAGACATCCAACTTCGCCTCAATCTCCTTGAGCCTCTCGATCATCTTCAGTCGGCTTTGTGCCTGTTTGGCTTTTGTGGCTTTCGCTCGGAACCTATCAACAAAAGCCTGCATGTGGTCCTGCTGTTTTCGCAAAGAGACCTTCTCTCTATGCATTTGCTCTGTTCGTTGGGCTTTTTGCTGCAGGAAAGAGTCGAAGTTTCCGTTATAAACCCGAATCACACCATTAGACATATGTAGCGTGGTCTCAGAAATATTATTGAGAAAGTCGCGGTCGTGGGAAACAAAAAGCAGCGTTCCCTGAAAATCACTGAGATACTGCTCCAACCACAATAAGCTCGGGAGGTCGAGATGGTTCGTTGGCTCGTCAAGAATCAGAAAATTAGGATTGTTGATCAATAATTTCGCCAGCTCCAGCCGCATGCGCCAGCCGCCTGATAAAATGTGTGGGGACTCCGAAAATTGCGCTGTCTCAAACCCGAGGCCCACCAAGATTCCCTTCGCATCGGACTCGAGCGCGTAGCCTCCGCTGTCGGCGAAGGCTTTTTCCGCTTTCTCATAGGCGTCAAATGTTTTTTCTGAGTAATTTTGCGTCATGTTTTCTAGTGATGCGTCTAGAGCTTCCTGAAGAGAGCACAAGGCGACGGCCCCAGACATACACTCTTGCAGAATTGTTTTTTTAGGGAACTCGTTTGGAGACTGCGGGAGATAGCCAACCACGCACTCTCGCGGGATTATTAGCTCGCCACTATCCGGTTCGTCTAGTTTGCAGAGCATGTTCAGGAGAGTGGTCTTTCCCACGCCGTTCGCGCCAATCAACGAGATTTTTGTTTTTTTTGGGAATTGGTACGAAAAATTTTCGAGAATGACCTTGCCCCCTAAACTCTTAGCGAGATTTTTTACAATAATCATGGTACCCAGCCATAAAAAATCTGATGGTTCGTCGATTCTCTGCTCGGCTCGAGCAGTACGTCGACGCAGCTCTTCGCCTGCGCGGAAGAATCTCCTGCACTCAACTCTTTTTGTGGCTGCGTACAACTCGTACGCCAAAAGTTTGATAGCTCGTCGATCCTCTGCTCGCCACTTTTGTAACTCGGTAACCAACTCGCCACACTTGTCTTTACGCCCTGAAAAGGCCGAGAAGCTCGTCAACACGCTTTGTCTGCGTATCTTCCGAACCGAGTTCGCGCACGGAAACCGTCTTGTTCTCGACCTCTTGCTTCCCAACCACGAAAATGTATGGGATTTTTTGGCTGAAATGCTCGCGCACTTTGTAAGAGATCTTCTCTCTACGCAGATCCGTCTCCACGCGCACTCCGCCCCCCTTAAGCATATCCACCACTCGTTCCGCGTAATCATCCGCGTCGTTTGTGATCGTCGCAACAACCGCCTGCACAGGAGCCAGCCATACCGGGAACTTCCCCGCGTAATGCTCAATTAAAATTCCTATGAACCTTTCCATAGAACCGAGCACCGCCCTGTGCAACATAACTGGATGCTCCTTCGTCCCCTGCTCTGTGACGTAGCGCGCCTCGAGTCTTTCAGGAAGAACAAAATCCACCTGCAACGTCCCACATTGCCACTCTCGCCCAAGGCAATCCTTCAAAACAAATTCAAGTTTCGGTCCATAAAAAGCCCCCTCTCCCGGATTCAACGAATAACTCAGATTTGCCGCTTCTGCAGCTTCTTTTAATGCTTGCTCAGCAAGGTCCCAGATCGCATCGTTCCCGGCTCTTTTGGCTGGCCTATCAGAGAACTTCACAGAATAACTGTTAAACCCAAGTTCGGAATAGATTTCGTTCAGCAACTTGCAGAAAAGTTTCGTTTCGCCGACAATCTGGTCCGGGCGGCAAAAAATGTGGGCGTCATCTTGTACGAAGCCGCGCACCCTCAAAAGGCCGTGCAAAGCCCCGGACGGCTCATACCTATGGCACGAACCGAACTCGGCGATTCTCCAAGGGAGGTCCCTATAGCTAACCACCTTTTTGTTAAAGATCTGCACATGGCACGGGCAATTCATTGGTTTAAGCACGAGCTGCTCGCCATCGTTTGCCTCTGTAACAAACATATTCTCGCGGAACTTCTCCCAGTGACCCGACTTCTCCCATAGGGTTTTGTCGACGATCATCGGGGTGTTCATTTCGTCGTAGCCGAATTTCTGCATTTTATCGCGGATAAATCCTTTGATCGTTCTGTAGAGGGCCCACCCTTTGGCGTGCCAAAAAACGGCACCTGGCGCGATATCCTGCATGTGGAAGAGGTCCAGCTCAACGCCGAGCTTCCGGTGATCGCGCCGCTCGGCCTCTTCTAGCCTGTAAAAGTACTCGTCCAGCTCGTGTTTGGAGGCGAAGGAGACGCCTGTGATTCTTTGGAGGGACGGCTTGCTGGCGTCGCCTTTCCAGTAGACGGCGGAGACACGTGTTAATGCGAATTGAGCCCGTTCCACGTCATCAAAAGTTTGTGAGTCCGTCAATTCTCCTGTTGCTAATTCCTTCAGTGGCAGGACATGTCCCTGGCCACATATGTATTTTGTGGAAGGCAGATGCGGCCCTCTGCACAAATCGTACATCTCGCCCAATTTGTAAAGCGACACCTCGTCCGCGTCCAGGCCGTTTATTATGTCGACCTTGAACTCTTCACCAAGTTTCGAGAAAAGCTCGAGAGCCTCCTTTCGCGAGACCACAAGCCTTTCAAACGGCAAATCGCGGGTGGCAATGTCCTTCATGCGGATTCCTATCTTGAGCAGGTCATCTTGCGAGAACGGCTGTGGAGTGGCGAAATCATAGAAAAAGCCCGTATCCGTTGCCGGGCCGATCGCGATTTTGGTTCCGGGATAGAGCTCTTGCACTGCCTTTGCCATGACATGAGCCGTGCTGTGGCGGATCACCTCTAGGGCTTCTGGCGAGTGCAGCGTGAGAATCTCTACATCGGCTTTATCTGGGATCAGTGTTGTTAGATCGCATGTCGTGCCGTTCACATTACACAAAACCGCCGGGGCTTCTAGCTTTTGGCTTTTCTCTAGGAGAGCTTTCACAGCTTCGACGCCGCTGACGCAGGCGGTTGACTGTATGACGAGCGGCTCAGCTCCCTTGACGCGAACATTAATCATTGAACACTTCTGACAAAACACTACCTGCTGCAGTGTAGCATTGCGCTTGTCCTACGACAAGGCATCAAAATTTTGTATAATGGACCTCTTTCGAAACCTTCAAAATCAGAATTTTGGGAAGGAGACACGGAGCACAGAAGCGGAGCGTACTTAGATGTACGTGAGCATTCGAGCACCGGATAGACGTACCCAAAAACTGATTTTGAAGAGTTTGGAAAGAGGTCCAATCAATACCCAATCACGGTAAGAAGCTCTCGTGCCTTCTTACGCCCTTGTTGTGCGGCTAGTTCTAAGTAATGTCTGGCAGCTTCTATTCCTTGCTGATCTTCTGGCTCCTCCTTGCTCAAACAGAATAACCGCCACCCGTATTGCTCCTGGGCTTTTGGATGACCTTGATCGGCTGCTCTTCTCAGATATTCTAAACTGAAAATCAAACTTCCATCCCCATCTTTGATAAAATATTCTCCAAGCTGAAATTGTGCATCACGGTCTCCTTGAGCAGCCCTGTCCATCAGAGGGACAAACCGATCGTGATTGGTGGTCATGCGATGTTGGGGGTAGTTTCCACCACTCTTTGGGAAATACTGTTCATGTAGGACTCTCGCTGGTTGATAGCCTTGACTTGCCGCTCTTTCTAGGCATTCCTTCCCACAAGCTATCCCGGCATCAGACCCAAGCTGAAAAAAACGCTTACCAAGCTGAAATTGTGCTTCGGGAACCACTTGATTAGCCAGCCTCATGAGAAGCTCCAAACCCTGCCTTTGGTCTCGAATTCGTCGGCTGTCAAGCAAGCGCACAGCGCGGTCACATCCTGTCTCTGAATTACCGTTTGCATTTGCTCCCGCCTGCTGCCCATCACGTGACGCTGAGTCTTTCCCAAATAAATCACACCAAAGTTCACCAAATACAACGCTGAGGGAAGTGACGCTTAAAAACAAAGATATATATGCTTTGTTACTCATAAAATATCCATAAATAAAACTCTCATGACTGCAGTGTATCACATTATATAAATAAGTAAAACGGCAAAAATGTGTGAGTCGTATCTTTCCATTACGGTCCGTCATCAACTATGCGATCCGCCATCGGATGAAGACCATTCAATGCCAAATGGTGCTACATCTGAACAGGATGTAGTTACACCTGAACGAGTAGGCTTGTGCGGAGTACATTTCGCCGGGGAAAACGTTTTGGACGCTGACTATGGCTATTCCAGCCATCCTTCCTGTGGCTTAAAGGGTTCTCATTAAAATTGTTTTTTAATAACTTTTTCTCTTTTTAAGAATGTTAGTGGGAAAATGTTTTTTGAAGAAATCAAAAGTTCTATACAAACAACAACTTCTTTTATTAAAAAACAGCAATAACATTAATTGCCCCAAAACAATTGACCATAATCCGCGGTAAAAAATAAAACCACAAACGCAATCTATAGTTGTTTTTTTGCCGGTTTTATCTCTTACTTCCTGGAATTCCTTTTTGCTACTCTGCCGCTCGGTTGCAATGCGTGCGAACTTCGGTTCGCGCTGTTTCTTGGGAGTGAGTTGAAGACGATGAGCGATGGTACTACTGGTGTTGTAAAGGAAAGCCGCATTAAGTTTCGCGGGTTTGCTTCCATGCCAAAAGGAAAGGTTGCCGCGATAGCGAGGGCCGGTGGGCTCGCTAGGGCGAAGCAGCTCGGGCATGTTGGATACGTCGAGCTTGGGAGACGAGGCGGTCGTAAGCGATCCGACCAGCTCACGCACTACGGATTCGTGGAGATGGGAAGGAAGGGCGGTCTGAGTAATAGTGAAAGGCTCAGGAAGATAAAAGCCACAACAGGAAAAGCCTCATGAGGCGGAATTCCCAAGGTAAAGCGTCTTATCACGGAAGCGCCGGACTCCAAACGAAGTTCGTTGATTTCTATTGTTTGCTTTAAGGCAGTTAGCCGTGTATCCTCTTGTGGTTATTTGGTAGATCTATTGCGAAAGCCTCTTAGATTCGTGGCAGTCGCTTCGATGCTCAAATGCACGCGTACCATGAGTATGTTGTGGCTGCGTTTCGAGGTTCATGCTTGAAAAATCGCTTTCGCAATAGGGCCTCCCCAGTCCCAGAAAGGATTGAGGGCAGAAGACATGTCGCGCAGGCGAAGAGCTGCGCCGGCGTGCTGCTCCTGCCGTATCTTCGGGCTCCCGGCAAAGTCGCAGACTTTGTTGGGGCGCCGTTCGACGAACCTACAAACTTTCATGGGCTGGGGACAACACAGAAGGGAAATGCTGTTTAACTTTAATTTAATGTTGAAGAAAAATTTAACAGAAGCCTCTCTGTACGCGTACTGGCGTTTCCGCATAATGTTCTTTCTTATGCTGGGCTACGCGGCATTGTACTTCATTCGGCACAATATCTCATTCGCGCTACCTGGCATCAGTGAGTCTTTGGGCTATTCCAAGATAGAGCTCGGCATGCTTACTTCAACATCTTGCGTTATCTACGGCTTTGGAAAAGTCATAAGCGGACTCGTCGGAGACAAGCACAGCGCGCGCGTCATCTTCTCTCTAGGTCTTCTATGCTCTGCCATAGCAAACATGTTTATGGGGAGCACGTCTTCCCTTGTGACCATGACGATCATTTGGTCTCTGAATTCGTGCTTCCAGTCCATGGGAGCTCCATCGTGTGCCAAACTTTTGGCTTACTGGTTTAGCCACCGCACGTTTGGTGTACACTGGGCACTCTGGAGCTCATCCCAACAAATAGGAAGCGCCATCATAGGAATCTGCATCGCCGCCTTTTTGCCGATTCTTGGCTGGCGCTACGCGTTCTTTCTTCCAGGGGCGGTTGGGATGTTTGTAGCTTGGCTGGTTTTTGCTGGAATAAGAAACGATCCAACAGCAGTTGGCCTAAAAAGTGTTGAAGAATACGATGGGGCGCCTCCTGTAGTGAAGCACGCTGGCAACAGGCGAAAAAAAACTAACGCGAAAGCCGCAGACGAAGAGGATGGCTCTTATGGGCTCAAGACTTTTGCGGATCTCGTTTTACGCAACAAGATGGTTTTGACCATGAGCTCTGCCAATTTTTTTTCGTACTTTGTCAAAATGAGCATCCTAAATTGGGCGCCGATGTTTTTGTGTGAGGCCAAAGGGGTTTCCACACTGTCTGCTGGAATACAAGCGGCCATCTTCCACATTACTGGGATCGTTGGATCTTTATACGCTGGGCATCTATCAGATAAATTTTTTAGTGGGCACAGGGCTCGCGTTGGCTTTATTTTCTCGATTGGCTTGATTATCTCAATGGCCGCGCTGTGCTTCGTTCCCGCGGGGAGTCAGGTGCTTAGCATAATTACTATGCTGTCGCTTGGGTTTTTCATTGCAGGGACACAAGTTATTGTTGGGATTGCGGCAGTCGATTTCGCCTCGAAAAAAGCGGCGGGCACGGCCTCTGGCCTCACTGGAACATTCGGCTACTTGGGAACTGCTGCAGCGGGGATTGGAACGGCTTTTTTGGTTAAGTGGGGGCACGGGTGGAATCTGGTATTTTCCTCGATGCTGTTAGCGTCGTGCCTGGGAGCTATGTGTTTCTTGTTGGCCTGGAACACGCGGGCTCGTGCGTTTGATGATCAGAAATATGGATAATGCGGACGAGAGGAGTCCATTTCGCGTGAAGAACGGAGCTGTTTCGTTTTTTATTAAAGTGATCACAAAAGCGGCGCACAACAAAGTTGCCGGCTTCGAACCTTATGCTTCTCCGAATTCAAACGCTGGTAAGTACTTAAAGCTGTATGTTACAACCGTTCCAGAGGCCGGGAAGGCGAATGCAAAGGTTGTGTCTTTGATAGCAAGCGAACTAAATATCGCGAAGCAAAACGTTAGTATCATCCGCGGGCACACGTCAGACAGGAAGACAATATTGATCGATGGTCTATCCGATTCAGTGCGTCAGGATGTGTGCGTAAAATTGCTTTCCTTGCTGACGGACCACCAATAAGTTGGGTGTGTATAATGAGGTTTTCCTTGCATTGGTTCTGTACAATTTGTTATGCAGTTGTATATTTAGTCGAGAAATATCACCGTCACAAAAAGAGTTGATAGCAGGAGCTCCGAAGCGCAGAAGCGCAAGCGTACTTATGTACGTGAGCATTCGAGCACCGCGGTGACGAACTCTCGAACTTTTTGTGACTGGGCACCATGCAAAAGCAAATGCAAGCCATTTTCATACTAGCCGGAACGGCCGTTGGCTCCGGAATGCTGTCGTTGCCGATAGTGCTGGCTCATATTGGAATAATCCCGTCCATCCTTCTAATGCTTGTCTGCGTATTCATGACGTACATCTCCGCCCTCATGCGTACCGAGCTCAATTTACACTCCGACAGCCGCTTCACGCTTGAGCTTGTTGGCCTCCGATTTTCCGGCAAAGGTGCTGCGTACGTCGGGAAAATCAGTCTCAGACTCCTACAATTCGCCTTACTGTCGGCCTACATATATGGTTTGAGCTCTGTTCTAGTGGAAAACGATAACACTCTGAAAATCATTGTGGGATTCGGGTGTTTTGTGCTTCTCGTGTTGGCGACGGACCGGATCATCAGCTTGAATCACAAGGTTTTTATATCTCTAGTGCTCGTTATTATTGCGGCGGTTATCGGCATGGTTTTGAAGATCGACTTTACGGCTCTACCCCACAACACAAACGCAATCGCACTCCCGCAGCTTTGCATAATCTTGCCAACACTATTCACGTCTTTTGGGTTTCAGGGCTCTCTGCACTCTGTTACAAAATTTTGCAACAACGACCCAAAGCTGATAAAAACAGCCTGTTTCTGGGGGAGCCTGATGCCGGCGATTCTGTACGCTGGCTGGGTTATTGGCGTCATCGCGTTGATTTTTGGTACTCACCCGGATCTTTTTGCGAGGATGGCGGCTAAAGGGATAGACGTCAACGAATTGGTACAGGCGCTGTGCTCGATTTCCGATGCCAGAATGGTGAAAGCGGTTGTGTTCGTGATCTCGGTGTTGGCGATTGTTACGTCGCTTATTGGGGTTGGGCTGGCGCTTGTGGACGATTTGGATTTGTCTCTCGGCGCATTCTGCGGGAAAGGGAAGTTCTCGAAAGGACTGGCGAAGATGGTTGGCAGCGCCTCGGTGGAGGGAGACAGTTCTGCTGACACGACACCCGCCCAAAGTGCTTCAGCTGTTATGGCTAGACGCATATGGTCAGCGATTATTGCGGTTGTTCCATCTTTGTTGATTGCGATTTGGGTGCCTAACGCCTTCGTCAAAGTGTTGAGTTTCGCTGGGATGATCCTGGCGATCATTGCGATTTTCTTGCCCGCGTTCCTTCTCGCAAAAATCAAAGATCCGCTCAAGTTTACTATTCTCAACAATAAGCCGATATTGCTTAGCTGCGTGCTGTTTGCTGTGCTGGTTGTTGCGTGTGAGTTGGCAAGCATAATCTTCAGCAACACCTAGATATACCCAGCTACAAAAAGTTCGAGAGTTCGCCGATCCGTTGCTCGAAGGCTAACGTACCACAAGTACGCTGCGCTTCGAGGCTCCTGCTCACAACTCTTTTTGTGGCTGGGTTTTTACATTGTGCACATTGTTAGTCCGGGGAACGACACCTGTATAACCCCTCCCCACTGACACATAAGCATAGACGTGTTGTCTAGGGCTGGCTTGTTTTTAACAACAATCGTGGGTTTGATCGGAAGCCAGGGCCCCGTTGTTATCGGAATGCAAGGCATCGGCGTCAGAACACCGAGGGCCGCCGCCGTTGCCGCCGCGACCATTGGGTTTGCTATGTTCATGCACGTTCCAAATGGCGTGATATTCATGAACGGTATGTGGTTCATTATCGTGGCCATCGGCATATTCTTTGCGACCACACAGTCGATCGGCGGCACAATTAAAGGCGTTGGAGCAGCTCCGAATACGCACTTGCACAATCCCGAAAGGATAGCTGGCATTCCCATTATTTTATTTTCTCCGCTTTCTAAACATAGTGGACTCCATTCCATGACAAAATCTCAGCCTTAACGCTTGTTGGGATCTCGTACAATTTTTGGAACGATATTTTCAAAATAACGTGTTCGTACGGAACAATCAATTCGACTAAACTGCCATTGTAAACGTTCACTTCACTAGGGTTCACAACCTCCTCGCTGGAGCCGCCCACCTTAGTGCCATTCTCCAATCGACTCAAAACGCCACTAAGCTTCTCCGCAATACCGCAATCCGGCTGAATCTGCAAACTTAAGCGCTGTATCTTGTTTTCGTCTGCCGTTTTCGCATTGTCTTCCAGTCTTTCCATGGCTTGACCAGTAAGGCGGAATGAATCCCCATTCTGGCGCGCAAGCGCCTCCACATACACTGCTCGCCCCGGCTCCACGATATCCCGAATCCTAGCGTAGCTCTCCGAAAAGAAAGGGACCTCAAAAATCCCAAACTTATCAGATAGCGTGACAAATGCGTACTTTCCCCCATTTTTTTGGGAAGTGCGCTCCTCTTTTGACAAAATAATAGCGGCAAATCGAACAGTAACCCCGTTTTCAGAGATTTGGGCTAACCTGGCAAACGAAGAGCTGTCGTGCAGATTCATCATGCTTGTCACGTCACTATAAACGTCAAGCGGATGATCTTTTAAGAAAAATCCCAACGCCTCAAACTCTTTTTGCGTTTTCTCTAGGAGGTTCCACTCTGGCTCTGTATTGTTTTTCCCACCAGGCTCCCCTCCTTCGCCCGCATCACCAGATATCCTCAGCCTCAACGGCTCATTAGCCGCGGCCGCCTCGTCCCCGAACAAAGAGCGCGCCGCTTTGGCCTTCTCTTGCTTGTACATGTTCGCGTACTTTACTATGAGATCCGCAGAGTTAAACAATTGCTTCCTAGTGTGCCCAAAGGCGTCCAGCGCCCCAGAGGCAATCAAGTTTTCGAGCTGGCGCTTGTTTATTATGTCACCGAGGCGAGCCGCAAAATCCTCCAACGACGAGAACACCCCGTTTTTCGCTCGCTCCTGAACCAATCCCTCCATCGCCTTTTCGCCAACATTTTTTATCGCGGACAAAGCATACCGTACGCCCTTCCCCTCTGGAACAAAGTCCACGAAAGATTTGTTGATATCGGGAGGCAAAAGTTCCAGCCCATTTTCGCGCAGATCCTGAAAAAGCGCGATCAGTCCGTCTGTGTCTCCTTTCGCAAACGAAGCCGTGGCCGCGAAGAACTCCACAGGGAAATTCGCCTTTAAAAATGCCGTTTGGTACGAGATCAGGGCATATGGGGCGGAGTGGCTTTTATTGAAGCCATATGACGCGAATTTGGCCATCAAGCTGAACACATCAGATGCTGTTTCCTCGGCCACCCCGTTTTTT
Source organism: Holosporales bacterium (assembly GCA_031257795.1). Lineage (GTDB taxonomy): Bacteria > Pseudomonadota > Alphaproteobacteria > BNTO01 > BNTO01 > JAIRNW01. Next base: position 23,702 of record JAIRNW010000055.1, on the reverse strand, counting down.
ATCGCGCCATCAACGAAATTTTTCCGCTGGGCGTCCATTTCGGCCTTGATTTTCTTTCCCATCGCGCGCCGCAAAAGATCGGCCCCTCCGAGCGTATCCCCCCCCATTACCTGGGCAATCTGCATCACCTGCTCTTGGTAGACCATCACCCCATACGTGCTTTCCAAGATGCTTTGAATGCTGGAGTGCGGATACGCGACCTCCTCGCGGCCGTGCTTTCTGGCGAGGTATTTTGGGATGTCGTTCATTGGGCCTGGTCTGTACAAGGCGACAAGGGCGATGAGGTCCTCGAACCTATCCGGCCGCAATTTCTTCACAACCTCCCTCATCCCGCCGCTTTCCAGCTGAAACACCCCCAAAACATTCGTATTGCACAGCAATTCAAAGGTTTTAGGGTCGTCCAGGGGAATTAAGCTTATGTCGACGTCGATATTCTGCTTCTTCAGCAAATCGACGCACATCTGTATTACAGATAATGTTTTCAACCCCAAGAAATCAAATTTTAGTAGGCCCGCGTTTTCTATATATTTCATATTTATTTGCGTGATCGCGATTGGGGACTCGCCGTCGTAGTATAGAGGCACCACATCAGCCAAAACCTGATCTCCGATCACAACCCCAGCCGCATGAACGGAGGCGTGCCGATAGAGCCCCTCAAGCTTCAAGCCAATATTGATCAGCTTCTCTATCGCCGGGTCCTCTTTCATCATAGCCTCAAAGGTTTCATCCTTTTTCACGGCCTCGCTCAAAGTAACCGGAGCCGACGGGTTGTTTGGCACCAGGCGGCAGACCTTGTCGACCTGCCCGTACGGAATCGCCAGCACCCGCCCAACGTCGCGCAAAACCGCACGGGCCTGAAGTTTTCCGAATGTGATAATCTGCGCGATTTTGTCGTCTCCGTAACGTCGGCGCACGTAATCGATCACTTCTGCGCGTCGAGTCTGGCAGAAATCGACGTCGAAGTCTGGCATGGAAACCCGTTCCGGGTTCAAGAACCTTTCAAAAATGAGCGAGAATTTGATCGGATCAATGTCCGTGATCGTCAGCGCCCAGGCCACAATGGAGCCTGCCCCAGACCCGCGCCCTGGGCCAACCGGAATATTTTGGCTTTTGGCGTATTTGATAAAATCTGAAACGATCAGAAAATACCCTGGAAAGCCCATTTTCTCGATGACTCCTAATTCATTTTCGAGGCGGGCTGTGTATTTATCAACGATTGCGGCGCGCTCTTCTTCCGTTAAATCCGCGGTTTGGCCGTTTTTTGCCCTAGAGCGCAAAATATCAGGGAACACGCGTGTTTCAAGACGGTGCTGCAGGCCTTTTGCGGATTGTAAGCGCAGCTCTTCCGGTTCGGACAAACCAGACTCAGACGTAAACTTCGGCAAAATTGGGGCACGCTCTTGCAGGATGAAATGGCAGCGCTTGGCGATGTTGACGGTGTTTTCTAGGGCTTCTGGGAGGTCGGCGAACAACGCCTGCATCTCTTCTTGTGACTTGAAGTATTTGTCGGGGATCGATTGCTCTCTGTTTGTTTCGCTGAGATAGTGCGCGTTTGCTATACAAAGCAGGACATCGTGCGCCTCAAACATCGTTCTGTCCTCGAAATATACGTCGTTGGTTGCAACGATGGGAACGCCGTGTTTCGCGGCGAGATCCAGAAATTGCGGCTCGAGGGTTATTTGGGGAGGCAGGCCGTGCCGCATAATCTCGATGTATAAATTATCTTTGAATAAAAGTAATAGCTTTGATAATAGAGCTTCTGCCGCGGCGTGGTTTTTCTGCAGCAAAAAATGAGCGAGCGGCCCCGTATCTCCGCCGGTTAGGCAGATGAGGTCGTCGTGATATTGCTCAAGGTGGTCCATAGTTATCGCTGGGCCTTCTGACTGCAAGTTTTTGTGCTGGTATGAGGCGGTGGACAATTTTATGAGGTTTTTGTAGCCGACGAGGCTTTTGGCCAACAGCACTATTGTGGCGGAAAATGAGGAGACGGAATCCTGAATGTTTAGCGTGATCTGAGAGCCCACGATGTGTTGAATGCCCTTGCTGCTCAGGGTTTTAGCTATGTCCATCACGCCAAAAAGATTGTTTATGTCCGTGATCGCAACGGCCGGCATGGAGTTCGCCAAGCACAAGTCTGGGATGTGAGACACTTTAATGGCGCCGTGAGAAAGAGAATAGGCGCTGTGTACTCTGAGGTGGACAAAGCTGGGTGTAGCCATGGCGAAACGGCCTGTGTTGCTGGCGGACTTGCGGCGAGTATAACTCAGCCCTCGAAAGTTTGCGAGTTCTTCTATACTCCAGGGTTTTGGCAGGGACCCGACGTAGAAATAAATCATAGTATCCCCAGTAATCAAAAGATTGCGAGTTCGTCGAACAGAGCCCCAACAAAGTCTACGACTTTGCCGGGAGCCCGTTGTTGCTCGAATGCTCACAGGTGGTGATTAGGCCAGGAGGCAACGAGCTCTGGGAAATGGGTCGTTGTTCCTGAACCACTTTTCGGCATGAATGATTGGAAAATAACGGCGCAATTTTCATATGATTTCCGGTGACTCGGCACATTCGCTGAAAATACCGTGAAATAAAATCTCCTATTGCGTTCAACTAGAATCGGCGTTACTATTAGCACTGTGGAGAGGTGGCTGCTAACGAGAAAAACCTCGCAAGATCACTGAGAAATTATTCACTCGGGATTCAGAGTCGGGCTACCACCACTCTTGAGATTTTAGTAAAGGAGGAGATCATGTCAAAAGTTATAGGAATAGACTTGGGAACCACGAATTCGTGCGTTTCCATTATGGAAGGAGGCTCCGGCAAAGTCTTGGAGAATTCCGAAGGAATGAGGACAACCCCGTCGGTTGTGGCTTTCACCAGTTCCGGAGAAAAAATCGTCGGAAGCCCGGCCAAACGCCAGGCCATCACCAACCCCACCGGGACCCTTTTCGCCATCAAAAGGCTTATAGGGCGCCGATTCGACGACCCGATGACGCAGCGGGATATCGAGCTTGTTCCGTACAAAATTTGCGCAAATAAATCCGGGGATGCGTGGGTAAACGTCAGAGGAACCGAGTATAGCCCAAGCCAGATTAGCGCCTTTATTTTGCAAAAGATGAAAGAAACGGCCGAGGCGCACTTGGGAGAAAAGGTAACCGACGCCGTCATCACCGTTCCCGCATACTTCAATGACTCCCAGCGCCAGGCAACAAAGGATGCAGGGAAGATTGCCGGCCTGAACGTGCTGCGCATCATAAACGAGCCAACCGCCGCGGCCCTCGCATACGGCCTCGAAAAGAAAAACGGCGGAACGATTATCGTGTATGACCTTGGCGGCGGAACGTTTGACGTGTCGGTCTTGGAGATCTCTGATGGTGTGTTTGAGGTGAAGGCCACTAATGGGGACACGTTCCTCGGCGGGGAGGACTTCGATAATCGCATCATGGACTACATTGCGGATACCTTCAAAAAGGAGAACCAGATAGACTTGCGCACAGACCAGATGGCTTTGCAGCGCCTAAAGGAGGCGGCAGAAAAGGCGAAGATCGAGCTGTCCTCTTCTTTGCAAACTGAGATTAATCTGCCGTTTATTACGGCGAATGCGTCTGGCCCAAAACACCTCCAGATGACACTAACGCGAGCGAAGTTGGAGTCCCTGGTTGAGGATTTGATCCAGAAAACGGTGGAGCCATGCAGGAAGGCACTGAGCGATGCGGGGGTTTCCAAGGGAGACATAACAGAAGTGATCATGGTTGGCGGGATGACGCGCATGCCTAAGGTGCTGGAGACTGTGCGCGATTTCTTTGGCAAGGATCCTCATAGAGGGGTGAATCCGGATGAGGTTGTGGCGATTGGTGCGGCGATACAAGGGGCGGTCCTCAAAGGGGACGTTAAGGATGTTTTGTTGCTCGACGTGACGCCGCTTTCGCTCGGGATCGAGACGCTGGGCGGAATTTTCACGCGCCTTATAGATCGCAACACCACGATCCCAACGCACAAGAGCCAGGTCTTCTCAACCGCGGCGGACAACCAAACGGCGGTCACAATCAGTGTGTTCCAGGGAGAGCGCGAGATCGCGGCGCAAAATAAGTTGTTGGGGCAGTTTAATTTGGAGGGCATTTTGCCGGCCCCGCGCGGGGTTCCACAGATAGAGGTCAGCTTTGATATAGATTCCAACGGAATTGTGCAGGTCTCTGCGAAAGATAAGGCGACCGGGAAAGAGCAGAGAGTAAGTATACAGTCGTCAGGCGGGCTTTCGGATGAAGAGATCAAGCAAATGGTTAAAGATGCTGAGCTTAATGCGGCAAGCGATAAGGAAAAGAAGGAGTTCATTGAAACGAGAAACCGCGCGGATGCCTTGATCGCGAGCACGGAAAAGTCGTTAGCGGAGCATGGCGAGAAGATCGGAGCTGATGATAAAGCGAAGATTGAGGCTGATATTGAGGCGCTCAAACAGGCTCTGCAGGGAGACGAGCGGATCTTGATTGAGGAGAGGCTTAAGGCTCTGTCTAATTCTTCTATGAAAATTGGGGAAGCTATGTATAAGGCGGCTCAGACAAGCGGTGTCCCTGGAGCAGAAGAGGCGGCGGCCGGTGGAGCGGGCGGCGATGAGAGAGTGGTTGAGGGGGAGACTCCAAATAGAGAATGAGACTAAGAACCTGTTGACATAATGATTTAAATTGGTCTTTTCTTCGCCCAATCCGGTGCTCGAATGCTCACGTACTAATAAGTACGCTGCACTTCGGCGCTCCGTTCCTACTGGGAAATACTCAATGGACCTCTTTCGAAACCTTCAAAATCAGAATTTTGGGAAGGAGACACGGAGCACAGAAGTGGAGCGTACTTATTAGTACGTGAGCATTCGAGCACCGGATCGACGTACCCAAAAACTGATTTTGAAGGTTTCGAAAGAGGTCCGATGACTGTGGATTCCATCAGCTCTCTCTACAACTCAGCGCATCAGCACAAAGAAACCTCAAAATTAATAGTTAATTAATATTCTTATGGAAGAATTCAATGTATTAGGAATCAGTAACTTTTGACTATTGGATGGGGGAAGAAATGCTATATGTGCGGAAAACGTTTTCGTTAGTGAAATTATCAATGCTCACTGTTGCCGTGGGGCAGTTGTGTTGTGGTTGCCACTGCTATTCGCCTGTTGGTGGTGAGGCAGTATTAGCGGGAAACATAGGAGATCTGCTGAGAGATGGGATGCGCAAAAATTATGGAGACTCCGCATCTCTACAACATTTGGTGATTATACGAGCTATCCTTGGGAACAGAGCCCTACGGCCTCGAGAAGAAAGTCCAGCGTTGCAGTGTTTAACGGCTAATAAGCATGTATCAGAGACGCTAGATGACTTGCAAGCCTTCTTGGCGCAAAACACTGAAGACGAAGAAATGCAAGGGGTACACAAATGGTGCACTGCTAATTTTTCAGAAGGAGCAGAGCCGTCTAATCTCCTGAAGGCGATCAGCGACGATGTGTCATTACTGCACTTCATCAGCGTCTTCGGGAATGCCACCGATATAAAGACGGCACTGAAGGCGATTAGCGATTCGGAAGGGAAAAACGGGAGTCTCATTTCTAAAACATTGTGGATACGCAGTCTTTTCGACATAGAGAACGATGATAATGAAGTTGGGCACACTATAAGAAGTATTCGCAGCTCGAGTAAAAGGAATAGCGTTATTTCGCTTTTCCATGAAGTGCACACGGCGATTACGGAGTTTGAGGTGTCTTTAAGGAGAGCGGAGGAGGAGTTCAACGAAGCTCTGGAAAACACGAATATTTACTCTGACGACATAGTTACGAGGGTGGAGGCTTTGGAAAGTTTGGTTGCCAAAATTGCAGAGTTTTTGAGCTTTAAGACTGAGGTACAAGTCGCCGAGTAAACCAAGCCTGTTGTTTTTTTAGAGAGGGGGACTATGAAAAGTATTAAGGTAGCGGTGTTTTGTTCCATTACGCTGGTTTGTTGGGCAAGCAATGCGTCGTCGTTTAGTTGGGATAATCTTGGGACTTCTGTGCAGGGCTTTGTTGATATTGTAAGAAGGTCACCTATAACAGAAAGCATAATTGAAAAAGGCGGTGTAGCTGTAAGCTACGCGAAGGAGACATTATATCCAAAACTCGTTTCTTCAATAAGCGAATATAATCCGAACATTGTTTATCCAGCAGTGATAATACTTGCATCAATATGCACGTCTGCGCTTTTTAGTTGGTTCTTTTGCAGGAAGCACTGGCGCAAACTTTCCTTAAATCGCTTTTCTGTTATTGATGGTAATTTTACAATAAGGGGAGGGAGGATCACGATCCAGCCAGAGGTAAAAAACAACTGGGGCACCATGCAAAACCTAGATGTTACCGTACAGGATGACCATAGAGTACACTTGTAAGAGCCCGTTTCGGCGTGAATACTCAGCCACAAAAAGTTTGTGAGTTCGTCGCTTCGGTGCTCAGCTTGAGCAGTACGTTAAGTACAGCTCGGCGCCTGCGCTTCGAGACTCTTGCTCACAATTCTTTTTGTGGCTGAGTACTCGCCAGGGCCATTTAGTTCTTAGAACCCGTTGACATAAGATTTAAATTGGACCTCTTTCCAAACTCTTCAAAATCAGTTTTTGGGTACGTCGATCCGGTGCTTGAATGCTCACGTACATCTAAGTACGTTCCGCTTCTGTGCTCCGTGTCTCCTGCAAAATCCACAAATTAAATCATTATGTCAACGGGTTCTAAAGACGTCTCCACTTAGTCTCTCTTTCTGAATCCTCAATCACGATTCCGGCACGCTCCAGTTCCTCTCTTATGCGGTCCGCCTTGCGGAAATCCTTGTTTGCCCGCGCGTTTTGCCTTTCTTGTAGTTTCGCCTCCACGTCTTCGTTGCTGAGAACACCTCCATCCAAAGTGCCAGCGCCGTCTCCTGCATTAACAGGGGAATACCTAAACCACTCTACAGCTCGCACAGTCAGCAAGCCCAACACCTTGGCGCAGTACAGAACCGCCCTCAATTCCAATCTCACCGCCTCAAGCTCTCCGTCCCGCTGTGCCCCCGAACTCACCTCATCCAAATGCTTAACTAACCTTGCAAAACTCTGCAAAGCAAGCGGCGTGTTCAAATCATCATTCATGGCCTCAAAAAAGCTGGCCGCTTTCACAGCAATAGCGTCATCCCACTCTACCTCGCCTTCAAACAACTCCGCAAAATCCGCCTTTTGTTCAAATTTTTCTATAACTCTGTACCATTTGTTTAGTAAAAGTTTTGCCTGCTCAATCGCTGAAGAGCTCCAATCCAACGGCTGCCTGTAATGCGTCTGCAAAAACGTTAGGCGCACGGCCTCCGGATGATACTTTTGCAGGATCTCCCTCACCGTGAAAAAATTCCCAAGCGACTTCGACATCTTCTTCCCTTCAACGATGAGATGCCCGTTATGCAGCCAGAAATTCGCCATACGGTCAGTTCCCCAGGCGCACCTACTCTGCGCGACTTCATTTTCGTGATGCGGAAAAATCAGATCTACGCCGCCGGCGTGTATATCAAACACTTTGCCGAGATAGTGGGCGCTCATAGCGGAGCATTCTATGTGCCAACCAGGGCGCCCGCGGCCGTATGGGCTGTCCCATCCGGGCATTTCGTCCGAAGACGGCTTCCATAAAACGAAATCGCACGCGTCCTGCTTGTAAGGGGCCACTTCAACGCGAGCCCCGGCGATCAGTTCGTCTCTGTTTTTGAGCGATAATTTGCCATAATCAGGGAATTTGCTAACTGCAAATAAAACGTGGCCGCTGTGTTCGTAGGCGAATCCTTTCTGTATCAGGGCGCCAATCATCTCCAGCATTTGAGGGATGAAGGCCGTGGCGTGCGGTTGATAAGTTGGCTCCAGAACATTCAGAGAGCACATGTCCCGCTGAAACTCGGCATCGAATTTTGCTGAGATTTCGAGGAATGAACACTTTTTCTCGAGGCTTGCTGCGTAAATTTTGTCATCAATATCTGTGATATTTCTCACGAACGTGACGTTTTTGTACTCGTGCAGCAGGACCCTGTACAATATGTCGAAGGCGACCATAGCTCGGGCATTGCCCAAGTGCGCGAAATCGTAAACCGTTGGCCCGCAAACGTACATGGTCACGCGCTGGTCTGATAGGGGAACGAACTTCTCTTTCAAACGAGAGAGACTATTGTACAAAAATAAAGAGCTTACCATCTGACTCCAAACGCAAAAAACCTACGAGCCAGGCTAGCAAATTTGTTCGCACAGCGTCTATACCGAGTTCATGGCCACAGGGCCTACGCATAAAAAAAGCAACAAAATATGATCACTTTTTGTTACTACTCACCTATCCGTCAGCCAACCCAAAGCCTTGATATTGCTAGTTAATGATGACTCACATTTTTTGTGCATCGCAAAAAAGGAGGGGAATAGGCGAAGAAATTGGCCATTTTTAGCAATTATCGAAGCGTTGGATGCGACTGTTAGCCAGCAATATCAAGGCTTTTAGGGGGTTGGTGGATAGCTGAGTAGTAACTAAAAATCAGCAAAATAGTCTCCGCAACCTACTGATGCCCAATTTTTCCGAAAACGGAGACTAATATTCTCCACACCAGTAGGTTAAAAATGGTCTCCGTTCAAAACCGTGTATGCCTTGGTTAGCCTTGAGTTGGAGACTATTTTGACCGATATTTTCCCCACCTGTGCCCGGAGACTCGCAATGAACCAAGGTTTGGGTGGAACCCGTGACCTACAAGACGCAATCATAAAATGTTTCCCAGTTCGTCGCTTCGATGCTCGGCTTGAACAGTACGTTTAGTACAGCTCGGCGCCTGTGCTTCGAGGCTCCTGCTGGTAATTCATTTTATGATTGCGTCCTCAAATAAAAACACAGATTTTTGCTTGCGCCAATCTGGCGATGGGCGTTTGCGCTTAAAATCTTGTAGGCGCCATTGCGGATGAAGTTTTCCGCGGATTATCGCGGATTTTATTTGAGGAGATAGCATCGCCAAAAACAATCCGCGCTGCACATATTCTTTGTCGACGTTGTAGGCTTGGGCAATTTCTTCATGCGTTCGAAATTTCCCAGCGTCAAGCTGCCCTTGCCAAATTTCAGCAAATACCAGCGCCTTCAATATCACAGGATCTTTCGGTTCATTCGGTCCTTCGCGCTTCACAAACACCTGCGATTGATTCTTTCTGTTGTAAAAACTCCCATCTATTGTTACGACGTGGTTGGTTTCGTTGGGCGCTGCAGCAAACTCAATCGTCACACCTTGCCTGCTCAGCCAAACCGTATGCACAAAGTCCTGCATAACCTTGCATTGCTCACTTGGCGCCAAAAACTCCCAAGCTTTGTCGATGTGTTCCAGCTTTTTGAAAGAAAGTTAGGTATTGCTCCCACCATTAAACCTCGCCGTCAGCGCCTGCACAGTCTTTTCGTCGATCTTCTCAAACAAGATCCCAACTTCCCTCACGGCGTGTCCTTTTTTGAAATACTTAAAGTTCACGCTCTCATCAATTTTTGTTGAGCTGACCGCGCTTTCCTCGTCATTCAGCAACTGCACAATTTTCCGCGCCGTCGACGGAATAAAAGGAAGGTTCGCTACGGCGAATGTTCTAAGCAAATGCAGACAATGCGTCAATATCACCCCGCCTTGCTCCAAGTCCTCAGGAAGCACAAACCACGGGCTTTTCTGGGTTATATACTCATTCCCCAACACCCACAAAGACCGCAGTCCAGTCGTGGCCGCCCTGAACTTCCTTTCAGAAAGCAAACAAGCAATATTTTGCGCTATCTTCGTGGCTTTTGCCTCAAGCTCCCGGTCTATAGTTGCGTCTGTTAATTCAGATTGCACAACCAACCCAAAATACTTCTTTTGCAGCGCCACAACCCTCGACGCAAAATTCCCCAAGATATCCGCCAAGTCTTTGTTAACAACAGAAGCAAACAAAGCGAAAGAAAAATCCGAATCAGCCCCCTCCGGGCAATTAGCCAGCAAGAAATAGCGCCAGTAATCGGCTGGATACAATTCCAAGGCCGTATCGGTAAACACGCCGCGCTGCTGGCTTGTTGAGAATTTCCCGTGCTCGTACGTGAGCCAGTGGAAGCCCTTGATGTCGTCGACTTTTTTGAAGTCCGTGTCAAGCCCGAACAAAATGGAGGGCCAGAAAACTGTGTGGAAAGGGACGTTGTCCTTTGCCATAAACTCCACATAAAACACATCATTCTCGTTGTCTGGTTGCCACCATTTCTTCCAGGCTTCCTGATCGCCGGAGTTTATAGCCCAATCCTGTGTGATGCTGATGTAGCCGTTCGGGGCGTCAAACCACACGTAAAAGACTTTGTCTTCTGCGTCCTCTTCGTTGGAAGGATCTATTTGCGAAATTGCGTGTAGCGCCGGAAGATCGTTGGGGACCTTAATTCCCCATTTTAAATTGCGCGTAATACAACGCTGCTGCAGCCCTTCGCTAATCCATTTCCTGGCAACCCCACGCACAACGTCAGACCACTCCTTCTGCTGCTCAATCCACTTCGTCACCAGCGGCTCTAACTTAGGCATATCTAAGAAAAAGTGCTTAACCCGCCTGAGCTCCACATCGTGCGAGCCGCTTATTGCGGAATAAGGGTCCTTCAGGTCCTCCGGGTTCAACAAAGCGCTGCAGCCATCGCACTGGTCGCCGCGAGCTTTTTGGTAGCCGCAGTGTGGGCACGTCCCTTCAACGTACCTGTCTGGGAGGAAGCGTTTGTCGGCCTCTGAGTAATATTGGGAAATTTCCTGCTCGCTTATGTAGCCATTTTTGTACAATTCCTTGAATATCTGGGTTGTTAGAATATGGTTAGAGCGGGACGACGTGCGGCCGAAAAAGTCGAAAGATATGTCAAATTTTTCGTAAATTTCCTTTTGCGTCTTGTGCATTTCCTCGCAATATTGCGGTACGGGAAGGTTGGCCTCTTGCGCGGCGATTTCTGCGGGAGTTCCGTGCTCGTCCGTTCCGCAGATGTGCAGAACTTCCTTTCCGCATTGCCGCAGAAAGCGGGCATACACGTCCGCGGGGAGAATGGAGCCTATGAGGTTCCCGAGATGCTTGATGCCGTTTATGTACGGAAGCGCGCTGGTAACTAAGTAACGTTTTGTCATATTCCTCTTGTAAAATTATGATGTCCCGCTCAGGCCGAGCGACGAACCAACTGATACGCGTGGTCCGGAATATCGTGAGCGGAGCCATTAAACTGTTGTACGTCGTGCCTATCCAAAAATGCCGTGGACAATGTCCCCTCATCCAGATAATTCAGCTCTCCTCCAATTGGGATGCCGTGAGCCAAAGACGAAATCTTGAGCTTCTTATCTTTGAGCAAATTTACCACATAATGCAACGTTGTTTGCCCGTCGATCGTTGCATTCAGAGCGATCACAACCTCTGAGATAGCCGTCCCGCCGCCTTCCGCGGCGTCTCCAGCTCCTCGCTGGTGTTGTGTGTCGTCGAACCTGCGTAGTAACGATTGCATATTGAGCTGAGCTGGCCCGACTCCCTCGATTGCCGACAACACGCCGTCCAAAACATGATAGCGTCCGCGGTAAATTTGCGAGCGCTCTATCGCCCACAAATCGGCGACGCTCTCAACCACGCAGAGCAGGTGTGCGTCTCGTTTGCTGTCTCCGCAAATATCGCAAATATCACTTGTACCGAAATTCCCGCAAATCCGGCATTTCTTTAGGGAATTGCGGACGCACTGCAGGTCGCTTATCAGCAAATCTAACAACAAAAAGTCGTCTTTTATAGCGAACAAGATGGCACGTTGCGATGAGCGTGGACCAAGTCCAGGTAACTTCGCTAGCGTTTTTATGGCGTTACGTAATGTGATGTCCATAAGTCACGAGGCCGAGGCCGGAATTGAACCGACATACAAAGATTTGCAGTCTTCTGCATAGCCATTCTGCCACTCGGCCGAAACACCTAACTACACCAGTGTATCGTTATAGCTGCAAAAAGGCAATATAGCCAATTACAATTGAACTGTGGCCAGGAGACACGGAGCCGCAGAGCTGTACTCAACGTACTGCTCCTGCCGAACCGGATCGACTGGCCAACAAACTTTCGGTGGCCGGCTATATTTAAAAAGCGGCTTGCCTCAACAACTTTGCAATAGGGGCGTAGCTTTTTCTGTGATGCACGGTAATTCCGTACTTCGCAATCGCCTCTTGATGCTCCTTAGTTCCGTAGCCCGCGTTCTTTTCCCAGTGATATTGCGGGGAATCCTTTGCAAGTTCGCTCATAACCCCATCTCGCGAAACTTTAGCAATAATTGAGGCAGAAGCGATACTATAACTTTTGCTATCTCCCTTTATTATAGGATAGCACGGCACTCCGGCGTCAATTGCCTTATTCCCATCGACCAATATTATGCTTTTTCCGGTGATTTGGGGTAATTCTGTTTTTGCTGCGCTTTCACATAGACCTAAATAAGCCCTGCGCATCGCAAGCAAAGTTGCGTTTAAAATATTAAGCGAATCAATCTCCTCAACCGTCGCGCTTCCCGTGCACTGCAGAACGCAATCTGCCTCAGTTAACTTATCGAAAAAATATTTTCGCCTCACGCCAGAGAGCTTTTTCGAATCATTGATTTCAGAAAACAAATTTAGAAAAGCCTCCTTATCTAGCACAATCACCGCCGCAGCAACAACCGGCCCAGCCCACGGCCCGCGCCCGGCCTCATCTATCCCCACAACAATTTGCGAGGCAAATCTCTGCTCGTATTCAAACGATGGAAATGTTTTCACCTTGTGTTCCCTGTGGTCTTCTCTACCTGTACTCTCCCCACTAAACAACAGAACGCTGATTGGTCTTTTCTTCGTCGAATAAAGTCGTGACTGCGCACCATTCCCCGCACTAGAGATGCTCATTCAACCACAACGACATCTTCTGCCAAAAATTCAGTGGCTTCTTGTCATTTTTCTCTCCTATATACTCGCTCGCCGCATAATGCAAAAGCCCAGAGCAAGTCGAGATCGCCGTTGAATTTAGTATGCGATCAACGCCCAAAATGCCATTTTGCGGAGAGACTCGTACATTCACACCAAGTCTTTGCTCGGCAAATTCAGTGAGTCCGTGAAAACCGCAAGATCCACCAGTGAAAACAACTTTCTGCAAAACTGCTTTGTCGATGTTCGCGGGAATTTTCCTCGTCACAGCGATTATCCAATCGAAAATATCATCCAAGCGCGCCTTTATTACGTCCAAAACAAGGCTCCTTGGAACATATTCAATTGACGGCGAATTTTTGTTGGCGATTTGCGAAAAGGGAACTTGCTCAAAAGACTTCTTGGACGACTCCAAAAGCCCCCCATACAGCGTTTTCATCCTTTCCGCCTGCGGAATCGTGGTGGACAAAATGCGGGCCAGATCAGACGTAATGTGAAAGCCGCCAATCGCCGCCGAATCCATCCAGACCAAATTCCCGTGCGAAAAGCACGCGATCTGTGTTACTTTGCCGCCGATATTCACAAGAGTGGCCCCGAGCTCCGCCTCATCGTCCGCCAAGCAGGCCAAGCCGTCCGCATACACATCAGCCACAAAACCGGCGACGTCAAGATTGCACTTGCCAACGCAACGCGTAACGTTAGTGATGTACGATTTCGGGGCGGTAACGATGTAGCATAGGGCAGACAGATCCTTTCCGATCATTCCAACGGGGTCCGCTATGTGATCCATGTCGTCCAGCTTGTACGATAGCGGCCAAATGTGGATGATATGCTGCGATGGCGGAACTTGGAGGCTCTTGGAAAGGCTGAATAATTTACGCATGTGCGCGGTTTGAACGGGGTTTTGCCCGGATAGCGAAATGCTGGTCTGCACCTTGTATGTTTTGATTAAATTTACCGGAACATTAATGTACACATCCTTAATGTTCTTTTTTGCCGTTTCTTCTGCAGCATACACCGCGCTTAACACAGCCCCTTCGAGCAGATCAATATTAGTGATCCCATTGGGCCCAACGCCGCAGGAGGCGTGTTGCCCGAAGCCGAGCAGCTCTATTTTCCATGGGGAAGAGTTTTGAGTTTGCGCTGTGTCTTGGATACTTTCTCTTTGCAAGGGCGCGTATGCGGAAGAATCGGAGGCTGAATATTCGTCGAAGAGTAGAGGAGCTGCTTGCGCGCTGTTTAAGGGAAGCGATGGATCGATGACCCAGTGAGTTACTTGCTGTTCCGCGTAAGCGTCGTATTCCACCGATGGGTCGCCGTCCGCCGCACTAACCGCGGAATCACCCGGCAGCTCGTATGACAACCCGCCGATCGCGCAACAAATCTTTTCCGTGCCAATATCTAGTCCGGCTAACAACCCGTAGGTTCTATTAGGCACAACCTCCCTCTCCCCAAGGACACAGAGAACTGACCGCCTTGGCCACAACGACTCAACAACCACTGATCGGGTATAGCTGAAGTTTACTGAGCATTACAACAAAAATAGCGACGCACTCATGAATCTTTTTGTGGCTTTGGATAGCCAATTCCTGCGGTGTGAGAATTTGCGTCTTCATGACAATGCTTGTAGCGCGTCAGTAAAATTCAAGTACAGTGTTTTCTCAATGCCCCACGATTCCAAAAATCTCTGGTTTATTCTTCCGCTTTTATTCGGTGCGATTTATTAAGACAGCGCTGTTAACTTATTATGTACTTCATACGCCCAGATGAATAATTTTGCAGCTGAGGCATGTATGGTGTTGAGCAGTGTTCCCGCATTTTTTCAGTGGCTAGGAAGCGTCAAACTTTTTGTGACTGGGTATAATGAAAAATATAGTACAATCCCTTTTGATAGACATACGACGTGTTACGAAGTGCGGAAACTATGAACGAAGACAGGAGGAATGATGCACGTACAGGTTAATCGCGATACTCTTTTCAGGGCCTTTGTGCATAGTCAGGGCGTGATAGAAAGGAAGACCACCTTGTTGATCCTAGGCCACACTCTGCTGCGGGCGAAGGATGGAGTTGTCACACTGGTTTCAACCGACATGGATATGGCTCTCTCGGAAACCATTGCTGCTGATATTGTGCAAGAGGGGAGCATATGCGTTCCCACAGTCTTAACCTACGAAATATTGCGGAAACTGAAGCCAAACTCTACCGTCAACATCGCTTTCAACAATGACCTCGCGCAGGTTATTCTGTCTTCTGGGCGCTCGAAATTTGAAATTCCGTGCATTTCGTCGGACGAGTTCCCTTTGATTTTGCAGGATGGTAGCACTTTTAGCTGCTCCTTTGTTTTGCCGGCTTTAGTTTTGAAAAACATGATAGAAACGGTGCGCTTTGCCACGTCGAATGATGAGATGAGATACGCGCTAAATGGAATAAATTTTTCGTACGACGCGACAGTTGGAAAGCTTCGAGCCGTTGCGACTGACCGCCATCGCTTGGCTAGTGTGGAGGTTGACGGGCCGGACGGCGCAGCTGAGATGTCATCGATTATAGTGAGCAAGAAGACGATTGGCGAATTTTCTAGGCTGCTTGACGAGGCGATTGAGCCGGTTTCTCTCTCGGTTTCTGACACGCGCATCGAGCTTGCGGCGAGGTTCGAGAAAAGCCGGATCACTATTGGTTCCCGCCTGATTGATGGGTCTTTTCCGGAATACAGCGCGGTTTTGAATATCAAGCATGACAAGAGGATTGTCGTGGCGGCGAAAGCTTTTGCCGAGTTGATCGACAGGGTTGGAACGGTTATCAGCGAGAAGTCGCGCGTTATTAAAGTGAGCGTGTCGAGAAACTTGCTCCGCTGCTCTGCAGTTGGGAGCGCTGCTGGTTCGGCAGCAGAGGACATAGATGTTGATTACGATGACGGAAGCGAGATGAACCTGAGCTTTGATGCGAAATACCTGCTTGACGTGGCTCAGCACATCGCCAGCAGCGAGATGGAGATTTTGTTGACCAATCCGGATACGGCGGTTTCTGTCAGGCCGGTTGGGATCGACGGGGTCTATTTTGCGCTTATGCCGTTAGCCTCTCAGTAGATCTGTTGCAAAAGTACTGAAAGCGATTTTCGAGTGCGTCGCCGCGCTGCTCGAGTGTCATGTGTCACAAGTACGCCGCGCTGCTGTGCTTCGAGGCGTAGGCGGAAAGCCCGTCGACGTACTGCTCGAGCCGAGCAGCACAGGACCACGGCAAGTTGCAGATTTTGTTGGGGCGTCGATTCGACGAATCCACAGCTCACTTATGATCGGCTATATAATATTGGAGTAGATAGATGCACATATTACCAAACCTAGAAAGCTTCATCCATTTCACCGGAATCGGCGGCATTGGAATGAGCGGCCTCGCAGAGATCCTGCACAACAAAGGCTTCCTTATCAAAGGTAGCGACCTTGTCGAAAACTCAAACATACGTCGCCTAAAAGAAATAGGCATCCCAATTTGCCAAGGCCACAGCTCTACAAACATACGTGGAGCATACGCCTTGGTCATTTCCTCCGCAGTCCCAGACGACAACCCGGAGGTTGTGGCCGCGAGGGAGGCCCGAATCCCAATTATAACGCGCGGAGAGATGTTGGCTGAGGTCGTCCGCCTGAAAAAAACCGTGGCGATTTCTGGAATGCACGGGAAAACCACCACGACCTCGATCATTGCCTCTCTGCTGAACGCGGCCGCCTTTGAGCCAACAATTATTAATGGAGGCATTATTAACAAACTGCAAACCAATGCCAAGCTTGGGGGAGGGGAGTGGTTTGTGGTGGAGGCGGATGAGTCTGATGGTTCATTTCTAAAAATCCCATCGATAATCAATGTGGTGGTGAACATAGATCGCGAGCATATGAACTTTTTCCAAACCTATGAAAACGTTGAAGCCCACTTTCGCCAATTCATACACAACGTTCCTTTTTACGGAGTTTCCGTTGTGTGTTCTGACGATGAAACTGTACGAAAGATTATTGAGCAAGGAGTAGACAGGCGTGTTATAACATACGGGCTGACCGGCTCTCCAGATGTAAGAGGCACGAATGTGCGTGTTGTTGGGAGCGAGGTCGCGTGGAGCGCATGTGGCGGAAGCCAGGCTACAAAGGACTCCAATATACCAAGTTCCCAAAAGAATTGTGGGCAGGAGACGCGTAGCACAGGCGAAGAGCTGTACTCTACGTATTGCTCGAGCAAAGCAACGGATCGACGAACCAACAAACTTTCGGGGACTGGGTATAAAGGAATAGTGTTTGACGCAGTTATCGAGACGAAGTGGCTTCGGTCGTCAACTCCAAAGATTATAAAAGACATTTTTCTGCCAATGTTTGGCTCGCACAATGTTTTAAATGCGCTTGCAGGAGTAGCCGTTTCTTTGGAATTGGAGATCGATGAAGCCGTGATAAAAGACGCCTTAGCCAATTTTTCCGGGGTCAAGCGGCGTTTTTCTTTTTTGGGTAATGTGAACGGAGTCGTTTTTATAGACGATTACGCCCATCATCCGGCCGAAATAAAGGCCGTTATAGAGGCGGCGAAGCAGGCTGGGCCGGAGCGAATCGTGGTTGTGTTCCAGCCTCACAGATACACGCGCTTTGCCGACCTGTGGGATCGCTTCGCGCTTGAGCTGTCAGAGGCGGACATTGTGATTGCCATGCCGGTGTATACCGCGGGGGAACAGGAAATTAGCGGGATTGACTCTAGCTCTTTTGTTCGCGCGTTTAATTCAAAATACGGCGGAAGTGGGGCGTGCATGGCGTATTACGTGGCTGACGTCGCAGAGCTGACGAAATTGCTGAAAGAAATTCTTAAAATTGAGACCCGCGCGGAAACACAAAAGACTTGCGAGTTCGTAATTGGGATGGGGGCCGGCAGCATAAGCGAGTATATGCATAACGTGTACGACTCCTTGCGCTAGGCCCTGCTGCGGGCAGCCCTGTTGCGTTGAGTGTTCGTATTTGCTTACATCAATTATAGGATATTCACCTATAGCGGTTTGATGTTTTTCTTATCTATCCAGTCCTCGAAAGTTTGCAAGCTTGTTGCCTCATTAATTGTTCTGTGCAGTCTAATTGGCTGCAGCGTTTACACTCCGTCTCGCCTCGGGGAGCCTCTCACAGAATCCGACTTTAGCCTACTAACAACTCCGCCAAAGGTCGAAGCCCTCGCAACAAAACCCTCGGAAACCAAATCCAATTCCGCAAGTAGCGCAGCGACGCGAATCTCCAGCTCCTACAGACAGCATCTCTCCATTTGCATCTCCACGCAGCTAACACTGAGGCAAGTTTTCGCGAGAGTCGGCGAAATGCTGGATATCGACATACAGCTCGACAACAAAACCGCAGAAACCCGCCTCAACTTCACTGCAACAAACAGGAGCCTCGTGAGCATACTAGAGAGCCTGTGCAACGTGCTCAAATTACGCTACAGGATCTCCGGGCAATCCCTTTTTTTGGAAGAAGATACCCCATTCAACAAGAATTATAATGTGCAGTTTTTAAATTTGACGCGTCTGAGCAAAAATAATATTTCATCGTTAACCGATATTTTTGCTGGCGGAACGTCTCAGCAAGGGCTGCGTATGAAAAAGATCAATTTGGCGGAGGGAGAGGGAAATGGCTCAAACACGTCCATAAAAATGAGTAATGAAAATGATTTTTGGAATGAAGTGGAAATAAATTTGCGCACATTACTTAGCGATGGTTCTGGGCGCACAGCGAGCGCCGAGTGGTGCGATCGTCACATTTATGATGACGATTCCCCGTTTTCCGACAAGCCTTCTCATAAACATTCACGCAAAAAGAAAAAAAAGAAGAGAAAAAAATTCAAAAACAAGTACTCCGATGGCGGTAGAGGTCCCGTAATTTTTACGGGCGAGCGGTCTCGGCGCTCTGAAGCTGCCGCGGCAAAATTCACAATACACAGGCAAGCCGGCATCATCTCCGTTTGGGGAACTACGGAGCAGCATCACAGAGTCGCCGAATACCTGGATATGCTGCAAAAGGCGGCCACAAGCCAGGTTCTCATTGAAGCGAAGGTTATAGAGGTTAATCTAAATGAAGAATTCCGAAACGGGATAGAGTGGGGATCACTTGGGGCACCTGTGGAAAACGGATTTAATTTGTCGTTTGGAGAGTCCATGGATGCGCAGAGTCAATCAACCGAAACGCAAAACAGCTATTTGAAAATAATTTCAGGATTTAAAGAAGGGGCTTATGGGGTTTATGGGCTGCAGTGGTTTCTGAAAAATCTGCAAAAATTCGGCTCAACAAAAACGCTGTCGAGCCCGAGGTTGACAGTGATGAACAATCAGACCGCGGTCCTAAAGGTCGCGCAAAATTACGTATATTTTAAACTGAACTACAACAAACATTTTTATTCCAAAACTAGCCAATCGGAATTAGCCATGGGGAGCGATATACAAACCGTTCCGATCGGCTTTGTGATGTCTGTGCAGCCGGCAATTGATCCGGTTCGGAAGAGTGTGATCCTTTTCCTTCGGCCAACGATATCCAAGCTGGAAAGGGGAGTGTCTGATCCGTCTATTGCGGTGATGTGTGGGTTGCAAGGATCTTCCTCAACCGCGACTGAACAGACCACTATTCCAAAATCCGAGGTTCCAGTTGTGGAAGTGCGCGAGATTGATTCTGTTTTGCGGCTGAAAGACGGGGAAGTGGCTGTTTTAGGGGGATTGATGGAAACTAAAGCCGTGAAAAATAAACACAAAAACCCAGTGTTCAAGAAAGTTCCAGTTGTTAAGAATCTTTTTGCTGGTGCCTCGCAAAGGGAGGAAGTTTCGGAAATTGTTATCCTTATTCGCGTCAAAATCCTCGACGTTCCTTCCCCGGACGACGCGGATGAGAGGCTGGTGCATTTGTACGCGGCAGACCCTCGCCCGCTGTTATGACACAAATATGACACAGTCGTTTGGCAAGCGCACCTGTCTCTTCCTCCAGCTTCTTCCTCTCAGAAATTGTCTGTCGATTTGTACTAAATTCTTTCGCAGTTTTCGACACTGAGCCTGTTTTTTGCAGTGACTCAACGCAAAAAAGACCAATTTAAATCTTATGCCAACGGGCTCTAAGTATGGCTCTACGCAATAAGCCTTATGTTGAGTTTATCGAAAAGCGTTCTGTCCACGCCATCTTTGACATTGTCGACGGTCAACAATTTTTCACTCGAAAATAACGCGTTCGCCCCGGCGAAAAAGCACAGCGCCTGAGTCGCCTCGGACAGCGTGTTTCTGCCCGCAGCGATCTTCACGTAAGATCCCGGCATCAAAATACGTGCCAAAGCAATGATTCGGACAAAATCGAAATCATCGATTGGATTCGAATCATCAACTCTTGTCCCCGGGATTTTCACGAGCTTATTAATTGGCACGCATTTTGGCGGGATCTCCAAATTTGCAAGCAAAACCAGCATCTTCACGCGGTCCTCGTTCGTCTCCCCCATGCCAACAATACCCCCAGTGCACACGTGAATCCCGGCCTTTTGCACGATTTCTATCGTCTTGATGCGGTCGTCGATGGTCCTCGTGGAGATAATGTTTTGGTAGAATTGCGGCGACGTATCAACGTTGTGATTGTAATAATCCAGACCGGCATCTTTTAGCTTCTCGGCTTGTGCTCGCGTCAAAAGGCCGAGCGTCGCGCACGTCTCCAGGCCCATCGCCTTCACGGCACGGATCATTTCGCATATCGCGTCGAACTCCGCCTCTGACGACATGCAGCGCCCAGACGCACTCATGCAAAACCTGCTCGCTCCGCGCTTCTTCGCGTTGCTGGCGGCGTCTAGCACGGTGTCGAGGTCCAACAGAGGTTGCTTGGGAACTTTCGTCCCGTTTCGGATTGATTGCGCGCAGTACGAACAATCCTCAGAGCAGCCTCCAGTTTTCACGCTCAAAATATCGCTGATCTGCACGGATTGCTCGTCGAAATTTTGAATATGGATTTCGTGCGCAATCCGCAACAGTTTAAAGAACGGGTAGTTGAAAATGACCAATGCTTCGTCAAAACTCGTCAAAACGGGCCTACAATAACGCTTCTAATCCCGGCTGATTATTACATCATTTCAGCCGGTTTTGTGAAAGAATTAAAATACCTCGCATCACCTGCGCTTTATAGGAGCTGCCCTTTGCTGTGTGGCAGCTTGTTGTCTGGCTGTAATTACAGTTTCGCCAATTGTTTCCTTAAGTGCGTCTATTCCTTGACCAGTATTAATATCCACCAAAACAACGGCCGTATCGTCTCCGAAAGTAGCAGAAACCGCCTCACGAACCTCCGAGTCAGATTCATACCCATCATCCTGAACAACAATAATTACTGGCTGTCCGTTAGGTACTACTTTTGCGAGCTTCTCCTTGGCTTTGCCTAGCCTCCCCGCGAAATCCAGGTCATAGTTAATATAGTTTTCGCCATCTTTGGTTAACACGTAAACAACTGCGGTGGCTCCATCCGAATACCTCTTCAACATACTTTCATATCTCTCTTGCGCTGCGGTATCACACAATGTGACGTTAACTTCTTGACTGCTTCTTGTAACGAAGCGCAGGGAACTACGTCCATAGGGCGTTGCCTGCTCTCCAGTTAATTTTTTAATTACGTCTACCTTTATTGTTCTTTCTCCGGCTATCTTCTCCTCTCCAAAAACCATAACTTTGGCTGGGCCTGTGGCGGCATTCCCAGTTAAAAATGTGAAAACAAAACCCAACAAAGCGAAAACGCACAAAAGACACCTATTCCACCAGCCACAAAATGCTCGCGATTTATGCCCAGCCACAAAAAACTCATTGTTCGTCATAATAAACTCCTTAAATAAAAACCGGCAGACTACATGCTGCATTATGCTCACAATTCACTATACTACTAATTTATTTCTTGCGCTATACTTAAATTTTTTTATTGTTCTTCAAGCATATGTCCATTGCTTGGGCTCCGGTCTCATGCTTTCCCTCTGCTCTCCTTCATCCTCACGTGCCACAGCAGGCTTGTTCCTAGCCATAAACCCACGGCAATTCCGGGCAGTAGCATAAAACTGAACAAATCAGATGCTTTAAGCAGAAAGAAAAATCCAGTCCAACACATCGGACAGAAAATTAAAAAGAAGAAAGCCAAATAATTCGTAAAAATCAACCAAGTGTTCTGACTTTGCTGAGATTTTTGAAGAATCCGAACGTACGTCAACAGGCCAATTCCAAGGAATAAGAAGGCGTTTATACCAATTCCCCACGTTAAGTCTCTAACGATTTTCCCAATGGTTAGCAAATGCAGGAAGCACATTCCTGGAACGAAGGACAAAAACAAATTTCCTACAAAAATCGTCAATATCAGGAAAAGGCGGCCTTTTGACGTAGCCGGTGGGCCTCGTTTTGCCAGCAGATTGGCCGTGTACTTTAAAACACTGGCGCCGAGCAGTTCAGATACGCCAGCTGTCAGAATAAAGAAAATGTAGGCTCGCGGGACCGCGACCATAAGCAGCAATGCCGAGAGAACAAGACATGGGAGGCAAAAAAGAGAAAAATATGCCAAATATGAAAGCAACGTCGTGCCCGCTGAGGCGGATCCATCCACCACTTTTTCAGGTTCGGCTGCAGATTTTTCTTGTTTCTTGTCACTCATTCCAACACACCTCGTTTTTACGCTTTCCCTTACAAAAACTCTGTTTTCTGATGATCCGAAAGCGTTTATTATACGATCTATCACATGCTGATTATAGCGTGAATAAAAGCAAATATATAGAAAAATATTATTTTGTGCTCGACTCCCCACGATTCCAAAAATCTCTGGTTTATTCTTCCGCCTTTATTCAGTGTGATTTATTAAGACAACGCTGTTAACACGCAGTGTGCAACTTTTTAGCTGGCGGCAAGAATCTGACTTTCGCGTGAGCATTGTTTGTGTCTCTCTGTGATATTCGCAGTCCATTGGAAGCACAACAATGCTAATAGAAGGTATTATCATTGAAATTTACGTTCGTATTAATGATTTTTTGAAGGAATGTATCCCATTAAGAAAGCGAGGGTTCCCTCCAAAACTTTCCGATGCTGAAGTCATAACAATGGACCTCTTTCGAAACCTTCAAAATCAGAATTTTGGGAAGGAGACACGGAGCACAGAAGCGGAGCGTACCTAGATGTACGTGAGTTTCGAACCGGATCGACGTACCCAAAGACTGATTTTGAAGAGTTTGGAAAGAGGTCCAATGGAATTTGTCGGAGAAATCCCTGGGTTGCGCGCCACTCTCCGCGCTTTTTCACACAAACTTTGTTGCTTGATAAAAACAAAAAAAGAGATGGACAGGCAAACAACAGCATGGTACGAAACGTGCTGTGGTTTGTTTTGGTAAATGGGAGAGGAAAACGTGACGAGTTTTACAAAATTGGTTGGTGGTATATATGGGGAAAAGATTATGCAAAGCATGAAACAAATTTTATTGATAGGCATTTTGCCGTGCTTATCGACAGCATATGCTGGGCAAGTAGGTTCCCCAAATCCAAATATATATTCCCCAACAAATAGTCCAATCCAAGGTGCAACAATAACCCCAACAGCTACAAATTCATCTGGCTCCTGCTGTCGTGTAGTATTCTCGGAAAAATTGGCAGCTCTTCACAAGAATGAGATTGAGTACAGAGAAGCTTGTCAAATTTTTTGGCGGCAGCTCTCAACACCCAACGCATCTCAAGAACTCCCACAATTGGTGTACAAAACAAGTCCCAACAAATATACCGTTCATTGCTCTCAATCCTCGCTGAAGTAAAGATTTTTTAGACCTTCGTTT
>JAIRNW010000050.1 GCA_031257795.1 Holosporales bacterium | reverse complement strand
TTGGGAAGGAGACACGGAGCACAGAAGCGGAGCGTACTTAGATGTACGTGAGCATTCGAGCACCGGATCGACGTACCCAAAAACTGATTTTGAAGAGTTTGGAAAGAGGTCCAATGAAGTATCAACGATGTCCCTTGAAAGGAAGTGGATACGTACGACAACCTATGAGGTGTGGACCTATCAATTTGACAGATTCAAGGATATTCGCGTTGATCGGTTTTCCCCGCTCTCACCTTGCGCCACTAGCTATGTGCCAAGGATGGATTGCGGCATCCGAGTTGAGAAAATCCGGGTTTTCGGGTTCGAAATGTATACGTACTGCTCGAGCCGAGCAATGGATTGACGAACCCGCAGTTCTGTCGTGATTGGTGATACCCTATTCCACGGTTACAGACTTTGCCAAGTTTCTTGGTCGGTCCACGTTTAGCCCCATGAGCCTCGCAACTTTGTATGCAATAATTTGCCCCATAACGCTATACACAAAAAGCTTGGAAAAGTCGCCAGTTTCCGGCAAAACGCACGTCAGGATCTTTGTCTCTTTTTGTCTAGCCAACTCGTTAACGCACTCTTTCCCATTTCGGTCCGTAAGCAAGATCACGGTCCCTCGCCTCGCAACAATCTCCTGAATATTCGACAGCGTCTTTGGCATCAATTCGTCGCTAGGCATAATGAAAACAGACACAACAGATTCATCCACCAAAGCAATCGGGCCGTGTTTCATCTCCCCGGCCGGGTACCCCTCAGCATGTATGTACGTTATTTCCTTGAACTTTAAGGCACTCTCCGAGGCAACAGGGTAATTCACGCCTCTTCCCAGGAAAAGCACGCTTTTCGCTCCGGCAAGGGTTTTCACTATCTTAAACATTTCCTTTTGCGAATCGAAAGCGTCGAAAAATTGCAAGGTTTCCTTCAGTAAATCCGGCACTTTCTTTAAGTCTTCGTACAGCTTCAGTCCGGTTGGCGCGAAGTCTTGCTCAAGCTGCAACACAGAGCTTTTTATGTAAGCCAGTTCAGACGGCCCGTGCTTAGCGCGCTGCTGCAGGAGCTCAACTGCCAAACACGCCAGCACCGCAACTTGTGCGGAAAACGCCTTAGTAGACACAACACCGAACTCCGGACCCGCGTTTAACGGAATGAAATTGTTGACCCTCCTGGCAATCGAGCTGTGAACGGAGTTAGTTACAACGAGTATGTGATTTTGCAGCAAACTCGCCAAGCTATGCCCCTTAGCCTCTGCCTCGGCTTCCACGAACGCTCCCGTCAGGATGGCGTGCCTCTTCAGCACATCCATCGTGTAGTCAAGCGCACGTAGTGTGTCTCCCGTCTCGCCGGATTGCGAAATGAAAACGTACAGGCCGTCTGGTGATAGAATGGCGTTTCTATAGGAAAACTCGGACGCGCACTCCGCCGATGCGGGCATCCCGCAATATTTCTCAAGGATATATCGTCCAATCACGCCGGCATAAAGAGATGAGCCACAAGCAAGGAAATTAACGCTTTTGGTCAAACTGACGCGCCTGGCAAGCGGAACAAAGTCCCCGCGCTCCAGCGTGTTTATCATCTTAGACACAACTTTTTGCTGATCGAAAATCTCTTTGCTGGTGAAATCCTGGAAATCCCCCTTCCCGTACAATGGATCGCTAGGCAGGGACTTCTCCCATTTTTTACAAACAGCATCGCAATCTGTTTTATTAGGACTCGATTGAACATCTTTCTCTTTGGACGTCGAATCAGTGGGATTTGAAGCGGTGTTGGCTTGGTTGATTTTAAATTTGAGAAACTCGCAATGGAAACCCAAACTTGCGTCAGGATTCTCAGCATTTTGTTTCCTGCTTATCAAACACAGATCTCCGTCATCTAGCGCTGTATAGCTGCCAACGTACTGCGCAATCGCAACAACATCAGACGCGAAAAATACATCCCCGCTAAATTCGTTGACCCCAGTTCCAACAACCAGCGGACTATCCTTTTTCGCGACAATTATCACGTCTTTGAAAAGCGAGTTGATTATGGCGAGGGCAAACGTTCCATTTAGGCGCGCCAGGGCGTACTGTGTAGCTTCCACGAAGCTCTCTAGCGTCTTATCTGGTTTGCTGGCGAAATACTTTGCAATCAAGTGCACAATGATTTCAGTGTCCGTTTGGCTTCTGAAAAGCACATTTTTCTCGTTTGCAAACTCGATTTCTTTCAATTCCGCGTAATTCTCTATGATTCCGTTATGCGCAACTGCGATGGTTTCATTGGTTTGTGGCTGAGCATTCTCAATTGAGACGTCCCCGTGCGTTGCCCAGCGTGTGTGAGCTATGCCAACAAAGATTGGGGCTATCGACGCGCCAGAGAAACCGGAGTCGCAGTGGGGAAGTGGCGACAGACCGCTGACGCTTCCGATAACTTTGCGCGTGCAGAGCTCGCCGGATGGTAAGACGAGAGAATAGCCGGCCGAGTCGTATCCGCGGTATTCCAGTTTGCTGAGAACGTCCAGCACAAGGGACACTTTCCCTTTTTCAGAAGCGATACCGACCAATCCGCACATAAAATCCTCCTTTTATACCAGCCACAAAAGTTTGCAGGTTCGCTGAGAACCTGCTGACATAATGATTTAAATTGGTCTTTTCTGCGTCGAATCCTGTTCGAAACTCATGTGCGTTTAGTACGCTCCGCTTCTCCTGAAAAATCATCAATTTAAATCTTATGTTAACGTGTTCTGAGATGACGCCCTAACAAAGTATACGACTTTGCCGGGAGCCCGAAGCCGCTCGGCTTGAGCTCCGGACTCCAATCAAATTTGCATACTTTGTTGTGGCACCATCTCTACGAACCTGCAAGCTTTTCGTGATTGAGTATAAAGGAATTAGAGAGCAAACTCTCTACTTTTTCGCCGCGTCTGTTGAGCGCGTCGAATAATCACGCTGGGCACTACTGCTTGCAGCGGTAACTTTGACTAAGTTAGGTCTGCTATGCCTAATTTTACTATCCTGCTACGACCATCTTCGTGGTATATTTAATTGATGTTTTCCCCATAGTCACAATTTGGTGGCTGTTTATGCGGAGTGTATACCCAGTCATCGAAAGTTTGCGAGCAGGAGACACGTCGCGCAGAAGCGCAGCGTACTTATGGGACGTGAGCATTCGAGCAACACCGGGCTCCCGGTAAAGTCGTGGACTTTGTTGGAGCTCCGTTCGACGAACTTGCAATCTTTTGATGACTGGGTATATACGTTGGAAATGTGAATTAAGTGTACGGAGAGATGGCCGAGTGGTTTAAGGCGCACGCCTGGAAAGCGTGTATACGGGAAACTGTATCGGGGGTTCGAATCCCCCTCTCTCCGCCAAGTAGTTTTTTAGTGGAGGCCGGGGGCGGTTTTGTGGGAGACAGGTATGGCGACTCCCCCAAAGTTCGGATGTGATTGGCTATATAGGGAGGGACAAATGAAAAAGATTACTATCGCAATGCTGGCGCTCGTTGCGTGCGAATGTGATGCGCTACCGTTATTCAACAGTGGTGACGCACAGAGCGCCTATTCTCTGCTTGAGCGCGCATTAGTTGGCGGGGGCAATATTCCAAAGAGTCACGCAGACGCCGCCGCTAAATTGCTTGGTAGCGCCCACTACAATTGGCTGAAAAATCTGATAATAGTGCTGTTGTACCTCAAACCATCCCCGTGCGGAGACGCTTCAATGTTCGGGCCAGGCTATCGGCCGAAAAAGGCGCAGGCTGGCGCGCCAGACGGGGATGTCCTCGTGCTGTCCAATATTCCTACGATCTTTGCGTTGGCGAATGGACAACTGAAAAATGATGCGGCTTTCCTTCTTGTATACGGGACGCTGCTGGTTATCCTGAGCGAATCTTTTGCGACGATGTTCTACGATATGTTTGTTGGAAAAGTGGAGGCCGCCAAGTTATACGACTTGCCAATACCACCGCCCAATCCGCAGTATTTGGCTTGGCCAGTTCATGTGATCGCGGCGATATTGAGGAATATCGGAATTGCAATGTTAGAACGTGCCGCGATAGTTGGGAGCCGGTACGCACGTGATATCGTTGCGCTAGTGGTGGATAATCGCCTGACAGGACTCCTTCAATTCCCTGAGGTTTCAATTAACAAGGAGAAAGATATAGAGCTTTGTAAGGGGCGTGTTTATGAATTGTTTTACGGCCCATTGGTGGAGGGGAAGGCCGTATCAAAAGAGGTATTTGAGCAATGGATCGCCGAAGTTGCCGAGGTGCTTTCAAAACAACGCGGCAGTGCAAAAGAGGCTATGGGAAGATTGGCGAAGCAAGCTGATCTGGCGAAGAAAAATGAGCAGCTAAAGAAGGAACGGGAAGCGGCCGCCAAACAAAAACAGGAAACATCTGCGCTCGAGCAATCCACAAGCGACGCAACTTCGAAACGACACAGAAAGCACAGAGGAAAAACTGCAGCACAGCAGTAGGCACCAAAATGATCGGTCGAGTTGGCGGGAGGAGTAGTATTGGTCTACTCAATCATCGAAGGCTCGACGAGCCATCGAACTGGACCTCTTTCGAGGGCTGGATATGTCCCGATCACAGGTGAATTGTGGCAGTAGACACGAAGCGAGCTCCAGGCAAAGTCGCAGACTTTGTTGGGGCACCGTGTTGGGGCACCGTTCGACAACCCCACAGTTCAGTTACGATTGGCTATAGTAGGAGAAGAGAAAGATGACGGATTTGTCGGTAGGAGGGTTTGTTCCCTTTTCCTCTGTGGATTTCCCATTAGTTAGCGTATCTTGCGTTGTGTTTTGCCAGGGGTGTCCGTGGAGCTGCAGGTATTGCCAAAACAAAGAGCTGCAGCAATTCAAGGCAAATGTATCATTCTTTGAAGAGATTTTTCCACAAATTGTGGAAAGAAAGGGGTTTCTCGACGGAGTCGTCTTTAGCGGCGGGGAGCCGTTGGTGCAGCACGCAATCGTTGAGGCGGCGAGGCGTGTGAAGGCGGAGGGGTTTAAGGTGGCGCTGCACACCGCAGGCGGTTTCCCTTCTGTCTTACAAGATGTCATGGAATACGTGGATTGGGTCGGTTTTGATATTAAGGCCCCACTCGAAAGATATATGGAGGTCGTCATGCCTGGAGTGGCTTCAGACGCCCCAAAAAGTGCGGTTGGCAGCCCTCAAGATTGCGTAAAAATGAGTTTGGATATATTGAAAAAGAGCGGGAAGTCTTTTGAATGCAGAACAACGGTTGACCCGCAGATTATCGATAGAAAGGATCTGATTGATATTGCCAAGTTTTTAGCAAGCACCATTGGTATTAGACCTATTGGACCTCTTTCGAAACCTTCAAAATCAGAATTTTGGGAAGGAGACACGGAGCACAGAAGCGGAGCGTACTTAGATGTACGTGAGCATTCGAGCACCGGATCGACGTACCCAAAAA
>JAIRNW010000048.1 GCA_031257795.1 Holosporales bacterium | reverse complement strand
TTTTTGGGTACGTCGATCCGGTGCTCGAATGCTCACGTACATCTAAGTACGCTCCGCTTCTGTGCTCCGTGTCTCCTTCCCAAAATTCTGATTTTGAAGGTTTCGAAAGAGGTCCAATGAAGACGTGCGCGGTAATATTGGCTGGAGGGCGAGGAACGCGTGCTAATGCGTCATGCGCAAAGAGCGGTGTGGCACCCATGCCGAAGGTCCTGAGGCGCGTTGGCGGCGGGGCTTTGCTGGAGTGCGTGGTGCGCAGTCTTTCTAAGGTACCTGGGCTCGATGGGATTATGGTTGTTGGGTCGAGCGCGTTGTTTTCGTGCGCTTACTGGCCGGAAGTTGCGAGAAATTTGAGTGAGTTTAATGCTCGGTTCGTGGAGCAACCGGAGCCTCTTGGAACAGGGCATGCAACGCAAGTCGCGATGGGCGCGATGGATGGAGCGGTTGAAAGGGTTCTTGTCTGCTGCGGAGATGTTCCGTTGATACAGCCGGAAAATTTCGCGAAGGTGCTGCATGATGAGCACGACATCGCGCTTTTGGCGGCGCGCCTCAGCTCGCCAGAACAATCGACTTACGGGCGTTTAGTTTTGTGCAAACACGGCTCGGGTGTTGGGCGAGACAGTCGCATTAAATGCGTTGCTAAAATCGTTGAGGTTAAGGAAGCTACGGAGGAACAAAGGAAGATAGACTTGGCAAACGTTGGGGTGTACGGATTTTCTCGCAAACTCTTGGGGAAAGTGCTGCCTTCTTTGCCACAGCGCCGCGAAATTTATCTCACTGATGTTATTGAGCTTGCGTGCAGTGATGGGGCTGACTGTGTATACTACGAGGTTGGAGAGAAGGAAGCTACTGGCGTCGACACCTCTGAAGCTCTATGCAATGTTAACCTCTTTTTTAAGGAGCTTTTCATCAAACGCGCTATAGATAATGGGGTTGTCTTCCAAGATTTTCAGACGTTTCAACCATCGTTCGACACGGAAATCGCCCCAAATTGCGAGATAGGCGCATTTAACGTGTGCGGAAGAGGGGTTGTTATAGAGGAAGGAGCCAGGATTCTGCCTTTTTGCTTTTTGGAGGATTGCGTGATCCGGCGCGGAAGTACGGTCGGTCCATTTGCAAGGATAAGGGGAGGCAGCGAGATAGGGGAAGGCGTTTGCGTTGGGAATTTTGTGGAGGTAAAGAAGAGTTTTATTGGGAATCGTTCGAAAATGAAGCATTTGTCTTACATTGGAGACGCGAGTGTCGGCGCGAACGTGAATGTTGGGGCCGGAACGATCACATGTAATTATGATGGGAGACAAAAACACGAAACGGTAATCGAAGACGACGCGAGCGTTGGCGCAAACGTCGCGTTAGTGGCGCCGGTGAAGATTGGGAAGGGGGCTGTTATTGGAGCGGGGAGCGTGATCACAAAAGACGTTCCTGCGCAGACACTGGCCCTGACCAGATCTCCACAAAAGCATAATACGGAGTGGATTGCGCGCAAAAGCTCTATAGCCAACCACGACTGAACTGTTGGTTCGTCGATCAGTTGCTCGAATGCTCACGTACCCATAGTACGCTGCGCCTCTGCGCGACGTGTCTCCTGCCCACAATTCACTTGTGGCTGGCTATATACACAGCCCCCGTCTTCGAGTTCATCGCGCGATGCTGCTTGCAAACTTTCTGAAACTGGGTATAAACAGGTGATGACGCCAACAAACTTTAACGTGGAATAATTCATGATAAGCGCAACCAGCAAAAAACGTGTTTTAGCCGAACCCCGAGATGAAATCATCATAGTCGGGGAAACACTGCACTACGGAGTGGCCATTGGCCGCTCCCTTTTCTACGAACCAACGCCGCTTGCTAGAGGCCAGGCGGCCGACGTTGTCTCTGTGGAAAACGAAAAGCAAAAAATCCTTAACGCAATACAATCTCTGCGTAACGGAATCGTGGATTTGCTGGCGGAAGCCGCAACTTTGCTGACAGAGGACGCGTGCGAAATTTTAGAAGTGTACAGGATGCTCGTTGAGGACAAGATCCTGCAGCAAGAGTTGCTCAAGTTTGTTGAGTTTGGAAAAACGGCGTTTGAAGCAACAGAGTGTATGGCCAGGGATTTCAAGGCAAAAATCAAGTCAGACACATTTTGGCACACTAGATTTTATGACTTGCAGTATTTGCTTAGGCAGTTGCGGGTTTATATAAGGGAGCAAGAAACAAGTGCCAAAAATTTAAAGGCAAAAGTCGCGAATGTCTATGATGTACCGAATATTTACATGCTCGAACCGAGCAACGCCGGGTTTCCATCAAAGCCGCAGGCTTTGTTGGAGTCCAATCCGACGAACCGGCAAACTTTTTGTGAGAAGGGCTACATTGAGGTTGATAATTCGCCACTGATACTTATTGCTTCTTATATAAGTCCTATGGACTTATTGTTCTATTACAAAAACAAGAACATCGTCGGCCTTTTATTGCAAGATAAAAACACAACATCGCACACAGCGATCGTCGCGAGGTCCCTACACATCCCGACTCTTGGGAACATTTTTTTCCAGCGTAGCCTCAAGACAAACGACCTCCCAATGCTCATCGACGCGAATACCAGCTCTTTATATATATTCCCATCCAATCGCACAACCACGAGAATCCAGCGCAAAACGCTGCGTATAGGTTTCGCGGAGCAAACAGACCAATTCACAAAAGCCACCACAAAAGACGATATTCCAATTGACATATACATTAATGCAAACATAAAGGAAGACATGAGCCAACTGCACAACCCCGTGTTGAAGGGGGTTGGCTTGTTTCGAACGGAAATTTTGTTTTTATTGCCCGAAGAGCCAACGGACCTACATGCTCAAGTGCAGCAATACGTGGAGATTATGAATCTTGCAGGGGAGAAGCCCGTCGTTTTCAGGACGATAGACATAGCGAACGATAGGGAGTCTAATTTTTTTTACGACGAAGTTCTGCGCAAAGTGTTGCCGGCTGTGCAAAAGTCATCATTGCAAGATGAACGGCAATACTCCAAGCATAGCTCCTCTTTGACGGCCCAAAACAAAACGCTGATCGACCGCAGCTTCTTCTTTAAAACGCAAATCCGCGCCCTGCTAAAAGCGCGGTTTCTCAGTAATTATCAGGACGCTCCAGTATATATACTGATCCCGCTGGTGTCTGATTATATAGAGCTGAAAATTTATAAAACCATTATTGAGGCTGAAGTGCGCTCTATCGCCGCGACCCTCAAGCCCACTCGCCCGATAAATCACCAAATCAAAGTTGGCATCATGATCGAAGTGCCGGCCATTGCGTATCAGATTGAAAAAATTCAATACTCCATTGATTTTGCGGCGATAGGAACGAACGACCTTTTCCAATTCTTTTTCGCGGCAAATCGTATCGATGACCACAAAAGATTGTCGCAAAATGTGCTTGCCCCAACGTTTTTGAAATTCATCGGGAATATAATGCGGCAGCTGCAAAAGTATTCCATAAACGCGCACGTTTGCGGGGAGATGGCGGGGAATCCACTATCTGCCATGGCTCTGCTTGCCCTTGGTGTGCGGCGGCTCTCTGTTTCTCCGAACGCGGTGCCGCACATCTCGAGGATGATACAGTCTCTGCCGCTGATGGCGTTGGCTCCACTGTTCGAGTCCTTGAGGGCCGATCCCTACGAGCTGCATTCCGGAGAGCGCAATCGGTATAAAAACGCCGTGGACGTGCGCGAGGTTTTGCAGCATTTTTCCAAGAAATATGCAGTAGAGGTCTTCTAGCTGCTCTCTATACTCATCTTACATGACTCTCAGGTGTTTTCCACAGATAGATTGCGGCATCCGAGTTGAGAAAAATCCGGGTTTTCAGGTTCGAAATGTATATAGCCAAACACAACTGAACTGTGGGCTTTCGTCGATCCGTTCCGGCAGGAGCAGTACGTTAAGTACAGCTCTCCGTCTGTGCTACTGCCTCCTGCCCACAATTCTCTCGGTGGCGGAGCATACTCTCCTACCCCAAAACCTTTCGGTGGTTGGGAAGCTAATCTCCGGCTTTTTCCTGCTCCTGTTGCATAGACGCCGTAATAACTTGTGCCCACGGCTTCCCGTTTAGAACGGCGTCCAACACCAAAATCATCTTGTCCTTCACAAAAGCAGGAATAATTTCCAGCGTTCCCTCTGGATGTCTGACGAAAATCACAGGCAATTGCGCCGGAATATTTATCTGCACAGCCAGCTTCCCGTTCTCGATCAGCGCCTTCTGCGCGGCATCCCCTGCTTTTTCGATCTTCTCCGGATCTAGACCAACCTCCTTCGCATACTTTTGTATGAGTGTAGGGGTGATTTCCTTCTTTGCTCCCGACGAAAGCTTTTCCCACAAAACAATTGCCTTCGACGTATCTTGCGAACAAGCCGCAACAATCGCCTTCGCCGCTGGAAGAGACAGCGGGATTGCCCCCTCTTTCCCGGAGTCATCTTCTCCTGTGAAAACACTAACCGGAATAAAGAAAAAGCCGACGTCATCGCGCTCTTTAACGATCGGCCGAACAACATCGTCTCTAAACTTTTGTGAAATAGGATCCAGTGGGTCGAAAAAGACGGCCAATTTCAATTTGGCATCCTTATTTCCAATAACTAGAGGAGAACTCCATAATTGCGATTGAGCCTTCGTTGCAGCGGACTCAACCGCTTTGGCGGCCTGTTGACGCTGTTTTTGCATCCCCAAATCAACCGCCTTCACGAACAACTCAGGCTCCTCCTCGATCAAAGAGGAAACCGCTTCCTTGACCAACTGCTTCACTTCCTCTTTCTGTTTTTCCCCAAGACCGCTATTTTCCGAACGACAACTGACCAGAAACAATGGCAACATCGAAAAAACCAACCTGCCGAGATGCATATAAACCACGAGAACCAAACTGACGTGCCTCATTCTATTAATTTTTTTATAAAAAAAACAGAAGATTGTGCATTTCAAATGTCACAAAAAGTCTAGGTGATATACATTTCGAACATGAAAACCAGGATTTTTTCGACTCGTAGACCGCGATTCACCTAGAAAAATTCCTGAGAGTCAGGTGAGTATAGGAGACAGGCGGATTGACTGGATATCGCAAATGAAGTAAAAGACACGGCCAAAAGGTTGCGAGTTCGTTGATCCGTTTCGGCAGGAGCAGCACGTTTAAGTTCAGCTCTTCGCCTGTGCTACGTGTCTACCTCCACCAATCTGTAATTCGCGGCTAGTTTTCTCACCTCCAGTTTTCGCGCAATATTAACAAAAGTTAACCACCAAAAAACACACACAAAATTTTTATTGCAACCCTCAACACCATACGTGCCTAAGCCGCAAAATTATTCATCTGGGCATTAAGTACATAATAAGTTAACGGCGTTGTCTTAATAAATCACGCTGAATAAAGGCGGACGAATAAATCAGAGGTTTTTGGAATCGTGGGATGTTAAGATTTTAGTGGAATCGTTTTTGAACATCTTGGTGTAAACTTTTTCAAATAAAATCGCGAACATTCCGTGGCCGAACACAGTGGATGAAGTTGCGATAGGGTCGAATATGACATATATCGCCGTCATGGCCGTCAGCATGTCCGGGTTAAATCCGAAAATTTGCTCAAAAATGGGGACAAAAATAATGGCGCTCCCGCCAGGAATTCCAGCCGCGGCAAATTTCGCAATAACCCCATAAAATGAAAAGATAAGATACTCATGAAATGATGGAAGTGGGTACCCGAAGGACACCATTAACGCAAACCCTATGATTGGTATGGCGAAACAGTCTCCGAGCAGGTGCATATTGGCCGTTGCTGGAACAACAAATTTCGCGATATTTGGGTTTTTCAAATTTTTCGCGGATCCCTGGAGCGTTAGTGGCATAGCCGCCGCGCTGGACATGCTGCACAAGCCCACCAGTATTCCTGGGAGCAAGTTCTTGATTTTACCGAATATGTTCTCCGGAGAGGAGATGAACATGATAAGGAACATGTAGCCGTACGCCAAAAACGCCACCACAGCCAACAAAACGGAGTATTCCTGCACGATAAGCGCCAGAGCTCCCTCGTGTTTCATTTTTATGATGAAGCCAAGCACAAACAGCGGCAACGCATTGCATATCCCTTTTTTGAGTATAATGTTTGCGATTTTGGACAGGCGCCCCTCCATATTCTTTATGAATTGAACGTGGCAATAGCTTCCGATAATCCCAACGATCACAGCGGCAATCATGGCAAAGTCGTTGCGGATGAGCTGAGGGATGTTGAGGTTCCAGGCCTCTTTTAGGGTTAGCTGCGAGCTCAATTGCGAGATTGTTACAATGCCGGTTTTGAGCAGGGGAGTGGTGAGGAGGTATGATGTCCAAAATCCGCAAAAATTGGACAAACACACCATGGGGACTAGTATTAGTATGATTTTAAAAGACTCCCCTTCCAAATTCATAATTCCACTCATAACAAAAGAGAATATGATGAAAGGGAGAATAAAGACTATTAACGATTTTAATAATAAGCTTATAGAATATAGGTTTGCTTTTATTTCAAGGCTTAAATAGTCTCCAAAAAAGAAAACCAAAACAAATAGAGACAAAACAAGACAGGGCAGGTTCAAAAATTTTTTCAGTGAAGACATGTCAATCGCTCAGCAAACAAATTACACTCAATCCAGTGCGGAGTGTAATGAATTTAAGCCGCCTTTACAAGAGGAATATAACCAGTCACCAAAAAGTCGCGAGCCAGTCAAGGTGGCGGCGTCACAGCAAAATCCGTGGCTTTGCCGGGAGCCAGACGGTGTCCGGACAAAGCCAGAGAAAAGTCAGAAGCCGTTGACATAAGCTTTGCCTGGACAGGTGTCGCTTGGCTGTGGGAGGCTTATGGCTGTGTACTTTGGCCGATGGCTGTGTGCTTGGTCCGTAAGTTTCCTCTTGTTTTTACGCTGCTATCATTACATAATGAAACAAATTTCGAGTTTCCTTTTATTCTGGAGAGAGCTGTGTATACGAAGCGCTATACGCCGTCATGTTTTGTTTCGCACAGAGAACGTCGGTGGTTTGTGATTGATGCTGAGGGGGTTGTTCTGGGACGTTTGGCGAGTTTTGTCGCCAATGTTTTGCGCGGTAAGAACAAAGCCATCTTCACTCCACACGATGACTGTGGGGACTATGTTGTTGTTATTAATGCAGAAAAGGTTGGGCTTACTGGAAAAAAGCGCAAAGATAAGGTATACCACTGGCACACCGGGTTCCCTGGCGGCCTTAAAACCAGAACGGCGGACCAGATCCTGACCGGCAAGCATCCTGAGCGAGTGATCAAGAAGGCCGTTGAGCGCATGATTCCGCGCGGGCCTCTTGGCAGCAAGGTGCTGAGGAAACTTAAAGTGTACGCCGGACCGACGCATCCGCATGAAGCGCAGATGGCGCAAGTTGTTGATATGGCGAAGCTGAATGCTAAGAATGTGGTGGAGCGCGCTGCGATTGCTGTTCCCGAGAATGCGGCTTCAGCGGCAGGAATATAACAGGAGAGGGTTATGAGCGACATGTTTGAAAAGCAAAGTGGCGATATTGGTCTGCCTGAGGTGGCGGCGCCCGTTAGCGTTGTGTACGAGCAACAGCTAGATAAGCAGGGCCGTTCGTACGCGACGGGAAAGCGCAAAAATGCGATTGCTCGGGTCTGGATCAAGCCTGGGAATGGCTCTTTTATTGTTAATGGGGAGCAGCTCGCGGATTATTTCGCGCGGCCGGTTTTGCAGATGCTGATAGAACAGCCGTTCAAGGCCGTCAAGAGGATTGGGCAGTACAACGTTGTTTGCACTGTGCGCGGAGGCGGCTTGTCGGGGCAGGCTGGGGCAGTGAGACACGGCATTAGCAAGGCGTTGGTTTTGTACGAGCCGGATTTGCGAGGAGTGCTGAAGGTTGGGGGCTTTCTCACGAGGGACAGCCGTGTTGTCGAGCGCAAGAAGTATGGGCAGCCGAAGGCGAGGAAGCGGTTCCAGTTCTCAAAGAGATAAGCGTTCCCACGCCACAAGAAGTCTGTGGGTTCGTCGATCCGTTGCTCGAATGCTCACGTACGTTAGGTACGCTGCGCTTCTGCGCGACGTGTCTCCTGCCCACGGTTCTTTTTGTGGCGTGGTGTGTGCGTTGTAATGAGCAAATATCTAAAAACGTGTTGACATGGGATTTAAATTGAGGATTTTTAAGGGAAAACGGAGCGCAGAAGCGGAGTGCTCTCAAGCGTACATGAGCGTTCGAACACCGGATTTGACGTAAAAAAGACCAATTTTAAATCATTATGTCAACAGGTTCTAGACCATTGCTGTTGGCTGAACAAATATATAGAAGAAAGGGAGGTGATTTGTTGTGGAAGTTCTAGTTAGGGATAATAATGTTGAGCACGCTTTGCGTTTTCTGAAAAAGAAGATGCAGAGGGAAGGAGTGTATCGCATTATGAAAATAAAAAGGGCTTATGAAAAACCTTCTGTAAGGAAAAAGCGTGAGCTGTCAGAGGCGGTGCGTCGTCAGAGAAAGATGGTTCGTAGAAGAGCCTTCTAGGGAGTCGCTAAAGTTCGTAGGTTCGCTATCCCCAGTCACAAAAAGATTTTGGAACAGGAGACACGTAGCACAGAAGCGCAGCGTACTTAAGGTGCGTGAGCATTCTAGCAACTTCGGGTTCCCGGCGAAGTCGCAGACTTTGTTGTGGAGTCGACTCGACGAACTCGCGAGCTTTTTGTGATCGGGTGTATATGCAGTTGAATTTATCGTCTTTTGACATACCGGAAGGTGTGGATTTCGGAAGTAGTGTTGCAATTGATACTGAGACAATGGGCTTGTATCCACACAGGGACAGGCTGTGTTTGGTACAGCTCAGCTCAGGCGACGGGACGTGCTTTTTGGTGCATTTCCCAGAGCCGGCCTTCGATCAAGCGCACAGACTGAAAAAGCTGTTAGGGGACGATTCTGTGCAGAAAATTTTCCACTACGGAAGGTTTGATCTGGCTGTGCTGATGAAAAGCTTCAAGCTGCACATAACAAACGTTTATTGCACGAAAATCGCGTCTAAATTGGTCAGAACGTACACTGACAAGCATTCCTTGAAAAGCTTGTGTAAAGAGTTGCTCGGCATCGACATTGATAAAGCGCAGCAGTCCTCGGATTGGGGGGGCGAGATTTTGTCCCCGGAACAGCTGGAGTACGCCGGAAGCGATGTTTTGTTTTTGCACAATCTGAAGGAAAAACTCGACGCATTACTGCTTCGCGAAGGAAGAGCCGAGCTCGCACAAGCTTGCTTCGACTTCCTTCCATACAGGGCTTTGCTGGATACAATGGCCTCTGAAGAGTGGGATATCTTCTCACATTGACGAACTCACCATTCTTTTTGTGGCTATTGCAAAGCGATATTTTAGACTGTTGCAAGGCAAGTCATTTATAATCACTCTCATGAGAAGAATCAGTGTGGTGTGTCCCAAATGAAAATTACTTTTGCCAATCCTGAAATGAAGGAGGACATGACCGGCGCCGCCGTTGTCCTCGCGACGTTGCAGATGGCCGCCCAGCTGAAGCTTCCTGTTAATTTGATAGGTGTTGTTGGGTTGGTCGAGAACATGCCGT
>JAIRNW010000045.1 GCA_031257795.1 Holosporales bacterium | reverse complement strand
AATTTTGGGAAGGAGACACGGAGCACAGAAGCGGAGCGTACTTAGATGTACGTGAGCATTCGAGCACCGGATCGACGTACCCAAAAACTGATTTTGAAGGGTTTGGAAAGAGGTCCAATATACGCATCTCGCCTGACTCTCAGGCGTTTCCCGCAGATGAATTGCGGCATCCGAGTCGAGAAAAATCCTGATTTTCAGGTTCGAAATGTATAATATGGTTGCTTTGTTCTCACAAATGGCGTACAAAACCACCATACGAGTTTTTTGCTAAAAAGGAGAAAATCATGCAAATCATGAGATTGATTTTATTGATTGGCTTTTTGCCATGCTTACAAACGGCACATTCTGGGCACAATGGCGCGATGGCTATTGCTCCAAGCCTATCCCATCTCCAACTTTCGGACCATCTGTTATTAGAGTGCCAAGTATTAGAGTGTTAAGTCGCTCTCCAGCTTTAGAACCGTCTCTTAATAAGCTGCGTGAAGCTCTAAAGCAAAACCTATCTTCCAGACCATCTACTTTTGCTATACTTTCTGGTGATCCAAGATCAATCCCAACTCCGCTTCCAGATGTATTTGCGTCGTTTCCAAATACCGAGTGGCAAGATAGTCCCGCTGTCGGAGATGAACCACAAGCAGCAGTTCATGAACAACCAGAATATAATCTAGAAGACTGTAAGAAAGCCTACATACAGCTATTGGAAGATTTTACAATCTCAGACGAAAATATCAAAAGTTCGCGTGAAAAAATTAGACAGCTGCATCTAGAAAGGGAACGAAACCTGCAAAGAAGGAGGTTGTTGGTAGAACAACTCGAGAAACTCCAAAAAAAGCAGCGAAGTCTTTGGTTTAGGATCAGACCGAAAAAACCATACGAGCAGCCTTTTTTGGCCTCCAATATACAACAAATAATAGAAGAAATAGGGAGAGTTGACGGGTGGCTTGCAAATAATGATCAGACGGAGACAAAGTTGGGGCGGCAACACATAGGACTTTTACAAGAGAAAGAGGTATTGACACGGCAGCTCGAAAAAACTACGCGAAAGGAAGACGAGCTGAAAGAGCAGAACCCAGAAGAGTATAAAGAATTTTGCGAATGGAAACATAAGGTGGTAAGAGAAGAACGCAAGAAAAGTAAAAAAGCATTTGATGCACAAATCGCTAAGCAAGCAGAAGAATTGCAGGAGAAGCGCAAAAGATGGCCTTTTAATTAAAAACATATTTTCGAGCCAATCATTATTGTTGTTCCGCTGTTGGCGCGCATGCTATCCCCATACAAAGCCGCCGTTCGCGCCGAGGCTTGTGCTTTGATGCGGTTGGCTTCCATAAAAAGCTTCAAGCCGGGGGTAACCGTGCACTCAACAGTTGCGGACGTAACCGCACATTCCGTTGCGTCCATCTCAGTAATATTGCGTTTAGCCTTATTGTACGCAATCCCCACCTCCATGGCCCCAAACGAGCACTTTCCACCAACATTCCAAACTCTCCCGCTGTCCCCGCGGGGCAGCCCATAATTGCTCAGAACCGCCGCCTCTTCTACAGAGCTCGGCAAATTCAGAGAGCCATTATTGATCCAGCCCGTTGCGAGCGTTACGTTCTTGTATCTTAATGAGGCACTCGCCTGATATGATGGGCCTGAATTCAGAGGAATCTCCCTATTCACACTCAATCCTTGCAAGCCATACCCAGACTTGTCTGATATTTCACGATTAATTGGTATAGAGATTGTCGTTTTTTCATTAAGGGCAACAACCGCCGTTTTTAACTCCACGTTGTCAGTTGCTTTAGAAAAATTGAGACCAACTGTCACGTTGTTGCGCTTACTCATGCCGTCAGCCGAGAACAAACTATCGTCCGCTCCACCGCTGTAATCCCTGTCTCCCATGCCTCCCCAGCCGAAGTGGTTCGGATTCGGGGAATAGCCGAGCGCGAGCTGCAAGCCGGACACCCTAGGGGAGTAATAAGCGACCTTTGTGGCCCTCTTCGAGTAGCCGCTCAGGTGCTGGAAGTTGGGGATGCCCGGCGGCATATTAAACATGTCGCAGAAGGAGCCGTCCGTTCCGCCAGTTCCCCCGACCATAACAGACCCATCCTCTAGTGTCGTACCATCCGGCCCCTTCACGTCGCCAACCACCATCGTTCCGTACGGCGTTGCGAACTCGAAGTAAAGCTCCTTCACACCAAGTGTTGACGATGGGAACTCGCATGTTGATGCGAACTTGCACGTTGACTCTTTGCCTAAGTTCGCCACAGCTTCACAGCACAAGTCGGCCCAGCCCCATCCCATATGGCAATCTCCGTCTTTTGATCCGTTGGAGTTGTCTTGCCGCACCGTTCCCACATAAGAGCAGCAATCTCCGCTAAGAGAAAACTTTGGGGACTCTGTTGTTTTTATGACGGAAACCGGGAGGGCATTGTAGGTGCTGGCTGGAATTGTGGCAGCTTCTGGCGCGGATTTCTCTTTTTGAGCGCTCTCACCTGTTGCTTTTACCGGAGGAATTTCTAACACTAAAGACGCCGGTTTTGGAGCGTCTTTTTTGACGGAGACGAATTCTTCGGAGAAGCGCTTTTGCTGCTTGGAGATCGTTTCAATATCCACAAGTTCTGCGACGGCTGCGCCTCTCTTTGGTTTTGCGGCGGCCTGGGCTGCTTTGCCGCTAGCTTTTTGCGAAGGCCCCCTGCCCTGCACTATAGCGGGCTCTTGCTGCGCTACGTCTGCGTTGCTACGTTTTGAAGCGATGTTGAGCAGAACGGACTCCGTGGCCTGGACAACATTACTCACGCCGCCGATGTATCCGAAATTGAATATATCTGCATTTTCGTCTGTGTCATCGGAGTTTATGTTTTTTGGGGGGGGGGCAGCTTTTGGTTGCTCCGCGTTCGCCGCTCTGCCCTCCTCTTTGTCGCCAGTTTTTTTTATAGGCGCTGCTTGCTGCGGCTTTTTCGACTTCTTTGAATTTTGTGTTTTTTTTGCTTTCTTTTTTTTCGCAACTGAAGCACGAACAGAGGGCTGTTGTAAAACCGGTTGTGGCTCTGATTCAGCGCTACACAGCTCATCAGCCGTAAACAGAGCACACAAAATCACAAAGACTTTAGTCCCCGCCAAACTGCAGTGTTTTATTAGTAATGAAAAACGAGCCCCCATTCTCGATGATCTTCCACCAAAATTCTCCCCCTATTAAAGTAAAGAGTTACGTATATTAGCTGAAAAAACAAGATGCTTAGTTTTATCAGTGTGAATTCACATTAATTTTTGCCTTGCTTTTTTAAATAATGACAACTATAATGTATTTGTGGTTATTTGCCAAGGGAAAAATCATGGAGTATTTAAAGTTGTTTTTATTAATTAGCGTTTTGCCTTGTTTGCAGGCAGCGCATTCTGGGGAATCGTTGATAGGGCAGAACGCAGGAGCTGGCATAATTGGGAATCCCCTAACTGACCCAGCAGCTCCGACCAGTG
This sequence comes from Holosporales bacterium, assembly GCA_031257795.1. GTDB lineage: Bacteria > Pseudomonadota > Alphaproteobacteria > BNTO01 > BNTO01 > JAIRNW01. Next base: position 4,493 of record JAIRNW010000045.1, on the reverse strand, counting down.
CTGCGACTGCCCGTGGTGTTACTACTACGTCCGTCAGTCCAACGTTTCCTGTACAAATGGAAGACGGGAGGCAAGTTTTAGTTACGAACACGGAAACGGAAGTGAACTTGGGAGGAGTAAGCTTTGGAGGAGGAGTGCGCGGTCAGACAAGCCCTTTTGCGACTAATGGGAGCAATGTTAAATTGAACTTCACTGACTTCCCTCAAACTCCTAATTCCACAACAAATGAGGCAGAATTATCGTTTCAGAGCATGCCAGAAGAGGTGCGGTTAGGTGGAGAGGCGGATCAGACAATAGGCGCAGACGCCACCAACAGCAAACTATCGCTCTCAAAAGGATATGGAGAAGTTCCAGATTTAGAATTTGAAGCATTTGAAGCAGATAATGATGTGGAGGCAGCGGATCAATCGATTCACGTCATTCGTGTGCTCTATGGAGAGGATGTTCCTGTGGATAATATGGCACGTTATATGAAAATTATCGCAGATGGCGGTGCTGCGTGTGCACAACTCATCTACGCCTACATGTTGTTCAAGGGGAATGGCGCTCCCGTAAATAACGCAGAGGGCGAACGCTACCTGAAAATGGTGATGGCCAGTGGGAATCTAAGAGCACAATACGAATTTGCCAAGATGTTGCTCAAGAAGGACGGTGTTCCTATGGACCAAGCAGAGGGGAGGCGCTACCTGAAAATGGCAGCAGATGCTGGGCACCCACGAGCACAATATGAACTTGCCAAGATATTGCTCAATGGGAAAGGAGTTCCTATAGATAAAGCAGAGGGGAGGCGCTACCTGAAAATGGCAGCAGATGCTGGGTACCCACGAGCACAAGAGAAATATCAGAGGTTATTCAAAAGACGCGGATTACGGAGGTTTCTGCCTTTTTGAGGATGAGTTAAGCTTTCTACTAAAAGGATATGTTCGGGCAAGGGATTGGACCTCTTTCGAAACAATTCTTTTGCGTTTGAGTATACAAAACTGTTGCAAAGTAAAAATTGATCTTCTAAACTGTTCATAGTCGGGGTTTTTCTCTCTGTTCTGTTATGTTTTATTTTTCTAAATGTGTGATGTGCGTTGTTATGGTGCTTTTCTCCTTTCTTACCGGTTGTGAGGAAACAAAAAAGCAGCCGGCTGAACAACCAAAAATAGGAGAGAACTCGGAAAACTCTGCGCAAAAGGAAGAAGAGGATAGCAAGCCTAAGGAAACAACAAAGCGCAAAAAGGTCAGTACGCGGGAAAAGAAAACAGCAGGCAAAAAGTCGCAGAAGAAAGCGAGAGGTGGGGCAAAACAAGAAGCAGGCAAAAAATCAGTTGAGCCAGCCGCCGGTTCATCTGATGCCGCTTCCGAAGGGAAAGAGAGCTCAGGAAGTAAAGCCGAAGGAGATGACGCTTCAGCCAGCAAACAGGATGATGCCAAAAAAGTAAGCGAGAATTCCAAGAGCGCAAAAGCAAAGGAAAAGTCCGCTAAAGCTAAAAACAACCAGAAACAGGCAGAAAGCAAGAAAAAAGTCGCCGCTACCAAACAGGCCGATCAAAAAAAGAAGGCGCAAGCTGGAAAAGGAACGGATATCGATAAGATAAAGGCTAAAATACAAGAATTACAACAGCTCAAAGACAATGATTTGTATAATTGGGTGTCTAAAAACGTTGCAACAGATATCGCGAAAAGCAGGGGGTTTGGCAAGGCCTTTTCCGGGTTTTCTAAGGATTTAAAGGCAGCAATCAATAAGGACTGGCTATTCTTCTTGACAACACACATCGGCTCATACGTGCCGTTCATCAAAGATGTGTCGATACAATCGATAAAAGAAGAAAAAGTGAGCCAGAGAATAAAAAAGTTCGTGATAAGCGCCAAGGGAGGGGCAGACGAAAAATCTGACATTTCGGTTGTCGTGCTTTGTACGGAGAATCTGAGGGTGATCGATGTTGTTGTTCAGGAGATGAGTCTGTTAGCTCTGTTGAAGACGCTTATAAGCAGCATCTTTACTACTGGGAAAGGAAGCACATCTAACTCAGAAACTAAGCTGAAGGCTTGGAGGAAATTTATTGCCGAGGAACGTGCCAGGAAAAAATCTCCCGCAAAGTAAGAACACGTTAACATAAGATTTAAATTGAGGATCCTTCAAAAGGAACCGGAGTGTAGTGTTCGGCATCCGTGGTGTGTTAGTATCCCTGTGTTGTTGCGAGTTTTCACATAGTGGTGGTGCATGTATAATTTTAAAAAGGTCGAAGAGAAATGGCGCGGTTTCTGGACCGAAAATGATTCCGATCTAACCCCTCCAATAGAGGACGCCGCGAAAAAGCTATACGTTCTCGAGATGCTCCCGTATCCCTCAGGAAACCTACACATGGGGCACCTCCGCAACTACATAATCGGCGACGTCATCGCGAGGTTCAAAAAGGCGCAAGGCTTTTCCGTTTTCCACCCAATGGGCTGGGACTCCTTCGGCATGCCCGCAGAAAACGCCGCGATGAAGCACGGAACACACCCAAAAATTTGGACGAACAACAACATCGCCGCAATGAAAAAAACCCTGGTTAACATGGGGTTCTCATACGACTGGCAGCGCGAAATAGCAACCCACAAAGCAGAGTATTACGGCGCAGAGCAAAAAATCTTTTTGGATTTCTTCAAAAAAGGCCTCGTGTATCGCAGAAACACAATAGTGAACTGGGACCCCGTCGAAAACACCGTCCTAGCAAACGAGCAAGTTATAGACGGCTGCGGCTGGCGCTCTGGGGTCCCCGTCGTAAAAAAAATGCTCCCTCATTGGTGCCTCCGGATAACCGCCTACGCAGACGAACTCCTCGCAAGCCTAGATTCGCTACACGCAGACATCTCTAAAGGCATCCCCGGCTGGCCCGAAAAAGTCCTGACAATGCAGGAAAAATGGATCGGAAAAGCCTACGGCCTAGAGATTGTCTTCGAGTTTGCAGGCGAGGCGCCCTCCAACGAACGCGGCCTCGCCGTATTCACAACCCGCCCAGAAACCCTCTTCGGAGCCAGTTTTTGTGCCATCGCCCCAGAACACCCGCTGGCCGTTTCCTTAGCGGGGAAAGACAGCAAAGTGGCCGCGTTTGTTGAGGAATGCAAAAAAATACAAGCAACCGAAAGCGCCATAAGCACAGCTGAAAAGATGGGGTTCGACACAGGCGTTTTGGTAAAAAATCCGTTCGCCCCAGACAAGCACGTGAAAGTCTTCATCGCGAATTTTGTGTTGATGGAATATGGAACCGGCGCAGTTTTCGGCTGCCCAGCGCACGACGAGCGGGATTTCGATTTCGCCCAAAAGTACGGCCTCGAAATAACTTCAGTTATAGATCCAAACGACGGCTCATCCTCCCTCCCATACCTAGAGCTTTCTGGTTCGATGGTGCGCTCCTCCTTCTTAGATGGCCTCAGCGTGTTGGACGCCTGTGAAAAGGCAATCGATTTCGCAGAAAAGCACCACCTCGGCGAGCGCAAAACAATGTATCGCCTACGTGATTGGACTGTCTCCCGCCAACGATACTGGGGCTGCCCAATCCCGATGATTCATTGCGATAAATGCGGGATCGTCCCAGTTCCAGAGAAGGATCTGCCAGTCATTTTGCCTGACGATGTGACCTTCGATCAAAGTGGAAACCCCTTGGATTTCCACAAAGAATGGAAGCATGTGCGCTGTCCGCAATGCGGGGCGCCCGCAACACGCGAAACCGACACGCTAGACACGTTTTTCGAGTCTTCGTGGTATTTTCTAAGATACTGCGGCTTTCCAGATGATAAGGCGCCAATTAATAAAGCCGCCGTACATCACTGGTTGCCGGTCGATCTATACATAGGCGGAATAGAGCACGCCGTCTTGCACTTGTTATACGCGCGCTTCTTTTCATTCGCCTTGCACGACATCGGCTACATCACCTCGGAAACCGAACATGCGGCCGGCTCGCCAGCTTGCCCGGAAAAGGGATGCTGCTGGACTGGAATGGGCATTGCGCGCGAGCCGTTCAGGTCACTTTTAACGCAAGGCATGGTTTGCCACATAAGCTTTAAGGACTCAAAAGGGAACTGGCTGTTTCCTGACGACGTGAAAAGGTTACCGGATGGGTCATATGTGTCCGAGAAAACGGGCGAGCCAGTGACCGCGGGCAGAGTTGAGAAAATGAGCAAATCCAAGAACAACGTGGTCGAGCCAACGCACATAATTGACGCGTACGGTGCGGACACGCTGCGTTTGTTTATTATGTCAGACACGCCGTACGATAAGGATTTTTGCTGGAATACCGAATCGCTAGACGGGGCGTGGAGGTATACAAATAAGTTATGGAGGATTTGCGAGCGTCTCAATGAAGTGTATAGCGGGCAAGAGAACTGTGCCTCTGGTGAATATGACATTGGACCTCTTTCGAAACCTTCAAAATCAGAATTTTGGGAAGGAGACACGGAGCACAGAAGCGGAGCGTACTTAGATGTACGTGAGCATTCGAGCACCGGATCGACGTACCCAAAAA
>JAIRNW010000042.1 GCA_031257795.1 Holosporales bacterium | reverse complement strand
TTTTTGGGTACGTCGATCCGGTGCTCGAATGCTCACGTACATCTAAGTACGCTCCGCTTCTGTGCTCCGTGTCTCCTTCCCAAAATTCTGATTTTGAAGGTTTCGAAAGAGGTCCAGTACACTCCGCTTCTGTGCTCCGTTTCTCCTGAAAAATCCTCAATTTAAATCTTACGTCAACGGGCTCTTAGCCCTTTTTGTCCGCCTGTCGGGCTTTGTTTATCACCGCCCCTTTGCGTCCTTTTTTTTGAACATAAACAGCATCCTTTGCGTAACAGCAAAGCCCCCGAATATGTTTACCGATGCAAGCACGATAGCAAAGAAAGCACAAATCTCCGAAGCGAGCGATGCCCCAGCGCTCCCCAGCACCATAATCGCCACAACGATGATGATGCTGGAGATTGCATTGGTCACGGCCATCAGTGGCGAATGCAAGGAGGGAGTTACGTTCCAAACAACGAAATAGCCAACCGTGCACGCCAACATGAAAACGGTCAGACACGCCGCGATGTTACTTTCAATCAATGAAATTTCTAAAGCCATTGTATGCACCAATTCATTCCGTAGCTGAGTGTTTTGTACCATGGTGCGAAATTTAGTTCCAGTATCATTTGTTGCTGCTCAGCTATCGTAAACTTTTTCCTTACAAACCTTTCTTGACGCTCCCTCAAATGGTGTACCCATGTCGTCGTACAAGCAAGGCGTGCGCAACACGCTCAAACAGCCAGCATTCATCGACGCTCCGTGTCTCCTTACCAAAATTCTGATTTTGAAGGTTTCGAAAGAGGTCCAGTGTTTTTCGCATTTTTTCAGTGGCTAGGATATTTAACTTTTTCTCAATATTTCTCCCATACCATGATTCTATATGTGGAAGAGAAGTGAAAACCATGACAATTAGAGCGCAACGAAAAAGGGAGTCATCACAAGTCACCAAAGATTTGTGTGTGCAGCGCTTCGCTGCCCGCTCTGAGCAGTATACCCAGTCATCGAAAGAATTGAGGGCAGGAGACACGTCGCGCAGGCGCCGAGCTGTACTAAACGTACTGTTCCTGCCAAAGCTTCGGGCTCCAGGCAAAGGCTCGCAGACTTTGTTGTGGCGCCGCTCGACGACCCCGCAAACTTTCGAGTGCTGGGTATGTCCTATATCACCATTATTTTTGTGGTTAGGAGTAGTCATTAGCCACGGTTTGTGCGAAGCGGCTCCGCAATATAGCAGCCCCCTAGAAGAGCTGTTGCACGCCGGTGACAAGCAAGATGACTCTAGTGTCACTGGCCAAACCTTGTCGGCATTTCACCAAGAACAGCCAGGAGACGAAGCTCCTCAAAGAGAATATCATCAGCGCTTTAGAGAGGTGTTTGATGGAGACTCTCTGGTCAATGAACGTATGTCTCTTAAAAACCTCGGTCTTATAAAAAAGATTTCTCAAACTCACCAAAAAGTAGAACCTGCCCCAAAAGCGCAAGAAACAGAAAGTGTTGTGATCCAAGAACAGCAAGAAACACTGCCTAATGTCCAGATCACTGAAGAAAATCCGCCAATTACCTTTAAAAGCACGCTTGAACACCTGCACTACCTCAACGAGCGTCTGGGGATTGTAAAAAAAAAACCACAGACCGTTGAGCCCACTCTCGCCTCGGTCACAGACGAACTGTGCAACACCACACTAACAACAGGCAATAAAGACGCGCAAGCTGCTTTACTCCTGCTTGCGGATAAGCTCCCCGCCGACATATTGCTCACAAAGGCGGCTGGAATCGAGCAAATCGTGAGTGCCGCGGCAATGGCAACCGTTGGCGGGGCGTCGGGTGTGATTTATGATGGCGAGGAACGGCGGGCGATGGAGCTTAGTAAGGAGCATGTTGTATGCATGATTTTCAAAGAGTTTATGGAATCCATTCCTCGATCTGTTATAAAAATTTCTTTAACTAATGAAAGAATTAAAAGTTTTGTTGATGCAAAATTTAAACTATTTGTTGCGGATGTTAATAACAGATTAAAGAAATATGATATAGAGATCTCCGATGAAGGTGGGTTCGACAACTTCGTGAAGAAGTGGCATTCGATTTTGGAAACGGCTTATGACGTTCCGTACGTCGTCATGTCGGATACAGAGAACATCGCGGGGGCGACTCTTGCTGAAACTGGCCAACAGGAGCAATTTCCGTTGGCTAAGGTGAATGATGTTGTTAGAGATAATGATGAATTTACGCCGACCACTGAAGCGTCTGCCCTTTTCGTGGGAGATTTCCCATCGCAACAGGAAGTTGGCGGGCCTGTTGACTCGCTGCCAGACCTTGGCGTGGCGTTGCTAGATACTGGTTTGTGTTTGTACGATGAAGACACTCCAACAGATTCTTTTCGTGACTTGTTGGACGATGCAATAGATGTCTCTAGTACATCACTCTCTCAAAACCTGATGATGCACGATGTGCAGCCACCTCAAGGGTTAGACGCAGTTAGTGGTGGAGGCGATGTCGAAATCGTAGAGGATATCAGCGCAGTTGCTCCAGCAGTGATACTCGAGACATCTTTAACTGCTGTTCCAAACGCTGATGAAATCGTTTCCGTATCTCCTTTTGAGTATAAAGAGGCTGCTTTTGTTGAAGTGCAAAACAGAGGCTCTTCATCTGACTTTCCAAACAATATCAGCGCTGACAATAATCCAATAAAAATGGATATATCACCAATCATCGAAAGAATTGAGGAACACGTCGCGCAGGTGCAGAGCTGCGCTGAACTGACTGCTCAAGCCGATCAGATTCTGACTCCGGGCAAAGTCGCAGGCTTTGTTGAAGCGTCGCTCGACAAACCAGCAAACCTTCTGGATATAAGACTGCAAGATTTATCAGCGAATTTAGAGTTTTCGGTCGTTCTCCCAGAACGTGAACCGCTCAAGATATCGAACAATATCATGCTGCCTACAATAACAGATTTAAATTTTCATTCTGTGTTGACGAAATCCACCGATTCAGTGGCGTACAGTGCCAACCAAAGGCAAAGCGTTTTGTCGACAGATGACCTTGTAATCCAGCGCGGCAAAAACGTATCCAAGGTTGCCTTCAGTAAGAACTATCCTGTGAGTCCAGATGACGCGGCGTTGGATGTGCGCAATGCTGTGTTTGTTCCTCCATATTTGGCAGAAATCATAAGGAAAAAGCTGTTCGATAGAGAAAGTGAGGCTAAAAAGCGCGGAAATGTGTTGTGTGGCGTGGGGAACCAAGAGCAAACTGGTGATGACTGGGAGCCAGTCCCAAATAGGAGCATTGCAGGGAAAACCGCGCTCGCTCTAACCGCCTATGATAAAGTTGCAACGAAAATTAACAGCAGCGCTATTGATTGTAGCCTAAAATCGACTCCTTCTCTTCAGTGGAAGCACGGATTTTGCGAGCTTTTTGGAGACGGGGCGAACTTTCCATTCGCTAATTGTGCCTTTAAGATGCAGCCAAATGTGCTTCAAACTGCACCAGTACACCAAGTTTCAGAAAGAATTTTGGGATGGAACCCCGTAGTGCGGGGGCAGAGCTGTGCTAGATGTATTACTCAAGCCGAGCAACCGCTGAAACCAGGCAAAATTGCAGACTTTGTCGTGGTTCGACTCGACGAGCCAACAAACTTTCGGGGGATTGGTATAGTTGGCTCAGATGTTTTCAGGGCTGTTACATTAGCCGACAATTTATTAGCAACTCAAACATTGGAGCATACGATTTGTGAGGCAATAAAGGAGGACTCAGTAATAAAACGAAATACGAATCCAGAAACGTTTTCCTCGACGCCAGTTTCATTTGTTCAGCTGAGATATTCTGACCAAAATCCTGTGTGCGCTAAGTCGCAAAAAGTCTGCTGGACCGACGATTTTGGACAACAACAAAGCCCGCAACTTTACCTAGATCCAACAGCCGCCCAGCTTGAGCTGGCCGTTCGTGCAACTCCACGCCTGTATACTCAGTCACAAAAGGAATTGTTAGCAGGAGACACGTCGCGTAGTCGCCGAGCTGTACTTGACGTACTGCTCAAACCGAGCAATTTCGGGATACCGGCCAAGTCGCAGGCTTTGTTTGAGCGCTGTTCAACGACCCCACAAACTTTCTGGAACCATATCTCGAGCAATGAGAAATTTACGGTTTCGTCGATCACCTGTTTGACTATGGAAGAACATACACGCGCATGTGCGGCAAATCTCCTTCAGCCAGCTCTTTTTATAGCTAAATTACTTGATAATCCATCAGCAAGCAACGTACTAACGGCAGAGATTGCCGGTTGTAGCGCTGTTGACATGGAGGCAGACGCCAACACATTTATCTATACAACTGAGTGTGCAGAACAACCGGAAGTTTGCGAGCTCGCTTATTCGCCGCTCGGCGCTGGTGGTGCGTTTGTGTGTCTGTGCAGTGAATCTGCGGGGACAGGTTCTTTTTGTGACTTGGTGATCCATCCGCAAAAAGAATTTGAGGGAGTAGACACGTTATGCATGCGCGGAGCTGCGTACGCGTACTGCTCAACCCCGGTAACTTATGGTGATCAACAAAATTGCAAGCTTTATTTGGATGTCAACTCGGAAAAATTGCACACTTTTTGTGTCTCAGGGGATTTAGATATAAAAGGAATTGATGGAGAAAAAATTGTAGCAGATAGGCAGAGCGTCCTGGCCAAAACCGAGCAGCAGACATTATATATACGGGGCCCGGCTGAAACGTTGGGGTTTGACAGTCGTTCATCCTTACTGGATTCTGGATTTTCCGGACTGAGTTTCAGCTGGGATGAGTATACATCAAATGTGCAGACTTTGCTGTGTTCCCGAATTGTCGAGCCGACAAACTCTTCGTGGCCTGAGATGTTCTCCACAGGAGTTGCCATTATTCCTGCAAAGCCAACCTTAATTGAGGAAACAAAGCAGTCGCAGAATTCTTCGGCTCAACTACACTCTACCGCACTTAGGCCAGCGGAAAACCTTGATGAAGAGGCATATGCGGTATCATGTTTCAACAAGCCGCTCACTAACATGTGCGACAATGCTCCAACGTTTTGTGCCGATTTGGTAGAGGGGCTGCTGTGTGAATATGCAGGACAACTTCCGGAAATTGAAAACACAATAACCTATTGGGCGCCTACTTGCGCCGCTACGTTTACCTCTACTGTTGGGAAAATCGTCCCAATAGTCGCAAACAACGCGCCAGAAGAGATTGATGTCTTCGCATCGTTTTAGGCTATGTACTCACCTCCCCTGACTCTCAAGTGTTCCCCGCAGATGTTTCTCCAGTTGCCGTTCAGTTTCTGAAAAGTTATGCGGTCTGTCGTGCAAACAGTGTATAATTATCCGTGGGTTGGCATTTTTTTATACGTGCAATGACTGAACTGTTGGATCCAAAGCTGGATTATATTTTTAAGACGATTTTCGGCTCAGACGACAGAAAGCCGCTGCTGA
>JAIRNW010000006.1 GCA_031257795.1 Holosporales bacterium | reverse complement strand
AGAATTTTGGGAAGGAGACACGGAGCACAGAAGCGGAGCGTACTTAGATGTACGTGAGCATTCGAGCACCGGATCGACGTCCCCAAAAACTGATTTTGAAGAGTTTGGAAAGAGGTCCATTACATCTGCCTCCGCTTCAAGCGCGAGCCGCCCGACTATTGAGCCGAAGCAAAACACCTCTCCCTCGCTAAAAACCTCGCATCCGATAACCTCCGCGATCCTGTCTCCTAATGACTTTGCAACCGGGAAAACCAGCTCTTTCCTTTGGCTTGTGAAGCGGAATTCGATTGAATGATTCGCAAGGGCCAGCGTTTTCACGATGTTTATTATGTGGGCGAGCTCTGTTGCGGTGGTTTTGATGAATTTCAGACGAGCTGGAGTGGTATAGAAGAGGTCTGTGATAGAGACGGTTGTTCCTGTGCTGCATTTTTCCGGGGACAAATCGAGCACTCTGCCTCCGTCGACCTTGAGCCCCCACCCTACCGGCTCATCTTTTTGTTTTGTCACGATTTTCACGCGCGCAATTGAGCAGATGGATGGCAACGCCTCCCCGCGAAACCCCAAACTCCTGATGTCCAGCAGGTTTTCGCCTGTGAATTTGGATGTGGCGTGTTGTTGAATACACAGTTCGAGGTCGTCTTTGGACATTCCGAGACCATCATCGCTAACGCACAGGTTGGTAACGCCGCCGTTTTGCGCGGAGATCTTTATGTGGGAGCTCTGGGCGTCAATCGAATTTTCGACGAGCTCCTTGATGACGGAGGCCGGCCGTTCGATAACTTCTCCCGCAGCGATCTGATTGACGATGCTTGCAGGCAGAATTCTAACACCCATAAAATGCGCACATGAACAGAACTCGCTTCGTACCGCTTATAGCAAAATTTCTTTTGCTTGCGTGTAAAAAACCACATTGTGTTATCATCACGTGAGCGTGTCTCCTTATGATTTAGAGCAACAGTGAACCGTATTTTTAGTAGATTTACTTTTTGTAGAGAGAACAAGCAGACTTTTCGCGTATTGGTATGCAGGTGGTCTGCCGTTGGGTGCGTCGCCTTTTGCCTGATTTTTGCTCTGCTGTGCTCCCGCTGTTCAACGGTCACGATCGTCGGCGGAGGTGCCGCGCTCGTCGGCTCAGCCGCCATGCGCGAAAAGTCGATTTCAGAAACTGTTTCCGACACTGTTTTATCCACGCGCGTGAAAGCTGCAATATATAAAATCAGCCCGGAGGTTCATGCAATGGTTGGGGTTAATGTGCAAGAAAGCGAGGTTTTGCTCACGGGAACGGTTCCTACCGATGAAATGAAAACCAAGGTCGAGAGGGCTGTTTGGAAAGTTTCCGGAACTAAGTGCGTGTATAATGACATTGAAATATCAGACAAAGCACCTATTGTTAATTACCATAAAGACGCCTGGATCACGTCGCAGGTAAAAGCAAAATTATTGGCGAACACAAAGATCCGCTCGCTGAACTATAGCATTAAAACGGTAAATAATGTCGTGTATATATTTGGAATTGCACGGTCTGTGGACGAGCTTGAGCTCGTAAAGAACATAGCCAGCCACGTTCGCGGGGCTTTGCGCGTTATGAGCTATGTTAGACTCAAAGAAGGCGCAAATTAAAACCAGTATACCCAGTCACAAAAAGTTTTCTGGTTCGTCGAGCCGTTGCTCGAATGCTCACGTACCATAAGTACGCTGCGCTTCTGCACTACGTGTCTCCTGCCAGCAACTCTTTTTGTGACTGGGTATTCCAAGAGGCAAAAAGCTTTCTGGTTCGTCGAGCCGTTGCTCGAATGCTCACGTACCATAAAGTGGTGTGGCTCTGGAACGTGTCAAAGCCTGCGTTTATAGACCTGCAAGAATGTCTGGATGGGAGGAATGCCTGTGTGATAGAATCCTCCGTGTTTTTGACGTAGACCCAGTCACCGAAAGATTGCGAGTTCGTCGGGGCGGCTCCCGAACTTCGTCGAGTCGACTCCTAAACTTCGTCGGGTTGACTCCCCAACAAAGTCTGCGACTTTGCCGGGACCCCGAAGTTGCTCGAATGCTAGCGCAACAATAAATACGCTGCGCTACGTCCTGCTTGTAAACTTTCGGCGACTGGGTTACAGTAAGAGGGTAACTTGTGAAAATATTTGTAACTTTAAAAACTGGGGAAGAAAAAGAAATTATAGGCAACGTCGGGGAATCCCTGTTGGACGCAATAGCCCGCACCGGCCTCCCTCTTTTTGGTGTTTGTGGGGGCGCGGGAGTGTGCGGGAGCTGCGTTGTCCGCCTAGACCCGGCCTCTGCGAGCAACGTCAAAGAGCCGAGCGATGCGGAGTCTGATATTTTGGAGATATTTCAGACATCTAACGACGATGGTATGCGTTTAGCCTGCCAGATTGAGTTGACGGATGCACTTGATGGCTTGCGAGTGTTTCTGCCATAGCTGTAGTCAACCACAACTGAACCGTAGGTTCGTCGAACGACGCCGCACCGCCGCAACAAAGTCTGTCGTTGCCTGGAACGCAACGTGGCTCCTGTTTGCAATTCTGCTGGTGACTAGGTATGGAAGTGTTGTAATATGTTCCGTATCTTCTTTTTATTGAGTTAAAATGGCGTTCAAGAACGAACTTTTTGAGCAGATGCAAGATTTGCAAGCGCGCTTGGAAAACAAAGAGGTCCGCGGAGAGGCGGGCACAGGCCTAGTTGCAGTTGTAATGAATTGCAAAGGGGACGTGAAGTCGGTAAAGATTGCAAAGGAATTGTTGGCGGATAATGTGGAGATTCTTGAGGATCTGATTGTTGCCGCGATGGGGGATGCAAAAAAAAAGATCGAGGTGCTTTTCGGAGATATTCTCTCTAAGAGCGGCTTGGGGATGTAGGGTTGTGGAGGTCGCGCAGCCGAAACCGAAAGGTGAAAATACGAGATGATACCGTACGTTGTTATTTTAGGGAATGAAAAAGGGGGAACGGGCAAGTCTACTATTGCCATGCATCTGGTTGTCTCTCTCCTCAAGGAGGGCTGCAGTGTCGCCAGCATAGATATTGACGCCAGGCAAGGGACACTAAGCCGTTACCTAGCCAATCGCGAACGGACGAAAAACACCCCCGACATCCCGATGCCTGTGCACACCGCGATTTTCAAAAGCGAGGCCGATAACCTTTCGCGAGCCAAAGGAGAGGACGAGGAGAAGTTGATGGAGGTCGTCTCTTCCCTACAATCCTTCAATTACATCGTGATCGACACCCCCGGGAACGACACCTTCCTCTCAAGGGCCGCCCACTCCATAGCCGATTCGATCATAACTCCGTTGAACGATAGTTTTATCGATCTTGATATGCTGGTGCGCGTGGATAATTCTTCAAAGATAGAGACACTCCGCCCCAGCACTTATGCGGAAATGGTTTGGGAACAAAAGAAGGAAAAGGCAAAAAAGTTCGGCGGGAGCATAGATTGGATCGTTCTGAGAAACAGGTTGAGCCCGATTTTCTCTAAAAACAAAGAGGAGACCCGCAAAATTTTGGAAAGCCTCTCAAAAAGGATAGGGTTTCGTCTGCTAAGCGGGTTCTGCGAGAGAGTGATTTTCCGTGAGTTGTTCGCCAGCGGGCTGACTCTGCTCGACCTCCCGGAAATCGACACCCAGCTGACGCTTTCTCACGTTGCCGCACGGCAGGAAATGCACGAATTGCTCCGCGCACTTGACATTCCTGTGAAAAAGAAAACAGGATTGGAGAGGGTTAGCGCAGTAACGAAGGATGGAGTCTTTGATGTACCCACAAAACAAGGAGCCGAGTTCGGCGAAAAATGGAGAGCGCCCGAGAGTGCTGCAATGGAGTGTGCGCAAGGGATTGATAGCCAATCACAAGTGACCGTATCGACAAACCCACAGTTCAGTGGGCCTCTTTCGAAACCTTCAAAATCAGAATTTTGGGAAGGAGACACGGAGCATAGAAGCGGAGCGTACTTAGATGTACGTGAGCATTCGAGCACCGGATCGACGTACCAAAAAACTGATTTTGAAGAGTTTGGAAAGAGGTCCAGTTGTGATTGGCTAAAGCGTGTTAGGGAGGCGGCATGGGGTTAATGCTAACTAAAAGTGTGGATGAGCTACCCAGTGTGTTGCAGATCATTCCGTTGCGCGGCGGGATTTTGCTGCCTCGCTCTGAGCTGCAGATTCCTGTGAATGAGGTGGGGAGCGTTGCGTCCGTGATCAGCATTCTGCAGGCGAGTAATATCGTTGGCGTTGTTCAAACGGATGATGAGAACACTGAAAACAAGCCGTGTGCGGCGTCGGATGAGTCTTTCAGCATGGCGTCTGCTGAAAAATCTTTTGAGAAAAAATCCGATCCCATTTTTAAGTGTGGGTGCGTTGGGAAGTTGATGGATATACAGGACGTGGGGGATGTTGGTCTTGTGCTGTCGGTTGTTGGCATTTGCAGGTTTCAAATAGAGAAGGAATTCGATTTCGATGGGCAGTATCGCAAAGCCATTGTTTCTTACAAAAAATATGAGGCTGACATTGTGCAAGAGGCGGATTTCCCGGTTGACCGCGGACGACTACTCAACACGCTGAAGATGTATTGCAAAAAGGTGAATATGTTTCTTCCGAATTTCAAGGATTTGAGGGATTTTTCAAACGAGCGCCTGATCACTATGCTGATGATGGTGTGTCCGTTTGACGGGAAGGAGAAACAGGCTTTGCTGGAAACAGTGGCTTATAAGGAGCAATCGGAGCTGATTACGTTTATTATGGAGATGTATATGTCCGGAGGGGCGTCTCCGTCTTCTTTGTATCATTAGTGAGTACTGGTTTGTAGCTGATGGAACTGTTGTCCATTTATGGATTGCTAATACGGAAGATGCATCACGACACAGCTTCTTTGGTTACTGTGTTGGGTTTTGCTATTGATGCGCTAGAAAGCCTTAAGTTTGCCGGAGAAATTGGCAAAGAAGAGGAGGCCTCCTTCGGCTCTTCTTTGGAAACGCTAAAGCTTTGCCGAGATGATTTTATGAGCAACGCAACGCTGTATAGGATTTTGTTTTCCAGGGAAGAGCTGACACCTGCTGAGGACTACGTGGCCTTTCACAAGCACGCAATGAAGTATATAATGGCCGTTTGCAAAAAATATGGGATAAAGGAATATAGTTTTCGTAAAAAGCCAAGACAACCGGAGGCAGGCTCAACCGCACAAGATGGCGATTCTGGAGGGGCGCTAATGGCAACTAATGAAGTGGAGCTCGCCCAAAAAAAGGTCTGCCTTTTCTTTGCTATTATTAGCAATATCAAAGCCATTGAGTGCATTGCCTTTGATGACGATGGCGTTGTTGTGCGCTGCCGTGATGATATTCCGGAAAAAGAGCTGACGAACATCGATAATTTTTTGAAAGCAGAGTTTTCAAATGATGTGAACGGGGAGATCTCTGCTGTTAAGAAGTCTGTTGCGTTATTTTTGGCACATTTGCTGGAGGAAAAGAAGCAACGTTTGGTTACGGAGGTTTTGGGGAACACACTCACTTTCGGCTTCTGCACATTATAACCCAGCCCACGCAAGTTTGCGGGTTCGTCGAGCCGCTGCTCGAATGCTCACGTGCCATAATACGCTTCTGCGCTCGGGATCCAATTCAACTCGTTGAATGGGAGCCGGCTACGTGTCTCCTGCCCTCAATTCTTTCGTGGACTGGGTTATGGACAAATAAATTTTTGTTACTACTCACCTATCCGTCAGCCAGCCAAAAGCCTTGATATTGCTAGTTAATGATGACTCACATTTTTTGTGCATCGCAAAAAAGGAGGGTAATAGGCGAAGAAATTGGCCA
>JAIRNW010000005.1 GCA_031257795.1 Holosporales bacterium | reverse complement strand
TTTGATTGCGTCGGGAACGAGGATCAGGAACGCCCGCGAAAAAAGAGGAAAGGTGCTTTTGCATATAAAAAACAAAACACTGTACTAAACTTTGTAGTTAATCAAAAGATGTTTGGGCTAAATTTTTTCGTGCGTAGGCCCTGAATGTATACGAAACTAAAATTGCACACTCGCAAAATTTTTGTTACGGAATTTGATTTATTCTTCAAAAAATGCTCTACTCTGCCGATATTTCTTGTTATCAGAACACTATCGTTGAGTATTGATATTTTTAGAAGGGTGCCGGCGCGAGAGCCTGCCCGCAAAATCCTGCTTCTGTTTGCCTCTTTGTTGGGGTGCGTCTTCGGCTTTTGCTTCACATCATACATCGCGGGCTTCACTGTCCGCCTGCTGCTGAGCGCCCTCGCCTTCCTTGGATTACTAAAGTGTATTCACACTAGCCACCGCGTCAAAACCGCCCTTCTCTGTGGACTAACGTTCGGCACTGCATACTGGGTTGTAGCCTTCTTCGACCTGTACCCAGCATTCAGCCTCACGTGCCAGGAATACCTGTTCCCCGTGTGCCTCCTCCTGCTCTCGCTCGGCCTGGGCCTGTTTATCGCCATCCCGTGCTTGTTCGCTGGCTTGATCCGCAGCAAAACACTGCGCTTGGTCTCTCTGAGCCTTCTAATAGCTGTTTTTGAATTTTTCCGCGCAGAGCTTTTTCCACAACTCCCGCTTAACGTGATTCCGTCGCTCTTTTGCTTAGACGATTCCACGATTGGGCTGAGAATCGCCCAGTTCGTTAATTTAACAAATATATATACCCTAACATTCGTTTGGCTTCTTATCCTAACCTGTTTGTTTTTACGGACTGTTTATACCACGAGCTTTGCCACGTGTGCCGCTCTGTTCCTCCTCTGGAACGGGGGACGTGCCTTTAATGAATTTGATGTGGAAAGGCCCTCTGGATTTTCAGAGATTGACGTAGCTTTAATTCAGCCAAATATACAGCAAAGCCGCAAACTAAAGGCGAGCCAAAGAACTCCGATTTTCCTGGAAGTTCTAGCAACATTAGCGGATGCACAAAAGCAATACAAGGTTTGGAGGGAGAAAGAGGACAATAGCGCGCCAGAAGCCGAGCAAAGCGGGGGAAATAGCCCTATTGCAAAAGTCTCAGACCGCGATAGGCCTAATGGTTCTGAGAAGACTAACTACCTTGATTTCGTAGTGCTTCCGGAAACCGTTGTTCCAGGGCTGATCTATGCGGACTCTGAAGAGGTCCGGCAGATACAAAATTGTATTCAAGGAGAGAACACAATCGTGATATTCGGCGCGGACAGAATAAAGCAAACCAAGCCGACCATAGAGTGGAGCAACAGCATGTTTATCCTTTCGAAGGACGGCATCATAGACGTGTACGACAAAACGCGTTTGCTGCCTTTTGGGGAGTATGCGCCTTTGCGCGGGCTCTTGCGGGCGATTTTCAGGTATTCGGCAAGTAAAGTGGATTGCTCCGCTGGCGTGGAGCGCAACGTTTCGGCAGGCGGAATATGTTTCGTTCCAAGGATTTGTTCAGAATCGTTTTTCAAATGCGCGAACAAAGACGGAAAGGCCAAGCTGATCATACAAATCCTTAACGACGGCTGGTTCGCGTCTTCTATAAAAGAGCAACACTACGCCATCGATAGACTGCGCGTTATCGAGGCTAGACTCCCGATGATCCGCGTGTCCAACGACGGCTGTACGTCAGTTTTCGATAAATTCGGGCACGCAGTGATAAGGGTTCCAGAGCGTCTGCAGATAAACAAGTTCGTTAGGATAAGGATTGAGAAAACCGCTGCTTAACATCGACGCCTAGCTTTGACCAAGCACTCATCATGTATTAGAATCGCTTGCGGCAAGTTTATTCAGTTGCGGGGAAATATGTTCTACAAGATGGTGTGGGGCACCGTTGTTTTGTTGACTTTTGGCGTAGTGATTTATTTTGGAACAGTTGGAATCTCAATAACCCAGAGGTCTATACGGACGGAGATCCAGCTTAAGAACGTCGCATAGATCAACACAGTCACAACTTGTGGCTGAATATCCAAGCCGAGCTTTCAGAAAAAGGAGGTCTCCACGACAATGTTGTCGGTCTCACTAAGGTCTTCATTGCTCTCGACACGGCCATTCAAAGTGCCGACTGAGGAAATGTCATTTTCCGTCCTAAAAAAGATATGCTCGTATGGCAAAATCCTCTTAGGCTTCGGAAAGTAGCGCCACGACATCTGCCTGATCCCGTTGATTGTGACGGAGATCTCCACAGTTGGCATCGGCAAAGAGGCGTCCCCTCGATTCACAACCTCCCCAACAACAACAATCCTCGATCCAGCAACGGCATACATAACGTTTTGAAAATCGAGCGGCGCTTTGCTGTACATAGCCCGGCTGTACGCGGAGGTTTTCCATAAATCAATGGCAGTGTCTTTGTATTTATTCGTCAAAGTGGCCGCCGCCAATGTTGACAGGCAAACAGCAAGCCAAATAAAAGCAAACTTTTTTCTGCGTCCACAGCCTTCATGGCGCGTCTCTTCCTGATGTGCGAGAGGTTCTCGCTTTACTTTACGGGTACGCCTTAATTTTAAACTGGCTGGTTGAGGGAAGTCTTGATTACGAATACTTGAACGGTTAAAAAAAGAGCCTGCGTCAACTTCCTCATCTCGAATATTTTTTTCATCTGCGGCATTCTCCTCGGCGGCAAGCCCCCTCCACTCCTGCTGTTCAATGAGCGGCCAAGAATCTGGAACATCATGTGACCACGGAGACCGCTCCCCCGAGCCTACCTGCCAATTATCAGCAACCCCCACATTTTGCCAGTTCCCCGCGGTCACCCCCACATTGAATCTATGAGGAGAAACGCCGCCATCGTGGGTTGAGTCTTCCAATCCAGAGAAATCCAGCAGCTCAACGCTTCCGGAATTTTGAATAGCGATATACGATCTTCTTTTCATTAGAAAAGCCGGCCTAAACGTGAGCTTTGGAGGCTCTCTTAGCAGCACGTCAACAGTCTTATCAGATCTTTTTTCGTGTGGCTTACCGCTATCTGCCGGTTTTTTCGTTTTCTTGCTAAAGGCGCGGTGCAGCAAACCAAGGCGAACCGCCGTTTTCACATCCGTTGGAATTTTCACCGTCTTTTCATCTACCCACTCCTCTTCTGTGTTTGAGATGCACCGCTCTTCCGTGGTTAAAGGCGTTGGCTCAGGATCAGACTCAGGGAGTTTGCTCAGAAATGCCCCAAAAGTATTGGAACTGTTTTCATAATGATCCGGCTCCGCTTCCGCATCTGTGGATTCTTTTATTTTTTTGCTAAAGACCCGCCGAAGCAAACCAGAATGAACAGCCGTTTTCACAACAGTGTGCATCTTTCGCGTTCTTTCTGTTGGCAACGCTCCTTCTTTTTTGAGACTACTGAAATCTGGCACAATTTGTGCCTCTGACCTCAGTTTTTCCGCAGGTTTCAGCGTTACGGGACGGAATGGCTTCAACAGACTATTCTTTTTTGTAACGCCCTGCCCTTCCACCTGACTTTCCTTTGGGGAAAAGCCCGTCTGCTGTGGGATTGGTTCCGCCGGAGTAGCGGGACGATCCTTCGTCAGCATCTCCTTTGTAGAAATCCTCTTATATGAGTACTGACGATCCGCATCCGCTGATATCGGCGACGACGTTGGTTTCCAAGACTTATCGCCGGTCCTCCTGACATTCTTTTTTGGGAAAAACGCCGACCCAACCTTCCCTTCCTTGTTAAGCCAACGTTGCTTGCGATCTTTTGGTTTTTTTGACGAACCAACTGCCGGCGTTCGCTCGGGGAGAGGCGGAGATTTTGCGGCTTGTGACTCTGGACTTTCCACAAACACAGGCCCTTTTTGCGCCCCCGCACAACCTACCGCTTCGTACACCTCTCGCTTATTCGCATCATTAGCATCAGGATGTTCTTCGGCAAATTCAGTTAGTAGTCTTTTTATTTCATCAAGGGCGCCGCCACCAGTGCCAGTCGGGCTCTCTGGTTCGGACGGAGCAGGCTCGTCCACGTCCACCCCACTTCCCGCCAACTCAGCCTCTGGCGGCTCTTCCGCATGCCACCACTTATGGGTACATTGCCCACAGCAGAACAGCCAGCCGCTTGCCCCCGTATCTTTGTGGGAGGTGAGCTGCGGCAAGGCCTTTCGCGCAACGCACAGCCGCACAGCACACCTCGGACACTCGACAAATAAGAAATCTGTTCCGAATTTTCCAGACATACTCAGCCACAAAAAGTTTGCGAGTTCGTCGCTTCGATGTTCGACTTGAGCAGTACGTCGAGCACAGCTCCGCCCCGCGCTACGTACCTCCTGCCTCCAATTTTTTTTATAGTTGGGAATACGCTACGAAAACGCACCATCCAACTCATCACCCTCACCTTCGTCGAAGTCGTCAACCGCTTCCACGTCTTCTGATACAGCCTGCGCCTCCAACTTCTTGACCTCTTCAATATTCTCGTCAACTTCCAGGCGAGACGTCTTTTCGTCTCCAATCGCTTGCTGCACGTCGTCGTAGTGCTCCTTTCCCTCGCCGAATCCGTAGGCATTGTGCTTCAGAGCATTTATGAAGCGGGCCTTCAACGTATCAACGGGAACGGCCTCCTCCGCTATCTCACGCAGCGCAATAACTGGATTTTTGTCATTGTCGCGCGAGACGGTGGGCAGCGCGCCGGCGAAGAGCTCGCGCGTTCTCTGAGCCGCCAACAAAACCAACTCGAAACGATTGGGAATCTTATCTATACAGTCTTCAACAGTAACTCTCGCCATAACAACTCCTTGTAATGAACCTCTACAAGCGGAATTCTACAGTTCGCCAGCAACAGAAACAAGATTTTAGTGAAGATTACGCGTCTCAGTCACCAACAGAAACCTCGAAGCGCAGACACGCAGCGTACTTAACGCGCGTTAGCACCCGAGCAGCGTCGTGTTCCCGCCAAAGTCGTAGACTTTGTTGGGGCCCCGGATCGGCGAACTCGCAAACTTTTGGAAGCTGGGGATACACACAGAGCTCATGCTATGCAAATCTTTTACCCACCGCATGCATATATTACTTTACATAAAAAATAAAACAAAGAATACATTAAGTGTTTAATGCCTTTTAAATTATTTCTATATATCATTGCGTTAGTTGACGCTTTGCCAAATAGAGCGCCAACGAGGCTGGACCCCCTCCAGCCTTACGCGATTTCCATTCAGTCACAAAAAGAATTTGAAGCAGTGAGCCAGACATTTATAAGTTCCGGTGATAATTAACAATGGACCTCTTTCGAAACCTTCAAAATCAGAATTTTGGGAAGGAGACACGGAGCACAGAAGCGGAGCGTACTTAGATGTACGTGAGCATTCGAGCACCGGATCGACGTACCCAAAAACTG
>JAIRNW010000004.1 GCA_031257795.1 Holosporales bacterium | reverse complement strand
TCCTATTACCTAATTAGGTAGTCTATTTTAGGACAAAAATCAAGAACTAAAACGAAGAAATATGCCACTTTCTGACTAGTTTTTTTCAAAAATGGGGTAATTCTAGGCGGAGTTAGGGTTCAAACCTGAAAACCCGGATTTCCCTCAACTCGGATGCCGCAATCCATCTGTGGAAAACACCTGAGAGTCATGGGAGATGAGTATATAACCAGCCACCGAAAGTTTGCGAGTTCGTCGCGCGGCGCCCCAACAAAGTCTGTGACTTTGCCGGGAGCCCGGTGCTACTCGGCTTGGGCAGTACATTTAAGCAGCTCTGCGCCTGTGCTTCAATGCTCCTGCCCACAATTCTTTCGATGACTGTGTTATAACGTCGACTCGAAAGAATCCTACCTAATCCGCTGGAAAAAGCGCCCATAACGCGCAAACAACCAATGATGCACCTCGTACCATTTTGCCGTTGTTGAAAAGAATATGAACTGCGGCTTCCCAATAAACATCACATGCGGAATCATGCCAACTTTCTCAGGTTCTCGGCTATCGCAGGAGTTGTCCCTATTATCTCCCATCATGAAACAGTGGCCCTCAGGAACAACAAACTCCTCCGTATCATCAAGGTGGCCTGCGCCAAAGTCCATGAGCTTTAAGATATAGTGCTCAACCCCGCCAGGAAGCTTTTCAATATACCTCTTCGCCACTCTCAAATGTTTCTCGTCCTCTATGTATTCGTCAACATACGTTAGCGGCACCTCTTCCCCGTTAATGAACAGCTTCCCTTCCTTCATCTGTATTCTATCCCCAGGGAGCCCTATAACGCGCTTGACGTAATTCACTCCTTCTGATGGAACCTGAAGGATGTCTTGTATTGTTTTTATTAATTTAGCGAAAGAAAACCCAGAGTTCCCGTGGTCGTAGAAGCTTGGATCCTCCCCTTCGTAAAATCTGTGAAAAAAAACAGCCACATCGCCGCGCTTAGGCTCCGCTATTTTGAGGTGTCCTTTGATGAACTTTGGTTGAAAAAACAAAGAATATCTCGAGAAGCCATATGAAAATTTGCTGACGAAAATAAAATCGCCAACCAGCAACGTTGGCTTCATGGAGCCCGACGGGATTTTGTATGGCTGAAAAAGAAAAATGTGGATGCACAGCACGGTTGCGATTGCCGTAAAAAATCCGCCCCATCCCCCATTTTTTGTGTTTTTTTGTGTAGATTGCATTTGAATTACTAAATTATTAACAAACCATCCTAAGGGGATTGTATATCATACGAGTGTAAAAATACATATGTACTCAGTCACAAAAAGTTTGCGAGTTCGTCGCCGCGATGCTCGAATGCTCACGTACCACAGTACGCTGCGCTTCTGCGCTTCGAGGCTCCTGCTCTCAATTCTTTTTGTGACTGAGAACCCGTTGACATAAACAAGGTCTGCGATTTTGATGGGAATCCGACGTTTCGGCAGGAACTATGGACCTCTTTCGAAACCTTCAAAATCAGAATTTTGGGAAGGAGACACGGAGCACAGAAGCGGAGCGTACTTAGACGTACGTGAGCATTCGAGCACCGGATCGACATACCCAAAAACTGATTTTGAAGGTTTCGAAAGAGGTCCTATGAATTCCTGTCGCGCTTGCTATCCTATTGTGCCGTACAGAGCTTCAAGACCTTCAGCGCGTCAAAATTCACCACATCGCCCCCAACTCGCTTCGTCACAAAAAACTCCACAAAAGGCTTCGCAGAGTACGGATCGCGCAGCACACTGACGTCCCCGCGGTCCACAATTTGATACGCCGCCTTAAAATCTCCAAACAAAACAGGTAAGCAAAATCCTCCATTTAACTGCGGCATGTCATCGCTCACAAAAACAGGGAAGCCCAGCAAAGACGAAGGCGCCCCGCTTGTCAGCGATTGCTGCCACAAAAACCTCCCCTGCCCATCCTGAATATTTTGAATAGAAATCAGCGCACTCCTCGACATCAACCAAGACGCGTTCGGCAAAAACTCCGACTTCAGCAGGCCAACAAGATCAAGCAAAGCCGCCCGGCTGATCTCGTCTTTGTCGGAGATTTGCTCAACGCACTCCAGCCTCCCCCACTCCGCGCACCCTTGGTCTGCCAACTGGTGTGCCAGTATTCCCTTTGGCTTGTTTTGCCCATCACCAAAAAGGAACGCGTGGTTTTCAAGGGCGGCCATCTTTTGCGAAATTTTCGTCAGAATCCATTCCTCGAGCCCTTCTCCAACATCATCCAATATCTTTTGAGTCGTGCGCGGCCTGGCATACATTCTGTGCACAGGGATCTGCAATTGCGTCAGATCCTGCGTGCCGCCGTCGCCAGGAGCCGTCTCAAAACTAATCCCCCAGCCGGCGTCCGCTGCATTCTTATCAAGAAGCAGGTTCAGTGCATTCCCGCGGATGCGGCTGACTTTTGCCAGAGAACGCAGCGGGCACAACACCTTCATCTGTTGATCAAGAATGCCGAGCGAATGATGCGGAATTTTGTACCCGCCGCTGTCATCCCGGCTGAGCAGGTGGCTCTTCGTGTCGAACGCCGCAATGCCTCTGCACAATGACGGCTGCGAACTCGTGGAAAGCGCGCTTGAACAGTGCGAGAAATCAGAAAAGCCGCCAGAACGCGAGCAGCCCTGCGCCGCCTCCGCGCTCCCAAAGTGTTCGTAGCCAGCGGAATTCAGACAGTCGCCGCTCGCTATGTATTGTAAAAAAGCCTTTGTTTCTAGGTCGTCGTACTGCCTAACTGCAGAAAAATTGTGCCTGCTTGAAACAGAATCGCAGTCGTTAAATGTTGATGAATTGTTCATAAACCCTCCTTTTTGCGCGCCATTACGCGAATAAAAATTTACTTCCCCTAAAACTTTTCGTAGCTTCCAAGACTCTTCTAGCTCGTCAACAGCCTTATCAAAGCGCTCGAAAAACTCTGCCTCACTGGTCGCCTCCGGCTGAACTGGCATGTCGACCTCCATCATATAGCCTGCAATACGCCTTGGGCTTGGGACAAAGCATCCTCCCCATTAACCAACTGACACAAGCGCTGCAAACGCTGCACCAAATGGTGAGTTCTGAAGCAAGAGGCCGGGCGAGATTCGTCGTATGGGAGGCCTCCACCTTGCCCAAAGCACTCGCAGTCAGAGCAATCCTCGCAATTCCCCACGAAACGCTCTTTGCACGACGTGACTTTCGCGGACGGATTGGCCATAAACGTCACCAACGAGATTTCGAATAAATCGACCTCGTCAAGGACGAGCAAACCGTTGTCTTTGTGTGCGCGCTTTGTTTGGAAGCCGATCGACAGCCCCTCAACGGCCTTTGCCTTGAGTAGCGCGTGCGCATCGCTTCCTTTTTGCACATCAAGCAGCAGCCTTCCCCTAACAAACAAGCCGTAGTCATCCTCGCGAATTTCCTCCCAAACTCCTATCGGAAGCCTGAAATCGTGCTGCCACAGCATCTTCGGCAGATCACCTTGAATGGCGAAGCGCTCGAGAGAGCGGGCAAAGGCGCCTTTGGAAACAATTTGTTTTTGGAAGTCGACGTTTCCGAAAACACTGGCGTATCCTTCGAAAACGCCGGAATCAAAGGATCTTAATTGCATTTTATGGTTTAGAAATTTCATTTTTTTCTCCTTAATTGGCTGAATATGAAATAGAAGCAGAAACATCGAAAATAAACTCTGTTTTATTTTCTTTGCATTGTCATTGTACGTATACAGGAAGAAGAGGTTCAAATATTAAAATATCCCATTGCTTTTTAAGCAATTACAAGAAAAATTTCGATAAAACCACAGTTGTCATCATTACACTTGTATGCTAGAACCTTTACATGGACAGTGCACTGTAGCCAATCACAAGTGAATTGTGGGCAGGAGACACGGAGCGCAGCCGCCGAGCCGGACTCAAACGTACCGCTCAAGCCGAGCACCGGATCGACGAATCCACAGTTCAGCTGTGATTGGCTATAGTATTGGGCATTATACAAATATGGTTGACATCTTTATTAATGGACCGGACGGCCGCCTCGAAGCCAGGTACCTGCCTCCAAGCAATTCCGCCCTCCCGGTCGTGACCATTCTACACCCCCACCCGTTGAAGGGCGGCAGAATGGACAACGACGTGGTGCAATGCATGAGCAAGGCGTTCCACGAGCAGGGCTTCGGGACGCTCCGCTTTAATTTCCGCGGGGTTGGCCGCTCGGAAGGGGTGTTTGGCGACGGTGAAGGAGAGCTCAACGACGCCGCCGCCGCGCTAGACTGGCTGCAGTCGTCCCAATACCTCACGAATAGTTTGTGGGTGGCAGGGTTTTCGTTTGGGGCATGGATCGCTATGCAGCTGCTGATGCGGCGCCCTGAATTCGAGAGGTTCGTTATAGTTAATCCGCAAATAGATACGTTTGATTTCAATTTTTTGGCGCCGTGCCCGGTTTCTGGGCAGATTATCTACGGTGAACAAGACAAAACGGTTTCGCAGGCGGCTGTGGAGAATTTAGTGGCGAAAATCCGCGCACAAAGGGGGCTAAACATTTGCTATGACACCATCAGCGGTGCGAACCACTCTTTTGATGGGCTGCTGGACAAGCTTAACAAGTGTATACAGGAGTATGTTAAGCGGGAACTTGCGACAATGGAAAAGGAGCGCGAACAGATCGCAAGTTGATACCCTGTCACAAAAAGTTTTTGAGTTCGTTGCCGCGATGCTCGAATGCTCACGTACCTAAAGTACGCCGTGCTTCTGCGCTCCGAGGCTCCTGCTCCCAATTCTTTTTGTGATAGTATGTTCGTCGAATGGCGACACTGCAACTTTTGGCGAGGGCGGGAATTTGACTTGTTTATAGCTTTTTATTACACTGGAGCATGTATGGCGGAGTAGCTCAGCTGGTTAGAGCAACGGAATCATAATCCGTGTGTCGGGGGTTCAAATCCCTCCTCCGCTACGCAATACATGAGCGAGCGTTGTGACGGTGAACCGTCCATTTTTAAACGAACCAACAAACTTTTTGTGACTACATGCATGGCTCAGTCACCGAAAGAATTGGTGGCAGGAGCCTCGAAGCGCAGGCGCCGAGCTGTACTCTACGTACTGCTCAGACCGAGCATCGAAGAGACGAACCAACAAACTTTTTGTGTCTGAGTCAGGAGAGGGCTATGAAAATCGGCGCCAATGAAATGAAAGTCGGGAACGTAGTAGAGTACCAAGGGAAGCTCTGCGTTGTGACGTATACGATGCACGTGCAGCCCGGCAAAGGCGGGGCCTACATACAAACTGAGCTGAAATGCGTCACTGACGGAACGAAATATAACGAAAGGCTGCGCTCGGCCGATGTTGTTGAGCGCGTGTTTCTCGAGGAAAAGCCCTTCCAATTCCTCTATAAAGACGCAGAACAGCTTGTTTTCATGGACCAGGACACATTCGAGCAGGTGAGCATCGACTGCGACGTCTTGGGTAGTTCTGTGGCGTTTTTGCAAGACGGAATGATCGTCAACCTGTCTTTCTATGAGGGGAAAATTATCAGCGCGAGCCTGCCGCAGACCGTTATTATGACGATCGAAAGCGCGGATCCGGTGGTTAAGGGGCAGACCGCGAGCTCGTCGTATAAGCCGGCGTTTCTGGAAAATGGAGTGCGCGTGATGGTGCCACAGCATATAGATTCCGGGATGCGGATCGTCGTTAACACTGCGGACGGGAGCTACGTTGAGCGGGCGAAGGAATAGCGAGAAAGACTTAAGCTCGGTTCCCAGCATTCCTTCATTAACCGATGTTATAAAGAAATTTGCGCTCCTGCGGAATTCAAAATTCTCTAAGTCTTTAGGACAGAATTTCATATTAAATCCGGAAATATTGCATAATATTGTTGCTAGCGCCGGGGATTTATCTCAGAACGTGGTGTTGGAAATTGGGGCAGGCCCGGGCTGTCTTACTCGCGAGATTTTAAAGCAAAATCCATTTCATCTTATTGCTATTGAAAAAGACCGAGCCTGTGTGTGCGCTTTACGCGAGTTGCAAGTCGCGGTGGAGGAGGCCGACTTTCCTGCAAAATCTTCAGAGGCTGGCTCCGCGAAAGAGGATGGATCCGCAAACTTTTTGCGCCTGAGTGTGCTTGAGGGAGATGCCCCTTCATTTAGATTAGATTGCATCCGGGACGAGTATAATGAGAGAAAGATCAAAATAGTGTCAAACCTACCATACAATGTCGGAACGCGAATTTTCATGAATCTTCTGTTAGATCTGCGCGATGTTGAAGTTATGGTTTTGATGTTTCAAAAAGAGGTTGCCGATAGGATTATGGCCAAACCGCGGTCTAAGCAGTATGGGAAGCTCTCCGTTCTGGCTCAGAGCCTCGTGTCGTGTGAAAAAGTGATGACTTTAGCCCCAGGCGCCTTCACTCCCGCGCCGAAAGTGCACTCTTGCCTGCTCAAACTCACCCCGCACAACACATTTTTGCCAGAAGGCAATAGGTCTGATGAGCGAGATGCAGTTGTTCAGATTCTACTGAAAATATTGTCCGCAGCTTTCCAAAATCGCAGAAAAATCATAAAGCACTCCCTGCAACGCTTTTTCCGCGACAACCTTGACGATATTTTGGGCGAAATCGGGAAAAACAGCTCCTGCAGGGCCGAGGAACTCTCAGTGCAAGACTTTGTGTTTTTGGCAAAAGAACTAGAACTTTTTGAGCGAACTCAACACGCCTAAACACCTACCTAAACACCTACCTAAACACCTACCCAAACACCTACCCAAACACCTACCTAAACACAGGACCTCTTTCGAAACATTTAAAATCAGAATTTTTGGAAGGAGACACGGAGCACAGAAGCGGAGCGTACTTAGATGTACGTGAGTTTCGAACCGGATCGACGTACCCAAAAACTGATTTTGAAGAGTTTGGAAAGAGGTCCACAGAAAGGCCTGTTGAATACTTCCTTCTGCAACAGATCTAGTGTATATACTCATCTCACATGACTCTCAGGAATTTTTTCTAGGTGAATCGCGGTCTACGAGTCGAAAAAATCCTGGTTTTCATGTTCGAAATGTATATACCCAGTCATCAAAAGATTGCAAGTTCGTCGAACGGAGCCCCAACAAAATCTACGGCTTTGTTGGGAGCCCGGTGTTGCGCGAATGCTCACGTACCATAAGTACGCTGTGCTTCTGCGCGACGTGTCTCCTGCTCGCAAACTTTCGATGACTGGGTATACAGCTAAAAGTTTACAGGCTGGTCGAATCGGTGCTCCAGCAAAGCCTGTGACTTCGCCAGCAGCCCGATCCGACGAACTCGCTAACCTTCTATCCCAGCCGTCAATCGCAGCTTGCAACACACTACTTGGCCGTAACTTGCGGCAGCCTCTCTATTATACTAGGATCAATACTGTTAAAGATTGCGGTGTCAAGGACTTGGTTCTTCCCGGTTCTATTAATGTGTTTGTCACTCAACTTAAAAGTAATATTCCTGCCATCGACAAAATTCTCATAATCCTTAGCATTAACGTAATTACCATTGTATACAAGTACCCCATTTACATTGTTAAAGCATCCTCCTCCATTTCCAAACGTCGCCCAACCACCATACGGCCAGTTGAAATGAGCCTTCAAGAAGCCTAACAGCGCCGGTCCTTGTCCGGTTTCATTACACAAGTAAACTAAAGGTGCTAGGCCTGGATGCGCTACGACCCAGTCAATGTTCGCTGCTTTGTTTGCCCCCCGCGCTAGTCTTACAAACTCAACTATAGCATTAAGTATAAGACAATACCCTTCTCCAAACTTTTTCTTAACGGATCCGTCTTTTTTCCATCCTTGATAACGAGCCTCTAGACATTCCATCAACTTCGAAACAAGCGCTGCTGCTCTACCATCCGCAAGGACGATTTCTGGACTGTATGCCTGTAAGAAAGCAGGGCCATAAGAGTATAAGATTCCCGTGAACTGTCCGTCAGACGCGTTGGAGACATCACATCCAAAAAAATCTTCTATACATCGGTCGGGGATGCTAGAAGGAAGTAGTCTACGGTTCAACGCGTCACTAAACTCCTGCGTCCGATTCATAGCTAACTCGTTCAGAACATTCAAACTATCACTTGTTAGATATGGTCGTTGTCTAGTCATTGCCCTGGTCATAACCGTCAAAACGATATCAGCTTTTCCAGTGCATCGCACTATTGCACCTTTAAGAATATCGTTCTCCAATATTCTGTCAGCCAGCCAAACATCAAGAGCCCCGTTTGATCTATCAAAACCATTTGCTTCGGCGATTTTCATCAGGTCAGAGTATTGTGCTTCAAATGCTTCACTACTATCAGATGATTCCGAGTCTGAAAACGTTACATGAGACTGAGTGGCGGCACCTTG
Source organism: Holosporales bacterium (assembly GCA_031257795.1). Classification (GTDB taxonomy): domain Bacteria; phylum Pseudomonadota; class Alphaproteobacteria; order BNTO01; family BNTO01; genus JAIRNW01. The sequence continues at coordinate 9,241 of JAIRNW010000004.1, read as the reverse complement.
TGGCGATGGACCTTGTGCCGATGGACCTTGTGCCGATGGACCTTTTGGCGATGGACCTTTTGGCGATGTTAATGATGACTGGATCTGTTCCACCCTAGACGATGTGGGTGGCGATGCTGGTGGCCTTTGCCCACCTATCTGTGGAGGCTGACTACTTGGCGACACCTGTGATAGCGGGCATTGCCCAGACGTTGACTGATTACTTTGCGGCCTAGAACCCGGACCAATTTGCGCCCCACCCCGGTTCGATGCAATATCACCCGGCCTATTTTGCTGCGTACCCGGACCAGATTGCGCCGCCAGTGGTGCGCCATTGACACTTGTCGAGGGGGGCCTGGCAAGATTCGTATTCTCTGGATCTATATTGCGCATTACTACTGGTCGTGGTTTAAGCGCCCTCATAGCTTCAGCGTCGTATAAAGAACAAACAGTAATTCCAAATGCGGAACTGACAACTTGCAACATTAAAATCTTTTTTTTCATATTGGGCTCAAATAAAAAACGGATTTCACTTGTTAATACTATACTGTCTTCTTGCTAAAAACAACTCTTTTATTTTTCTTATATTGCAAATGAAAAAGTTATAAAGGATTGGAAGCAGTAGCGCAGGCGTGGAACACGTGTGCCGCTCAAGTTGGCATAGGAGTGACAAACTCGCATTTACTAAAATCACATCAGGGTCAGAGTGTTACCAGAAAAAAGCTTTTGTGTTATTGCTGCTTAACCATTAAATTACTTGCATCGATACATCTAGTTTTACTCATCAACTTAGCCCTTCTGGAAAGGGTTTAACAGGTAGATTATGTTGTGCCTCAATCCTCTTTATCGTTGATCATAAAAATAAGAAAAATAAGTTGTCTTTCTCGAGAAGTGGTATGGTGCATTCGGTTATTTGTTCTTCATTTGAGGTTAGTATGTCGAAGGTTTTAATGTTGCAAGTTGTCAGTTCCGCATTTGGAATTACTGTTTGTTCTTTATACGACGCTGAAGCTATGAGGGCGCTTAAACCACGACCAGTAGTAATGCGCAATATAGGTCTAGAGAATACGAATCTTGCCAGGCACCCCTCGACAAGTGTCAATGGCGCACCACTGGCGGCGCAACCAGAGCCGAAAGCGCCTCCTGTTCGGCAAATAACGAAAGGAGAGGTTTTTGATCTGCGGCCGGTGCCGGAGGGGGCCCGTGTGGCGCTAGCTGGAGCCAGTCCGCGCGCTGGTCAACCGGCAGCGGAGCAAGGCGTGGAGATGGTGGCTGCCAGTCCGCGCGCTGGTCAACCGGCAGCGGAACCAGGCATGGCATATTCTGAAGACAGGATCCAGTCCGGCTCTAGCTTAGAGAAGCTGCTAACCCTTGCCAGGGCGGCCGGCTATAACGCGCAGCACCCCACAGAAAACTCGCTCGCCCTGTGGTTCACCAAGGCACTGGCCGAAAATGACACGCTTCAAAGTGCGGTATCGCGGCATGCGAAGGAATCCACCATCGTGATACGCTGTATGGAAAGGGCTAAAAGTGGCGCGCCTTTGCCCCGCGACACCCTTAGTCTTCTGACACGTGTGGTGAATGAAGACGGGTTTAGTACGGACAGGCCGGGCGCCGCGGATTTGGTTAGGAAAAGGGTCGTCGATGCGAAAACCTTTATCGGGTACACACGGGAAGAATGGGAGTCTGTCACTAGTGGAGCCCTTTACTTGCGGGCGTACTGTACAGATTTCACAAGATCCTTTCCTTCAGCGTATAAGATTAGCGAAAAGTTGTGGAACCTGGTGCAAGCTGGGGCCGCCCCGCAGGCCAAAGAAAAGTTTTTCATGTGGCTTGATTGCATAGTGGACTTCGTTAGATTGGCACAGCACTCAAAGGCACAAACTGCTGGCAATCAGCCATATCATGACTGGCTTGCGTGTCATCCTGGGTTGATTTGTTTAGTTTGCTTGTGTAACGCAATCACGAAAGAAGAAACCGAGTGGAATAAGACTAATGTGCGTGAGGAATTGTTGGATCTTTTGAATAGTTGTTCAAGGAAGTCAGCAATTGGAAACGGACAGTTTGAAGTGGAAGGAGGAGCCATCGTATATAATGATGAGTTCGTTAATAAAGAGGGCTTTGATATGATTTCCGAGGCGGCCGGGTGTGAATTCGAGCTGGCTGTGGACTTCGCACCATCGCTCCTTAAAACGTTCAACCCTGATATGGTTAGGCGCAGAAGCTAAAACCCGCTGACATAATGGATCTCTTTCCAAACTCTTCAAAATCAGTTTTTGGGTACGTCGATCTGGTGCTCGAATGCTCACGTACACCTAAGCACGCTCCGCTTCTGTGCTCCGTTTCTCCTTCCCAAAATTCTGATTTTGAAGGTTTCGAAAGAGGTCCATTGATTTAAATTGGTCTTTTCTGCGTTGAATCCGGTTCGAAACTAATGTGCGTGTAGGACACTCCGCTTTTTAATTTATTTCTGGAGGAAAACCCTGCCATATGCGCTCGCGTCCATCACTGATTCCACAGCCAAACCTTTTCCGTGGCTAAGTATATATACCATTAAACATAGAAAATATCAAAGCATTAACGCACCATTAATCTTTTTTATACTACTATAGCTGAGTATATTAATTCAGCAAAGGAAGAATGATTATGAGTTGTTATAGTCGTATAGGAAAAGTTTTAGCGTTTTGGTTGGGAAGCTCTCTTAGTGTGTCAAGTTTTTCTGTGCCGATGGTATTACCGCCCCCTGGCGACGATTCTACACTTATTACAATGCGCTATTTAGAAGCCATAACAAGAAACTCGATTGGCTGCGAGTGTTTCTTCAATCGCCTTGCTCCTTTTTTTGCTTTTGACGCCGCTATTCGTAGCTATAACCATGCGGTAAGGGAGTTTAATGATAAATATAACGGAATCATGTGGAAGACGGAAGAATCTACAATAGAAGAAGACGAAGGATACGTAAAAGTCCAGTTTTTCGACAATGTACTCTACCGGGATAGAGATTGGGGGGAGATAATGCAGCAACTATCGAACGTTGCAACTATTCAACCGGGCCAGTCTTACCAGGAAGTGCTAGACAGGTGTTATGAGTTTATTTACTACACATTTTCCTATGATGCCCGGATTGCAGAGTTCTTTCCTTATGACGATCTGGCGGTGTATTCGAATTATGAGAGAACTATTGACTCAGCCAATTGTGTTTTCCCTGATTCCCTGCTTCCACAACGTGAGGCATGCAAGACTGCAATTGAGGCAATCAGAGAGAAGGCGGCAAATGCTGCGGCACTTTGCCCTAATGAGACGTACATGCATCTTTTATGGGAGGCCGTTGTTGCAGAAACGAGGCATGATGGGGAGAAGATCTTTAAGCCAGCACCGGGGTTTGAATCAATTGCTGATAGGATTAGTGATCTTCGTAATGCGATTGGAACTGTTATTGAGTTGATAGCTCACGTATACAAGGCTGTGTAACCGTACTGTTTCTGCCGAAGCTTCTGGGTCTTGGCGGAGTTGCAGACTTTGTTGGGGTGTCGACTCGACTACCCCACAAACTTTTTATGGCTGAGTTCGCGTATGTTCTTGTATAGTCCGGGCTGCGCGCCAATCAATACCCGTGCGGCCCTGATGGCTCCCTCAGCAAAAACACTACGCGACATCCCTTGGTGGGTTATGGAGACCGTCTCGTCTTTCCCAAGAAAGTGAATTGTGTGCGTTCCGTAAACTCCGCCGCCGCGCACAACTGAAAACCCTATTTGCTCGGCCGGACGTTCCCCAATATCACCGCTCCTCGCCAGACAAAACACGCTCTCTGGTTGTTCCCTTGCAGAAGCTATTATGCGCCCGAACTTGAGGGCAGTCCCGGATGGGGCGTCTTTTTTCTTTGAGTGGTGCATCTCGGAGATTTCAACATCGAAATCGCGCAGCGCAACGGCCAAACGCTCAAGAATCTCGCCAACGGCCGAAATACCAACGCTGAAATTTTCAGAATAAAAGATCGGGATGTTTTTCGCTGCGTTGCGCATGAGTTCGTGCGTTTCTAGGGTTAGCCCAGTCACACCGCAAACAAGGGGCTTCTCGAGAGCCTCTGCGGTTGATATGACGTTGGGGGTTGATGTTTTGGTTGAAAAATCTACGATAACATCACTTTTAGCGGCAATGTCGTTGATATTGTTCGAAAGCACCGGTTCATGACTGTCCTGGCCGCCAAATGTCCCCGCACAACTACAACTCGCCGCAGAGGTATGATGGCAGCAGTCGTCAGCGCGCTCAACAACGCCGCCCGCCAACACGCAATCGCTGTGTTTCCGCAATTCCTCACACAAAACGGTCCCCATGCGTCCCTTCGCGCCCACAACGCAGAATCTTAGAGGATGTGTCATTAAACTTTCGGCAACTGGACTCACATACTTGCGGCATATTAACCACACCAATAGGTTCTTACAACTTGTTTTTCCGAATCCGCCGTACTAAAATCTGACTTCGGTGGAAGGTATGTGGCTGCAGTGTTCAAAAGACTGAATGATGTCCCAATTACGGTTTGGTTGGTAAGTATAGCCTCTTTACTTATCACTTGCTCGTCCGCCATGTTCTTCAGCGTCTTCGCTCTTTTCCTAGACAGCATCAACTTCTCCGTTAAAGACATCGGCATTATAGATGGCGTGGTCGAAGGAGCGTGCTACCTATTCAAAGTAATATCAGGCGTAGTCAGCGATCACCTAACGAACAAACGTGCGGTTTTCGCTTTCGGCACCCTTTTAATCACGCTGTCCCGCGTCATCGTTGCCATGAGCGCCGCACATTTCGCCGCAATTCTGGCTAAAGTGATGGACAGGCTCGGAAACGGTGTTCAGTCGACCCCGCGCGATGCTATCGTTGGGGACTGCTCGCCGAAACACCGGAGGGGCCTCTGCTTCAGTGTTCGCCAGGCCTTGGGAACATTTGGCTCAGTGGCCGGGGCGTTCTTCGCGATCGCTCTTCTGAAATACCGGCAGGATGATTTTAGGGCGGTGTTTGTGGCGGCGGGTGTCCCGGCGGCGGTTGCGCTGTTTATAATCCTTTTCAAAATATGCAACACGCATTCCAGCACACAAACATCAGCTTCGACGAAGGCGGCTCCTGAGATGGTTGGGAACGGTGCTGTTGAAGAGAAAAACAAAAATAGCAACAACTTCTCATTCAAAAGCATCAAACAGTTGGACAAAAATTTTTGGCTCCTGATCTCGGCCATCGCGATATTCATGATGTGCAGGTACAGCGAAACGATAATCATTTTGTACGGGAAAACGAGATTCAACCTTGGGAGCAACAAGGCGCTTTGGGCTATGCCTGTGTATAACATTGCTTGGGTGCTTTCGGCGTACGTTGTTGGGCCGATTGTTGATAGATCGCGTTTCAAAAACTTGATGCTCATCGGGGCCGGCTTTGTTGTTTTTTCGAATTTAATTTTTATTACGGCTTCAAGCTTCGCTGTTTTTTTGGTTGGCGTGGCGCTTTGGGGCGTGCAGCTGGGGCTCACTCAAACACTTTTTTGCACATGGGTCACGCATTTCTCGCCGAAACGGCTGCGCGGAACGGCCTTTGGGGTGTACTATTTGGTGACGGCAATTGGCGTGTTGCTGGCGAGCACGGTTAGCGGAACGTTAATGCACTCTTATGGGAGCGCGGCCTTTATATACAGCGCTGCTGTTGGGGCGGTATCTATGGTGATGTCTATTGTTATCGACAGACTAGTTCAAGGACATACCCTATACGAGTGACACTCAGTCACCAAAAGAATTGCGAGCAGGAGACACGTCGCGCAGAAGCGCAGCGTACTTTAGGAACATGGGCATTCGAGCAATGGATCGACGAACTCGCAATCTTTCGGTGACTGAGTATACTACGAAGCCTTGTACACGTGAGCGAGTAGCTGCAGAACAGTTCCCAGCGTATGCCGGAGGTCATTGATCTTATCGTCAATTGATTCGAATCCCGGAGCCACCTTGTAAACAAACGTATCCGCACCTATCTCTTCTTTGACAACGGCCTCCATCAAACGCTGAACGTGCGTACTATCAGGGCAAAGGCTCATAGCGCTTAACGCTTTTCCTCTGATAGCCTCAACTGCGGTCTTACATGCTTCACGTTGTAAAAGCAGGTCATCAGGGAAAACACAATTGTCTGAGTCAATATCCCTATAACATGCGTATGTATACAGATCATCATAAGGAAAGAATGTTTCAGCCACTTGAGAGTTATCAAACGTGTCACAAATGAATCCATAGCACTTGTTCAGCACGTCTTGGTAAGACAGGTCGCTTGGTGGGAAGGCCGGGTTCGATAACCACTGCATTAAATCACTCCAATCTGTCTGCTGGTAATCTACATACTCGAAAAGCGGGACTTCCATTTTTCCGTCTACTCTTCTGGCAACTTTTTCATCTACTTTACCGTCTTCGGCGCCATATCTACCGTCTTCGGCACCATATCCACCGTCTTCGGCGCCATATCCAACGTAATCTTTCACCTCTTTCTTATCTTCATCTTCCACCTCTTCCGGCCATGTATCTTTCCTCCTGGCCCTTCCAATATCTTCTTCCGTCAGCCACATGACTCTGCCGTATTTGCGATGGAAATCATATACTGCACTGTTATAGCTACGAACAGCCGCGTCAAAAGCAAAAAAAGGAGCAAGACGATCCAGAAAACACTTGCCACCAATCGAGTGCCGCGTTATGGCTTCCAAATAGCGCGTTGTCGCAAGTGCGTACGTTGAGCCGGAGTCGTCGCCAGGTGCTGGTAATGTTATTCTCCTGGAAAAACTTGGCACACTAAAAGAACTCACCACCCCAAACGCTAAAACTTTTCCCATACGACCATAACAGCTCATAATAATTCTTCCTTTGCTGAATTAATATACTCAGCTACAGTAGTATAAAAATGATTAATTAAGCGCTAATACTCTAATGCTTCCGTGTTTGGAAGGTATATGCTTTGTGACGGAGGCTAACGTGGCGAATGGTAAAAAGCCGCTGATCCGTTTTTTGAATACTTGCAAAAATATATTTGACTTTGCTAATAAAGTATCGTACAATACAAAAATGGGCGACGGAGTGTAGAGAAGAAGGTATGCTTGATTTTCTTGGAGAAGGATACTTTGCGAAAGCTTGTTTTGTCATAGCGGTCAGCTCTACTTTGCTGTTTTTGTTGAAATTGGTCTTCTTCTCTTTCTTCGGGGGAGGCGCCGATTTTGATTCAGAGGTTGATGCGGCCGGAAGCGACGATGCAATGCAGCATAATAGCTCGTTCACTTTCATTTCTCTCCAGTCTATATTGGTGTTTCTTATGGGATTCGGCTGGATTGGCCTGGCGGGAGTTCTGGAGTGGAAATTGGGCAGCATAACGGCTTTCCTTGTGGCTTTTATGGTGGGGATCGTGTTTATGGCGCTGTCCGTTTGGCTGATGTTTCAGGTAAAAAAACTCAGCAGGGTGCGCGAAAACAGCATTAATGACGCCTTGAGCAAAATGGGGCGTGCATACACGCGCTTCTCTTCAAATGGACCGGGACAAATACAGATAGAATTACATGGACATCTCTCAACTGTGAATGCTATGAATTACAGGAATGAGGAGATTCTCGCTTTTGATGCTGTGCAGGTTGTGGCGATTAAAGACGGGGTGTTATACGTACAAAAGGTGTAGGGGCCACCGCCACAAAAAGAGTTGTGGGCAGGAGCCTCGAAGCGCAGAAGCGCAGCGTACTTTAGGTACGTGAGCATTCGAGCATTGAAGCGACGAACCAACAGCTCTTTTTGTGGCTGGGTATAGGAGTTAGGATATGATAGGAACAGTAGCCCTGGTTGTAATACCAGTATTGGTAGTAGTGTCTGTTTTGGTCTTCGTGGCGAATCGCTACAAGAGATGCCCATCGAACAGGATTCTGGTAATTTTTGGTAATGTTGGTGGAGAGAGGACCGCCAAGTGTATCCACGGAGGGGGAACGTTTGTTTGGCCTTTGGTGCAAGATTACGCCTTCTTGTCACTCGAACCAATGACAACCGAAATAGACCTGAAGGGGGCTTTGTCTAAGAAAAACATAAGGGTCAACGTTCCGTCCACGTTCACGTTTGGCGTGTCTACGGATGAGGTTTTGATGCAAAATGCGGCCGAGAGGCTCCTGGATTTGCAAAGGAACGACATCATAACTCAGGCTAATGATATAATACTAGGGCAACTGCGTTTGGTGCTCGCAACACTGTCTATAGAGGAAATTAACCAGGATCGTGAGAAATTTTTAGAGCAAATAAACACCAACGTTAATGTGGAGCTAAATAAAATCGGGCTCGAAGTGATTAACGTTAACGTGCGAGATATAACTGATGAGTCTGGTTACATTGAAGCAATAGGGAAAAAAGCAGCGGCCGAAGCAATAAACCAGGCGAAGGTCGAGGTGGCTCAGCAGGATAAGATCGGAGCCGTTGGTGAGGCTGAGGCCGCCAAGAGCCGGAGAATCCAGATCGCAGTTTTCGAGGCGGAGTCTATAGAAGGGGAAAACTCGTCACAAGCGAATATAGCGCAGTATGACGCTGATTTGGCGGTGAAGCAGGCGTCGGCATTGAAGCTCGGAGAGGTCGCAAAGGCGAATGCAGAGCGCGATGTTTTGATCGCCCAAAAGGAAAAAGAGGAAGCGAGGCTGAAAAAAGAAGAGCTTGCCAAACAGGAAGTTGAGAAGCTGAAAGTACAAGTTATGGCGGATGCTCAGGCGGAGAAAGTAAAAAGGATCGCATTAGGTGAGGCTGAGGCGATTAAAGCAAAGTATTTTGCCGAGGCAGAGGGTATTCGGGCAGTTTTGGAGGCAAAATCGCAGGGGTATCAAAAATTGGTTGCTATTTGCAACGAGCGTCCGGAACTTGCGACTAGCTTACTGATGGTGGAAAAAGTTGAAGGAATCGTGGAGAAGCAAGTCGAAGCAATTAAAAACATTAAATTCGACAAAATCACGGTTTGGGACGGCGGGGCAGGCTCGGAAAAAGGCAGCACAACGGCAAACTTTATGAGGGATCTGATACGGGCCCTTCCTCCAATACACGAACTCGCCGCGCAGGCGGGGATTGGGTTGCCTAGCGTTTTGGGGGATGTTGTTACAAAAACAGAAGAGCCGAAAAATGGACCTCTTTCGAAACCTTCAAAATCAGAATTTTGGGAAGGAGACACGGAGCACAGAAGCGGAGCGTACTTAGATGTACGTGAGCATTCGAGCACCGGATCGACGTCCCCAAAAACT
>JAIRNW010000071.1 GCA_031257795.1 Holosporales bacterium | reverse complement strand
ATTCCTGCTCCAATCGCTTCACGCCCTCCCAGGCCGCCTTATTGTATAACGCGTCGCCTCCTGCCTGCAACGCAACTACAAGAGATTCTAAGCCCTCTAAAATTCCTTCTCCCCTATGGACGACCAGCTGCCCTCCTACAACGGGGGGAGCTACCCGCCTTTCCTCAGCTGGCTGCCCTTTGCTAGCCCTAGACGCAGACACTGTTGCGCAATTTGCAAAGGCCAACCCAATACCAATGAACAAGCCTAAAATTCCCCTCATCATATCATCCTCCAATGAACCTCTCTCAAAATCATTATGGCACCATTAAATTATAAAGTCCAGCAATCAAGTTAAAGCGCAATCTAAAGCCCTGCTCTTGTCCACTTCTTTTTGCGACTGGGCCTTTTATTCTCTACGGTTTTTGTCATAAACTTGTGCATTGTTGGGGCGCTGGCGCAACGAACCCACAAACTTTTTATGACCGGGTATGTGATACCAAGCCATAAAAAGAGTTGTTGGCAGGGGCCTCGCAGCGCAGAAGCGCAGCGTACTTATGGCACGTGAGCATTCGAGCATTGCGGCGACGAACCAACAGACTTTTTATGGTTTGGTATAATGAAGAAAAGTGAAACACTGGATTACTACCTCCGTGAGATGGACTATCTCAAGAACGCCGGCGCCGACTTCGCCCAAAAATTCCCGCAAGCCGCCTCGCGCCTAGATTTCGACGCAGGCGAGACATCCACTGATCCGCATGTCTCCCGGCTAATCGAATCCTTCGCCTTCCTAACAGCAAAGCTACAACACCGCGTTGACAATGTCGCAAGTGGGCTAACAGACGCGTTGATTGACGTTTTGTATCCCCACTTGAACCGTCCTCTTCCGGCCATGTCGATTGCGAGGTTCAATGTTAATGAGGGAGGAAATAAGCCGGCGAAAACCGGGTTCACGATCCACAAAGGAACCTCCCTTTCCGCTCGTGCCTCAGGCGACGGCGGCACCTGCCGCTTCACAACTGTCTACCCTCTCAAACTACTGCCAATAAAAGTCATCGACGTTTCAATTGTTCAAAACTCCGCTTATCATTTCGCGAAAGTCCCGAATACCATCGATTTCGGATACCGCAAATACAGCAAATTGCCATTGTACTTCTGCGAAGTAACTTTCGAGTGCTTTAATGGATTTTTTTCTGAGTTAGCGCTGGATGAACTGCTTATTCATTTAAATATGGAAGACAAAAAAATGAAGATGCAATTCTACAAAGCGCTTACTTGCGGGGATTTTCTAGTGTATTGCGTGTGCAGCGAAGACACTGCAATCCCAATGCCGCCAAGGTCATTGCTGAGAAGCGGTTTTACGCGAGAAGAGATGGCTATTCCGCCGGCAAACGACGAGTCGCACGCGTATCAACTTCTGCAAGAATATATGCATTTTCGAGAAAAGTTTATGTTCTTCCGCATCACACAACTAGATTTTCTCAAATACCTAAGCGACGACACGTTTCTGCAAACGAACCAACTAAAGCTATTGCTTCCGCTGCACAACATAAATATTGACCTCGCGGAAAAAATCGCCGCGGACCACCTGCGTGTGAGCGACACCCCAATCATCAACCTATACAGCACGATAACCGATCCGATTTCGATTGATAACAGGCGCACGTTTTACCAGGTTATGCCAGACGCCTATAAAGATCGGACGTCAGAGGTTTACCGCATAGATCAGGCATTTGCGATTGAGGCGAAAACGGGGGAGGTTCACGAAATTGCGCAATACTTTTCCTTACGCGAACAGGCCAGCTTGCTTGTAGATGATGACAACGAGGGCAACAATGAAAGAGGCGGGAGCGGTGCAGAAGCCGCGGCCGTGGACCAACCCTCCACACACAAAAAGTCCATGTTCTGGTGGAGCCATTGCGTCCCTACGCACCACGAGAACGTCACGGGTTTCGACACGGAAATTTCGTTTGTGGACTTGGATTTTAATGTGCTCAGTTCGCCTGAATACACCGTTTACACGAAATCCCTTTGCACAAATCGCTTTTTAGCAGAGGATGTTCCGCGGAATGCGGTTTTGCAGCTGGATAGGTCCGCGCCGATTAATAATGTCACTTGCGCTCAAAAACCCGTTGCGCCGCTCTATTGTTTAGAGAAAGGACGCAACAACGCGAGGTTGATTTCGCAGCTTGCAGTAAACTACCTCGGGTTCCCGTACAAATACGATAGCAACATAAAGGACTATGTTTGGAAGGTCCTCACGACGCACGCGGATTTGACGCTCAAAACCAAACTAGACAATATGTTTAGCGAGATTAAATCTATATGCGTCTCGCACACAACGCGGCGTGTTGGCTATGAGGTTTGGCGCGGGGTTGTGGACGGGGTGCAGCTGGACATCGATATAATGCGGAGCTCTTTTATCGACGAGTGCTTTTTACTGGCGCATGTTTTGCAGCAATTTTTTGCGATGAATTGCCAAATCAACACGTTCATCGCGCTGGCCTTGCGGCTTAACGAGACGAAAATCTTCGAGCTGGAGGGCATATATGGTGAACAGCTCTTCATTTAGGCCCCTAACTCAGACTTTTTTAGTGGAATTCTATAATGGACCTCTTTCGAAACCTTCAAAATCAGAATTTTGGGAAGGAGACACGGAGCACAGAAGCGGAGTGTACTTAGATGTACGTGAGTTTCGAACCAGATTCGACGCAGAAAAGACCAACGTCGAAGCCCTGGTTGTGATTTGCTATCGCACAATTTTCTTTTTTTCTGCTCATCATGTGGCACAATGCTCTTTGCCAAGTACGCATTCACAACGATCATGGAAGTTAGGTTTCTAGATTTTGAAAAGCAGGTCGCAGAGCTAGAGAAGCGGATATCAGACCTGCGCGGTTTATCTAACACCAAAGAAGTCAACATAACCAGCGAGATAAACAAACTTGAGCAAAAAGCTCAAAATATGTTGAAAAAAATATACAAAGACCTAACCCCCTGGCAAAAAGTGCAAGTCGCCCGTCACGAAGAGCGCCCTCAATTTTTGGATTACGTAAAAGAGATGGCCGGGGATTTCGAGTTCTTCGCGGGTGACAGAACCTTCGCGGAAGACCTCGCTCTGCTTGGTGGCGTGGGCCACTTTTACGGCCGCCCAGTTGTTGTTATAGGCCAGCAAAAGGGCAACAGCACAGAGTCGCGCCTCGCCCACAACTTTGGCATGGCTCGCCCAGAGGGCTACAGAAAGGCGCAGAGGTTGATCGGTTTGGCGGACAAGTTTGGCCTCCCAATCGTGACGTTCGTGAACACCAGCGGAGCCTACCCAGGGATAGAGTCTGAAGAGCGCGGGCAGTCGGCGGCGATCGCCAGCTGTACCCTGGCGTGCGTGCGCGCGAATGTTCCGATTATCAGCGTCATCATAGGGGAGGGAGGTTCCGGTGGGGCGGTGGCCATCGCCACTGCGAACTATGTGATGATGCTGGAGCATTCGTTTTACTCCGTCATTTCGCCTGAAGGATGCGCCTCGATTCTGTGGAAAACGGCGAAGGCAAATGCGAGTGCGGCGGCTGAGCAAAAGCTTACGGCGCAGGATTTGTATAGGTTGCGGATTATTGATGAGATTCTGCCGGAGCCGGTTGGCGGGGCGCACAGGGATAAGGCGGCGGCAATCAAGATTGTGTTGGACGCGATAGATAGACAGCTGGCGAGGTTTCAGCCTGGGGAGGAGGCGAACTTTAAAAGAGATCGCGCGGCACGTTTCCTTAAGTTTGGGGAGAAAGAGGCGGGGTAAGGCTGCGTGTTTACGTAGCTCCGCCTGCACCTGCACCACTCGCCCACTGCTATCAATTCTTTTTGTGAACACATTGCGCAAGTTATACTGGAACTAGGTTTCGCGCCTGTTAAGTCGCTATCGTCGGTGTAACAGGGGATGCCTCTCGTAATAGTAGTAGAAACGCTAAGGTGTGGACGGGAGTTATCCGAGCTCGAGATACAAGTGGTGAGACAAACGCTTGAGCTGCAATTGATGGCAACCGTAGCGGGTATGCAAGGGTTTGAGGCTAATGGCAGAACTTGGCACCATATCCGCCTCCACCAAAAATCCAGATCCCGATCACATTCGCCCATTTGTATGACTTTCCTGAATGTACTGCGCTCGGCATCATATTCGCGAGATATAGCCAATCACAACTGAACTGTGGTTCGTCGATTCGGTCATTTTTCTCACATGTGAATGAACTTGGACAATTGTACGATTTTATGGAATGATTATATCAAGTCGCGGAAACGATTTATGGTAGGAGGAACGTCGCGTAGGCGCGGAATTGCGTAAACGTGCTGCTCGGTTTGAGCTGTGCGCTTGCTGCGGTTCTGAATTTAGAATCCGTTGACATAAGATTTAAATTGAGGATTTTTCAGGAGAAACGGAGCGCAGAGGCGGAGTGTACTAAACGTACGTGAGTTTCGAACCGGATTCAACGCAGAAAAGACCAATTTAAATCATTGTGTCAACGGGTTCTTACCGTCATAAATTCTTTTTGTAACTATTGTGGGGTCGTGTGCGCATGGCACTTTGTGTTTTTTTTTAGGATTTTTAGGATGAACGATAAGACGAGTTTTTCAGATCTCTTGGAGCAGTCTCTTGAATCGCAAGAGACTTTCGAAGGAAAGGTGGTTAAAGGAACGATTATTAGAGTAAAAGGCGACATAGTAATCGTGGATGTTGGGTTGAAATCTGAGGGCCGCATTCCCATAAAGGAATTCGAAGCCGCCGGAGTAACGGAAATCAGACCAGGGGATGTGGTAGACGTCTTTGTCGAACGTTTGGAGGATCGAAATGGCGAGATTGTTCTAAGCATCGAGAAAGCCAAGCGCGAAGCCTCCTGGAACGAATTTGGCCGCACCTTTGCTGATGGGCGCGTTATTGAGGGAATGATCTGCGGAAGAGTTAAGGGTGGATTTTCCGTCGACCTTGGCTGCGCGACTGCGTTTTTGCCAGGAAGCCAGGTAGATATCCGTTCCATTAACGACATATCGCCTCTGCTCAACATTAAGCAACCATTTAAAATCATAAAAATGGACAAACCGAGGAACAACATCGTTGTGTCCAGGAGGCTCGTGATAGAGGACGCCATGGCTGGTGCACGCCAAGAGGTTCTGGCGAATTTGTCTGAAGGGAAGGTCGTGAAAGGGATTGTGCGCAACATCACGGATTATGGCGCTTTCGTTGACCTTGGTGGGATCGACGGTCTGCTGCACGCGACTGATATGTCATGGAAACGCGTGTCGCACCCGAGCAGTGTTGTCAGCGTTGGCCAAGAAATCGAGGCAGTGGTGCTGAAGTTCAATTTGGAAACGCAGCGCATCTCGCTTGGAATCAAGCAACTTCACCAAAATCCTTGGGAGGGCGTGGAGCAGCGTTATTCTATCGGTCAAAAATATAAGGGAACCGTTACGAATGTTGCCGATTACGGTGCGTTTGTTGAGCTGGAGCCCGGCATAGAAGGCCTGATATACGTAACAGAGATGAGCTGGCTCAGGAAAACCGCCAATGCCCACAAGACGGTGTCAGTTGGGCAGGAAGTGGAGGTCATGGTGCTCGACGTTGATTCGAAATCTCGCCGAATGAGCCTGGGCCTGAAGCAATGCTTGGAAAACCCATGGGAACAGTTTGCAAAAGAGCATGCTGTGGGTTCGATTATCGAAGGAGTTGTCCGGAATGCAACGGAATTCGGGCTGTTCGTTGGTGTGACTGATGTTTTGGACGGAATGGTGCACATGTCTGATATCGCGTGGAAGCATGACGATGAAGAATCGATGAAGTCGTTTGAGAAAGGGCAAAAGATCAATGTGATGGTTTTGGACGTCGATTTCATGAACGAGCGCATAAGCCTTGGTATAAAGCAGATAGAGGAAGGGCACGTTGCTAGCGACTTCCCTAGGATCAACAAAGGAGACATCGTCACCTGCGTGATCAAGGAAGTGAATGAAAGGGGGCTCGAGGTTTTGGTGAAAGACAAAATTTCTGCATTCATTAAGAAAGGAGACCTCTCCGATGATCGCTATAGGCCGGCAGATTATGCTGTTGGGGAAAAGATCGACGCAAAAGTTGTGGACCTGAGTGCTGCGGGCAAGCGTTTGGTGCTTTCCATTAAGGCGAGAGAGCAGGACGAGAAGAAGACGGTTTTGTCGAAGTATGGGTCCTCAGACAGTGGGGCAAGTCTCGGCGATATCTTGGGAGAGGCAATTCGTAAAAAGAGTGAAAAAGACTCGGAAACGGTGTGATGCATTTTATGGTATAGCCTGTTTACATGAGATTTAAATTGAGTATTTTTCAGGGAAAACGGAGCGCAGAAGCGCAGCGTACTTGTGGTACGTGAGCATTCGAGCCCCGGATTTGACGTGGAAAAGACCAGTTTAAAACATCATGTCAGCAGGCTATAGCCAATCACAAGTGAATTGTGGGTAGGAGACACGGAGCGCAGGCGAAGAGCTGTACTTAACGTACTGCTCTTGTCGAACCGGATCGACGAACCCACTGGTTCAGTTGTGATTAGCTATAGATGGAGGGGAGCTCTTGGCTCTGGAAGCAATGGGTTTTAAATCTGGAAAAACAGGAGACGGGCAGGAAAAAGAACACGTTTTTGATGAATTCATAGAAGATATAGAAAACGACATCCGGCTCGAAAAATACGAACAAATTTGGAAGAAGCACGGCAAGCTGATATCAACGGCTGGAACTGTTTTTATCGGCGGCTGCGTGCTTTTCGGACTTTGGTATAAGCACAACGAAGACAGACGAGAAGAAGTCGCGCTCCAGTTTATAAAAGCGCAGAACGTGGCTGAAAATGGGAAGTTGGAGGAGGCGTTGTCTATGATGACGTTTTTAGCCTCGCAGAATGTTGGGAAATATCCAATTTTAGCTAAGTTTTCGCGTGCAGGTTTGCTTGTGAAAGACGATTTCGATAAGAATATTGCCGAAATAAAAGCCATATACAAATCGATTTATTCCGACAGCGGTTGCCCAGCGTATTTCAAGCACCTGGCAATCGTTTTGTATGTTAATGCTTTGCTGCAGGAACGTGAAAATTTGCCGGAAGAGCAGGCAAAAGAGGCGCTTGGCTTATTGAGGAAGTGTCAGAACAAAAATGAGGATGGGCTGTTTCTTTTGGCGAAAGAGCTGGAGGGGGTCATTTTGTTTTTGCAGAAAGACTTCAAGGAGGCGAGGGCGGCTTTCGACACGATTAGTAGGAACAAAAAAACAACGGAGGGTATGCGCAAGCGTATTCATATTATGATCCAGGCGATTCAGAGCCAGCTGAACGAGTCCACAACTCAAAGCGTTGGAGACGAGTCGGCAGACCAAGGTGGCAGCGAATGAAGTGCAAGGGGAAGAACCCGTTGACATAATGATTTAAATTGGTCTTTTCTGTGTCAAATCCGGTTCGAAACTCATGTACGTTTAGTACACTCCGCTTCTCCTGAAAAATCCTCAATTTAGATTTTATGTCAACGGGTTTTTAGTAACACACTATTCAGATTTTTCCGATATGTCAGTCAAGATTTGTATAATTCACACAAAATCATCGAAAACACTGTGTTCCCCGCAGTCGACGCTCTTCGGCGTTCCGAGGTCAGAAAAATGATTTTTCAACCAAGTTTCCGCCGTCTTGTATCCCTCTTCGTACAGGAACGCGACAAAATCCTCATCCATATTACAAGAGCTGCTGCTGTTGAGCCCTTCGAAAGTTTTGTCATTTTTTATAATATGGATATTACACCGCTGCATGCTGCCTTGCTTGATTACTCCGTCGTCTATTAGCTTTGTGATCAAGTGAATCGCACGCATTTCCCTGACCAAACAACCGTTTAGTGTGATTTCGGTTAGTCTGTTTTGTATTTCGAAATTCGTTGTTGGCAGGTGCTTTGCGGTTTGGCGGGTGAGTGGAATAACGATAATGTCTCTGACGGTAGCTTGCTCCTTTCTGCGCTCTTCCGCATCCGATTTTTTACGTGCCGCGTCATGCGCATTATTGATTAGCGGGAAAATTGCAGGATTAGCTAAAAAGCCGCCGTCCCAATAAAAGCGGTCATTAATTTTCACCGCCTGAGACAGACACGGGAGGCACGAAGAGGCCAGCAAAACATCTGCGGAGATTTCTCCATTTGTCCACACCTTGATCTTGCCGGCCTCAACGTCGGTTGTTGAAATATGGAGATCGATATCGCTTTGATTTAATGCGTCAAAATCGAAAAAATCAGACAGAAATTCGAAAAAAGGGTTGATCCCAAGAGGATTGAGTTCGTACGGGGAAAAGAACGACTGCACCATCCCCGCGAAAAGGAAGCTTGGCGAGTGGTCCAGATTGTAGTCCCCGGCCTTTTTATCTTTGTATAATGATTTGCAAGGGGAAAATGCTCCGAACACTTCTGCAATTTCTTGCCAATATCGCCGCAAAAAAGCCTGGGCGCCGGCCCTTCCGTTTTGCGTGAGACCTTGCACGAGGGCGGCCGCGTTCATGGCTCCGGCGCTCGTCCCTGAGACGCTTGTTATGTCGAGTCTCTCGTCTTCAAGTAGCCCGCACAAAATGCCGCACGTGAAGGCGCCATGTATCCCGCCGCCTTGCAGCGCTACAGCGACAGGTTTGTTGGTTGGCGCCGTTTGCGCGCGCGGGCAATTTTCGTTGTTTTTGTCTATCATATTGTTTTGATTAACGCTGAATTGATTCGCTCTTTATTGAGTTTAACCATTGTTTCTTTAAGTATGCGAAGTTGGATTTGTGTAAGATTTCGGAAACTGTAACGCGGGCCACAACGTCTTCCACACGCTCGCCAGAATTAAGGGCGTACAAAACGAGAGGCCCCCTAAACAGAATAACCTCGTTTTTACAGAGAGAAGTCACCATATTTGCTCGGTATAGCCCGAGCAGTCGTTCTTTCTCGTTTAGCAGCAGGTTTTGCAGAAGTGCGCTGGAAACGTAATTTTCAACAGTGATGGTTATTTGTTGGGCGTTTGGCTGTATCTTCCCCGGACAACAGGCCAATGCCATTTGTGCATACTTTTTTATGTCTTCTAAACTTGGCAAAACAAAAACATTACTTTTGGGGCGGCTTTTTTTATTATACGCGAACATGGGCAACAGTACATATAAGATATAGAACCAGCATGTTGATTGTATATTCGTTTAAGTGAAGAAAATGTGAACTGGTAGAAATTTTTGTGCGCTTTTTTGTTTTTTCGGGAACATTCCCAGTCACGCAAAGTTTGCGGGATCGTCAAACGGAGCCTCAACAAAGTCTGCGACTTTGCCGGGAACCCGGTGCAGCTCGAATGCTCACGTACATCTAAGTACGCTGCGCTTCTGCACTTCGCAGGCTCCTGCTCCAAAACATTTTGTGATAGGATTGTCACCAACGACAAAAAGGCTGATCAAGCTCATACTCATTCGACTTTTACTCAAATAGAGTATTCCCTCCGCATTCTTGCACTAAGCACATCGCAGTTACCAATCTACTCTAGATAACAAATAAAAATACACCGCACGATCCGTCTTTTCGTAATCGTCGGAACAACAACAGAACACCTCGCGCAGGTTTTCCTTTAAGTGGCCTAGATCCGTATACCCTTCATTATACAAGTCGATCATATCTGTCATATGACGAGAAAACACGTTTTCGCATAGCTCTTGGCTAGCACCATCAAGTACCAATTCGTCGCGTCCAGTCTCAGGGTCTTGTTCCTCGACTAAATACAAGCTCCCCATAATCTTACTATATTCGTCCAATATGCGTTGATTGATCTCACTAAGCTTCTTCGCATCTGGCATTGGTTCATGAATGAAATCACCAATGTTTATTACCTCCAACCGTGGCGCACCATCTCTGCAGAAATAAAGATGCATTGCGTGATCAATCTCATCAGGTTCTCTATCTAGTCTGGACAAAATATGCACACCAGTAAAACCTTGGGACGCCAACATCATTTCCCTCAAGGTCCCCTGTAATTTCTCTTTGCAAAGCGCCTTACTTGCCCCGTCGAGCTCCGTAGAATTTGGAGCCACCCTCAAAGACGGCTTAATGACTCCGTAGTTTTGCAAGAAGATCGCCTCTTGCTCGCTGAATTTTTTCTCGTCTGGCATGACAGATACGCACTCAAAGCCATCCCATAGATCCGTCTCTTCAGATGAACCGTACGTTCCTGGACCTGCTACTGAAGAACACACCATCAGCGCAACCGCGCCAGCACGCATCGAAACTATACTCATTGTTAACCTCTGTGTAAACACTACCAGTCGATATCCTAACGTATTTGACGGCTGAGATCAATGGCTAAATAGTTGCTTCAGCATCGACACTACTTTGTGAACATTCGTAGAAAATGACCCTTTCGCCAGAATCACATCTCCAGTGATCAGCTCGTTGCTGAGTAATTGAAACATTTTCTCCGGGCTTTCAGCGTATACCGCGGCTTTTTGCGGAGACGCATCCGAAAAAGCGTCGAAAAATGGCTTTATTGCCGGGCCGAGGGCGTACACTCTGTCTATGTTGCTATTTGCTATAAAGCGGAAAATTTTCGCATGTTCATCATCCGAGATGTCGCCGAGCTCCAGCATTCCTCCGAGAATCACGATTCTGCGCGGAGCCGACGCATAAGAGTCACAAAAATCACCTAAAGCAGACATCATAGAGGCCGGATTCGCGTTGTACGAGCTGTCAATCAGCGTCGCCGTTCCAATGGACCTCTTTCCAAACTCTTCAAAATCAGTTTTTTGGTACGTCGATCCGGTGCTCGAATGCTCACGTACATCTAAGCACGCTCCGCTTCTGTGCTCCGTGTCTCCTTCACAAAATTCTGATTTTGAAGGTTTCGAAAGAGGTCCAATACTCACGTCGTCCGCCTCTGCTTTCGCATTTTTGCAGCATAGCTGTAGTATGCTGACGTCCCCGCGGCCAATCGGCAGCTGCAGTGTCTCCAAGCGCTCGGTCAGTGGTTCAGCAATCTCTGGCCACAAATTTCGCATAACACAACCGAGATCGACGAAACTACCAATATCTTGCGATCGTGCATATAAGGCGCATAGCGCGGCCGTTAGTGCAATCAGGCTATTGATAATGTCCGCCCTGTTTGTGGAGTTAAACCTGTACTGTACTCTAACTCCGGCCACCTGAGCCGTAATAAGAGCCGGCCTCTTCTGCCAGCCATCTCGCACCTCCTGCACCTTTTCCAGGCGAACCGTTGCCCTCTCGCTTTGCCCAATGGGAATAACACGCCCCTCCGAGCAATATTCTCGCGCAACACGAAGCACCTGCGGAAAATCTTCGCATGTCTCTTCGTGAATAATCGCCACTCCACCTTCGCGAAGACCCGAGAACAGCTGCGCCTTTTGCTCGGCAAGCGCCTCCAACGAAGGGAAGCCCGCAACGTGCGCGGGTGCCACCTTAGTGAGGACGGCTATGTTTGGCTTGCACAGACCCGCCAATTTTTGCATTGCGCCGACAGAGTCTATTCCAATTTCGAAAACGCCGAAGTCTGTCCCGCGGCTCAGCGGCAACATGCTTAAGGGCAAACCGATAAAACCATTGTAATTATGCGTTGTTGAGACAACACTGTCGGCGCCGCAAGATGCATCGTGGCGCCCTGCCCCATCTGCCGCGCACAAAAGCTCGGCTATCCACGAGCGCACTGTCGTTTTCCCAACGCTTCCAGAAATTCCAAGAACAATCGCTTTTGTTCGCTCCCTCGCGTATATGGCTAGGTCGATGAGGGCGAGCTTTGTGTTTTCGACAATGACGTAACTTTTTCCTTCAACAGCACATTCTGGCGGCCTTTCCACGATGCATAGCGCGGCCCCATTAGAGAAGGCCTCCTCGAGAAAATCGTGCCCATCGAAGCGCTCTCCTTTTATGGCAATGAAACACTCTCCCTTTCGTATTGTTTTGGAGTTAATGGAGAAGCCACTGATCGGCAGGTACGACGGACAAGAGGTTAGGTGAAAGGCGGCGATAATGTCGGAGACGGCCCAGCTGTATTCGATCTCGCGCCCATGCTCTGCCGCCTCTTCACTCAACTCTTCTGGTAATTTTGTATAATATTCTCTCAATTTTTTATTTAGCATATTAATTTACTACAGTATTAGAAATTTTTTTCGTGCGAGGATTGTAAGACTGCCCCACCCTCAGCGAAATTTCCTCGCAACCAGGGCAACGCAGCACAACTTCCCGCGCGTCTACAGTAACTATTTCGAATTCCTTGTTCCCAACGCTAAACTTTTTGCCCTGCTTAGAGGAAATCTCAAAATCGTTAATCCAAATTGTGTAAGAGGAGGGGCCGTCCAAAATACCGTACAGGGCGACAGCCTCCTCTGAAGTGTACAATTGCTCCTCGGAGCCCCACAGACCGTTATTTTTCTCTTGGCCCTCGCTATTTTCAACTTTACCGCTGGATTTGCCTTTCTGAACCTTCCCCTGCTCTAATACTGCAGAATTAACCATGTGAAAACACAAAAAGATCAGTGTACCAACAAATCTTTTGCAGGAAAATCTAAACACGCCGCTCTTTCCCTCGTGTTAACAACCGTCATCGGTTCGGAAAAGCTCACTAACATCTCCAACGTCTGCGAGATCTACGCCCTCCTCTTTCTCGGCTTTTGCAGCTTTTCTTGCTGACAGATTGCTGCCGCTCATCCGAACGCGCCCGAACGTCTCCTCAGAACCAGTGCCTGCCGCCGGCCCAGAACCAGCGCCTCCGTCAGCTTCCTTTTCACCGCCGTTCTCCATCTCCACATCACACTCCGCACAATACCCGCGCAGTATCTCTGTAATCTCCTGATTCATGCGCAACAGCATGTTCGCCATTTCAGCAAAGAAAGCGGCCGTCATTTGCGACATTTCAGCATATTTGTCAGCCGCGTCAACCACCCCGTCCGCGCCTGGCGATCTCGCCTCGACCCAGGCCTCGCTAGCGCATTTAAGCAGCTCACACAGGAAGGCCTGCTGTTTTTGCACGAAGATGTGGGTCATATTCGCGAATGCGGTGTTGAGCCGTATAAACACATCTGGCATTTTGGTGAAGGTTGGCTCTTTGAATACGCCAGGATCCTTTTTAAAGACATTGGCCACCTCTTCTAAGAAAGGATTCATCTCGAAACTTTTTTTGTAAAACGCCGTCACGTTATCCAGCATTGTTTTGGCGAATTCGTCTGGACTCCACTTTCCGCTCTGTTGACCGAATTGTTGATCGGCTTGTTGATGTTGCGAGTTTTCCTTCCGATGTTGTTCCCCTTGCATGATATTCCCTTGCAAAACCGCCCGTGTTGATTGTCTCACAAATTTTTTTTAAAAAAAATGCCAAAAAAATCATTTTTCCTCTTGCACAACCTCTTAAAAAATCATACATTCCGATCCGGCGGGAGGCGCAAAGCTCCGCTGAAGTTCTTCCCCCTAAAAGAACTTTCTGCCGTTCGTGCTCTTGTTAGTGCGGGCGGCAGTTTTTTATGTATACCCTGTTACAAAAAGAGCTGTGTGTTCGTCGAATGGCACCACAACAAAGTCTGCAATGGACCTCTTTCGAAACCTTCAAAATCAGAATTTTGGGAAGGAGACACGGAGCACAGAAGCGGAGCGTACTTAGATGAACGTGAGCATTCGAGCACCGGATCGACGTACCCAAAAACTGATTTTGAAGGTTTCGAAAGAGGTCCAATGCCTCAGGCGATGGTTTTGGAGACAAATCGCATCAATTTTTGTAAAACGCGAAACACCGCCAAACCGCACAGATCCTAAGGATTTCTGCCGTATCCTTTCCTTCGATTTTTGCACCGCTGTGCGAGACCACGAATATCTGGCTGGGAAACCTGGATTCGAACCAGGGCTGCTCGGTCCAGAGCCGAGAGTTCTACCGCTAAACTATCTCCCAAGATTTTTTTGCACTATACCGAAGTACAGACGCAGAGCTGCGTCGACGTACTGCTCAAGACGAGCAGCGTCGGGTTCCCATCAAAGCCACAGACTTTGTTGGGGCGCCGTTCGACGTTTGGGCGCCGTTCGACGAACCAGCAAACTTTCGATGACTGAGTATGTATTCGCAATATGATCTTCTGCCAAATAACCACCGCCATTGTGTGATATTTGTTGTAAAAAAAACAATACAAAAATGATCTCATAATTACCAAACTACGAGAGTAGACGGCTAGCGTTTCCGCTGCCGCCCCTCCACAGAACCGTACGTGCCCTATTAAGGTATACGGCTACCGGAAAAGTCGCAGGCTTTGTTGGGACTCCGAGTTTGGGCTACGATCCAACGAACTCGCAAACTTTTTGTGACTGAGTGTACTAGACGTACATGAGTTTCGAACCGGATTCGACGCAGGAAAGACCGATTTATGTAAATTGGTTCTGAGTCTTTTACGACGGATCCGATTAACCAAGGCCATATATTCTGTCAAATTCTCCGATATAATAATTTATTTTTACCATTGTTCCATCGAACGTTTCACTATATCCCGTATTACTGCCTACGCTCGCCCTAATAGACTCGATGTAACGAATAAGTTTTTTCTTGTATTGAAGATAATCCTCCACAGGGATGTGGTTCGGATCTACACGCAAATCCTCCAGGCAATCTTTAAGTGTCCAAGTAGTGTACTCCAGATCACACAAATCTGCCCCTAAATCGTCGATTCCATACCTTCCACAAGCTCGTTGTAACCTATAAAAAGTTTTTGGACCAAGCCTCCGTCCAACTGCCCTACCACTCGGGTCAGACGCGAACAAATGTCCTGAGTCTATTATAGACAAACCAATTACCGGGAGAGCAACCGCGACACTGGCAATGAGCGCCTTTACTTTTACATTATTCATACATTACTCCATCAAAAAACACCAACTCCCAGTCTTCATTGTCGCAACAATTAATAATAATCGCAATACTTTTTTTATACTTATGGTTTCATCGCGCCTAATCTACAGGCACGCCGTGCCTGAATTCATTTGCTATAGCTAAATGTATTGGCGTCTGCCCCCACGTCAACAGCGCTACAGCTTCAACCAGAGTGGCTACAATTGGCAGCGCTCTGTAGGGGCCGTTGGAGGCTGTGTTTCGGAAATTGTAAAAAATGGTATACAGACATCAAAATTATGGTATACTAGTTTTCTAGTAGGATTAATTGACGAAAGGAGAAAGGATGAGGAATTTACTTAAATTAGCAGGGATCGTGTTATTACTAGGGCATGCTTGCCAAGATGCTACTGTGTTTGCTAGCGCGCGGCCGAAATGGACAAGATGGACTCCAGCTGAAGATGAGCAACTTCGTCAGCTAGTTGCAGAGTTCGGTACAGACAATTGGAAAAATGTTGCTTCTCGCATGTTAACAATGAACGCTCGACAGTGCAAAGAGCGTTGGAGGAATTATCTCAATCCCTTAATCAATAAAGGCCCATGGTCTGGAGAAGAAGAAAATCTGTTGCTACAAAAATTTGATCAATATGGACCTAAGTGGGTAGAAATTGCGAAGTTTTTACCTAGAAGAACAGATGCGAATGTAAGTAATCACTGGAGGTCAATGAAGGCCAAAGAAGCAAGAGCACAACAGGCAATGCCGCAGCAACCGCCGTTGGGAGATGTTGACTATACGCTACCAGACGGCAACGACGACACCGAATTTGACTGGGGTGCACAAGCAGATTGGGGGGGCTATTGGGCTAACATACCGGACTAATAAAAGTAACTATACATTTCGAACATGAAAATCAGGATTTTTTCGACTCGTAGACCGCGATTCACTTAGAAAAAATGCCTGAGAGTCAGGTGAGATGAGCATATAGTTATCAACACTTGATGAAACTGTGTCGGGCCGTGTTTTAGAAGAAGAGGCGGCGCTGGTGGCGCCGCACAACGCCCCCCAAACTTTTTGTGGCTGAGTGTACTAGACGTACATGAGTTTCGAACCGGATTCGACGCAGGAAAGACCGATTTAAATCATTATGTCAACTGGTTCTGAGTCTTTCACGACGGATCCAATTAACCAAGGTTATATATTCTGTCAAATTCTCCGATATAATAATTTATTTCTCTCATTATTCTATCGAACTTTCTACTACATTCTGTATTACTGTCTACTTTCGCCCTAATAGACTCGATGCGAAACATAAGTTCTTTCTTGCGATGAAGATAACTCTCCACAGGGATGTGGTTCGGATCTACACGCAAATCATCCAGACAATCTTTAAGTATCCAAGTAGTGAACTCCAGATCACACAAATCTGCCCATAAATCGTTGCTTCCATCCCTTCCACAACCTCGTTGTATCCTACAAAAAGTTTTTGGACCAAGCCTCCGTCCAACTGCTATACCACTCTGGTCAGACGCGAACAAATGTCCTGAGTCTATTATAGACAAACCAATTACCGGGAGAGCAACCGCGACACTGGCAATGAGTGCCTTTACTTTCACATTATTCATACATTACTCCATCAAAAAACACTAACTCCCAGACTTCATTGTCACAACAATTAATAATAATCGCAATACTTTTTTCATACTTATGGTTTCATCACGCCTAATCGGCAGGTACGCCGTGCCTGAATTCATTTGCTACAGATAAATGTATTGGCGTTTGCCACCACGTCAACAGCGCTACAGCTTCAACCAGAGTGGCTACAATTGGCAGCGCTCTGTAGGAGCCGTGGGAGGCTGTGTTTCGGAAATTGCAAAAAATGGGATGAAGACATCAAAATTATGGGATACCGCTTTTCTGTAGTTCAGAACCATATGCTATGGGGCCCTCGTGGAAAGTGTTAACAAAATATGATCACTTTTAGCAAAAAACTGGCAAATTTTCATCGGATGCATATGTTGACGGATTTTCAAGACATTTAGCTATAATAGGAATATTCGAAACATTGCATGACGCTATAAAAATGTGTTTCACCAATACTGTTGACGAAATCAAAGAGGCGCATAGTGTTCAACATGTTTAGCTATACCATCCATAAGGGCGGCTGTCGCACACCCGGTGAACATAGAGAGAATCAACGCCGCAACATCAAATCTCCCATAAAAAGGTATAGGAGCCACGTCTGGAAAAGAGTGAAAAGCTTCCCTCGTAAACATCGCAATCGCCATAGTCCCGAGAGCCGCAACTGTTCCTGCTACTCTCTTTTCGTAAGACACGTAACTGTTCGCGAACGCTGCTACTGTTGCTATGGACCACACTGTTCCCGCTTGCAATAGCGCGCCAGCAGTACCAGTTCCTCTCAAACATAAGTAACAAATAGCACCCAAAAAAAGCGCAGCTCCACAAGCAGCATTACAAAATTTTACAAATAAAACTGGCGGCGCCTTCGGCTCTTCTTGTGGTGTTGGCACCAGACGTATTGTTGTTGGGGCAAGAGCAACCTGTGGGATAGCTTGCGGTCCCTGTGCACCAGGGGCAGCCGCACCAGCGGCAGCACTGGCAGAACCAGCAAAAGGCCCGCAACAAAGAATAAACGACAGTATGGCAAAAGTCTTTAACATAAACGACCTGTAAAGCATCATAACACGTAAGCCATTAATAGGATACAAAGATCATTTTCTCAACAAAAAATGTAGTACGCTCATCGCAGAAAGTTTGCGAGCTTGTTAAATCAGTGCGACGAAAACTCTGCGTGCACGAAAGCCGGCGCTATCCAGCCTTAGCCGTACGGGAACGCGGTTCTGCGCACAGACACAAGCGCTGTTAAATTCTTTGTGTGAGAAACTATGGCAAAGAGTTCACAATGGTGCTGTATACGTCTTTAGCTGCATCGGTGGCCTTAACAACTCCATCAGAGGCAACAGCGTATATATCTTTAACAGCTCCAGGGGTCTCACGAACAGCTGAGACAGCCAAGCCAGCAAAATTACGTACGCCGTCCAGCACTGTCTGCGCACCTCTTTGTACCGGAGGGACGTACGGACTACACGTGTTATAGACCGATTCTGCCACTACCTTTGCACTGCCCGTCACTGCTGAAGCAACATCATAAGCAGCACTAACTGCTTCCGTGACTTTCTCCATTGCAAAGACGGAGGGCGTAGCGCACAACGCAGCGTAGCACGCACACCAAGTCGCAAAATGTTTGCGGGATCGTCGAACTGGCGACACAACAAATTCTGCAATTTTTCTGCGAATCCGAATTTTCTGCGAATCCGAATTTTCTGCGAATTTAAATATTCTTGAAATACCACGACGTACTCAATTGGGTTTTACTGCCTCTTGTGATTGTAGCACGCCGCAAGCAAATATAAGCACTGTTTTTATAGTTCAGTGTGATTTGATTCAGTATCTGATCCAACCGTATCTAACTTGAAAAGCCTTAATGCCCCTCTAACCGCCGAACAACGAGCATTTTCTTTTTCTGCGGTTTTTGGCACGAAAACATCCCAAAATCCTGAGGCATTTGTGATAGCTGAGGAGTTAAAGAATCCTGGAACTATTTTCGTCTTGACTACACATGTATTTTTGTCGCAAAGAGCTGCGCTTATTGTCATATCCATAGAATTAGTGCCATTTCTAGCAATACCATTGGCAATAAATTTTTTATAATCATAAGGTGATCTAAATCTATATTCTTCTCTATGAGCAAATATCCCTGGCCATCCATTGAACGCAGGGAATCCGAACCCCACATCATCTGCGAGACATACTCCACCTACCTTGTCTAAGCAACTTACTGCTTTTATTAAAGAGTTCTCTTGGGTAGTATTTCCAATTTCCTCGATCTCTGGATAGCCTTCTGGGAGGGGGCTAATCGATGAATTTCCTTCAAATAAACCTTTACATGCATAAAGCCCATCAACCTTGCTAGGATTGGTTGTGGCATATGTAATGTTATAATTAGGGGCGTTTACTACCTGCCCTATTGCCGTAGTCGCAGAATGCATTGTCTGGGAGCACAGCAAAACGCTGATTAGCGAAACTTGTTTCAAAAACTTCATCTTTTTCAATTCTAATGGACGCACACGCATGAATATATACATTTCGAACCTGAAAACCAAGTTTTTTCTCGGCTCGGAGCCGCAACAAACCCACACGACTTTCGGTGGCTGGTGATACAGCTATTTCTTCGCCGCAACCCAAGCAGAGCGCCTTTCCCTCTCATGATGCTGTTTTGCAGTGTTACTTTTTTGCCCATTACAAAAAGAGATGGGAATTGTTAACTTCCCCGCCAACGCCGGCTTAGACACGCCGGTTGTGCTTGGAAACGTTGTTGGAAACATAAAAAGCGAACGCACTGCATAAAGGGCGTATTGCTCGGCTTCCATGAAATTTTCATCCCAAGAAATGTCGTCAGAAACAACCACGTTATACGATTTGCTCAGAGCGGTCTTGATAAACACATTCTTGCGCTCAGATCCGGTTAGGACGATTGTTCGAATTAAATTCCCATACCTTTTGTTTAATACAAAAGACACAGCTTGCGCTGTAAACGCAGACAAAGTTGCAACGCAATCTACTGGGGTCAACACCCTAGACGCAAGCTCCAAGCAATCCAGAAAATCTCGAAAGGTCAAATCTTCTTTTTGCCATGCCTCATCACCTTCAGCATTTTGGCAATTCTCCGCGCTAACGTCGAATTTATTCAACCAATACGTCTCCCAGCCAGATTTAGTCGCTTTTTTCTTTTTTGGTTTTTTACTTCGCGTTTTCCTTTCGATGTTCGCTTGTTGTATTTTAATTTTGTTATGAACCTTCAGGGGAAGGATTTTATCTTCTATCCACATATTGACAATTTTTTCGATAATGTCCCCTTTATTGGCCAATATTCCCAGGCTATCGTTAGACCGTTGGAAAACCCTTTGCACGTACTCTTTCACAAGCACGTTTCCGGGGCCCGCGCAAAAAGATTCGATAGCTCCAAAAGAATTTAAAACAGTAACATTCGCCATTTCGTCCAAGCTAACAATCGCCACAGTTTGCTTTTCCTCTATAAATCCCCTGCACGCCGCATAACGAAACAGAGAGTTATAAAAAATTGGGACAAGCGGCACCCCGCGCCCACCAAGCTCTATGTCTGCGTCGTGAAAGTCGAAAACTGTTATGGCTTTGGTTTCCTCTGCTAAAATGCTTGGCAAGCCGAGGTTATATGCCATCGGCGCGGAGTCTTTGGTTCCCTCCTTAAGAAGCAAGGGGTGCCCATTGAAACCAATAATGTCCGCTTTTTTATCCGTTCGTTGCAATATTCTTTTCGCGACCTGAACACACCATTGCGTGATCTCCATGGACAATTCATCAATCAATTTTTTTTTGGATGGATGCACCACTAACCTGCTGAGCAACTTTGCTTTATTGTAAGGAGGACCGTTACTGTGGTTGTACAGCTTGAACATTTCTATTTTCGCTGTTGAAATTTTGGTTTTCAGATCGTTAGAGTAAGGGAGGTAAAGAGAGCCGTACTTTTCTACTATAATCTCTCCGTCAGAACAGAGCAGAGCCGCCTTTATGCCATTATCATCGCGGCTCCCGGTAATACCCAAAGAAATGGTTGCATCTGCCACAAGAGTTCTCCGCACTACTGCTCCGATATCTAATATATGGACAATAAAAAGCGAGAACTCAACTTTTTTCTCCATCAAAATAGAATTAAACAGGAAGTAAGCAGCTATATGTTTAAATATATGCCGCCCCACAAAATGATAAAAATATTCGCTGGATTGTAAAAAAGTATTGACCTAATATTTCAAATTATGGTATATAATATAACTGTGGTTTTATTTTTTTATATAAAGGTGAATATATGAACACGACAACTAAAAGATATATGACTCTTCTTTCTGTCACGGCGCTCTTCATTGGTTTTGGAATTGAACAAGCAGCAGCAAATATGATAATTCCAAATAATTCCATATCCTCGCGGAATGTATCAGGTGAAGGTTTAATGCCAGAAGAGCAGCCGTCCATGGTTGGCGGTGAGTCTCGCCGTGTGAGCCGACTTCCCGGCTTTGACCGGCGCAATGTGTCACGTTCTGAAAACCAGGAGCAATTCGGAGTGGCACGTCCTGGATCACGCTCTTGCCAGCCACGTATTGTGCGCCCTGGAGAAAGGCCAGGCTCACAAAGGTCAGGCGGCATGAGACGACAAAACGGAGAATGTAGTGGGCCTGGCTGCATAAGACAACCAAGTGGGCGTTGTGAGAGACCGGACTGCTGCAGAGGGAGAGAACGTTTAGGAGCGGCTCATACACCACGTAACGGAAGAAGGCCTTGGGGAACGCCACGTGCTAGAAGAGGAAACATTCTAGGCACAGACGCTGCGCGGAGTGTAGGTCAGGACACACGGCCAGAGGCTCAAGTCATGCCGGCGCAGCCTGCGGCGTCTCGGAGGTAATACAATGGACCTCTTTCGAAACCTTCAAAATCAGAATTTTGGGAAGGAGACACGTAGCACAGGCAAAGAGCTGCGTATACGTCCTGCTCGAGCCGAGCAACTTCGGGCTCCCGGCAAAGTCGCAGACTTTGTTGGGGTGCCGTTCGACGAACCCACAAACTTTCGAGGGCTGGGTATGATTCACGCCCTAAATTCTTTTTGCGACTTTGGTAGTTCTTCAAGGTGTCCGTAATTTAGGTGGACGTGGCGAGGCATAAGCCCCGCCATCTCCATATTATGCGTTGCAATAACAACGGCAACCCCGCGTTCTCGCGCAAGCCCGAGCATCAAGCGAAAAACCTGCTCTGCAGTTTCATTATCTAGATTTCCTGTTGGCTCGTCAGCAAGAAGTATCGCCGGCTCATTAACAAGCGCGCGCGCAATCGCGACCCTCTGCTGCTCTCCACCGGAAAGGGCGTGTAGTGTGTGGGTCAGGCGCGAAGCAAGACTAATTCCGTCCAGGAGGGCGCTTGCCTTTTTTTTTGCTTCTCCAGTTGAAACTCCGTTGATGAGGAGCGGCAACATAACGTTTTCCAAGGCCGTCAATTCCCGCAGAAGATGATGATACTGGTAGACGAACCCTATAAATTTTTTGCGTACAGCCGCGCGCCTTTTTTGGAAAGCGCCGGAAATCGTGCTTTCAAATGCCTCGCCCTGTATTACGACGGAGCCCGCGGTTTGCCTGTCTAGCAGGCCCATAATTTGTAGCAATGTGGTTTTCCCGGCTCCGCTGGCGCCTGTCAGAGCCACGATATCGCCAGAAGACAAAGAAAAATTGATGGCCCCGAGTATATTTAGGCTCTGCGGCTGTTGGTCATTCCGGGCATTGCATCCTGCAGCATTTTGCGCACTGCAGCTTGTGCCACTTTGGTTACTGCCTCCTGCGCCATTTTGCGCACTGCAGCTTGTGCCACTTTGGTTGCTGTCTACTGTGCCACAATCCCTCTGGCCGCTAGCAGCCGCCGTCTGCCGTCCTTCCAAAATGTTGGGGGCGGAAAAGGCTTTGCTAATGTTGACCAACGATAGTACATGCATCAGTATCCCGGGGCGCAGAAACACGGTCGGCTGCTCCACACCGAGCAACATGCAAAATTTCTGCTGTTGTGGCGCGCCACTTAGTGCACCTGTTCATTAGGGCCGCTTCCATCCGCCACGCTATTTTTGACAGCCATCTGGCTCAGCTTTGAGAAGTCCACAGGCTGCAGAAGCAAAGGTTGGAATCCGCTGTTCATGGTTGTTTCGGCTATAATGTTTCTGGCGAATGGGAAGATCAGATGAGGGCACTCCTCAAGCAACGCCTTGCGCACAGCCGTCTCGTCTTGTTTATCGATCTTCAATGAAACTATCGCGGCATATTGCAGTTGGCAAATAAACAACACTTCGTTCCCAATCTTCGCATTAACGTTGATCTCTAGCACAACCTCAAACATTCCCTCAGTCAGCATCCTAGCATTCACTTGAACATTTATCCCGACATCCGGCTTTTCGGTTGGCTCTTCAACGGCGTGTGCGAGTGGGTTCGGATTTTCAAAGGATAGGTCCTTCAAATACTGCATATGAACCATGAACGTTGATGATGGCTCGAGCGGAGAATTCTCCTGGTTATTCGCTGTATTGTCTTGCACTTTACCACATCTAAAAAAGAGGAACACCTGCGTGATGATATCTCATTTGAGCCATTGGCGTCTATTGGTAATGCTAAGAACTCTCAACACCCTACGTGCCTCAGCCGCAAAATTATTCATCTGTGGGGTGAAGTACATAATAAGTTAACAGCGCTGTCTTAATAAATCACACTGAATAAAGGCGGAAGAACAAACCAGAGGTTTTTAGAATCGTGTGGTGTTGAGCTAAGAACCAGTTGTTTTGGGAGAACACAAACTTCCGGTGGCTGGGTTTCGGCCTTATAACATTTTGTTTTTGAGCAGAACAGTCCTGTTTTCACGCATGTGTGGTGTTAGGTTTTTTTGTTTGGGAGTTCTTTTGTGTGAGAAATTTTATGAAGCGCGCGAACAGAATGATTTTTATGTCTTTTAGTTACTTTTTCAATTTTTCGTTTGCAGCAGGTTCTACTTCTCCCTTCCCTCCTGACGCTTCTCTGTCCACCTCCTTTTTCCAACTTCCAAAACAACACATAGAAGAATGTAAATATGTTGGCGAAGAGGTTATTAACTCAGCAAGATGGTATGCAATGGGGACAGTGGACGGACCTCCAGGGGATTTCCGAACAATAGCCAAACTTTTGAACGTAGCTTATAGCAAAGGTCGGTATCCTTATGAGTTCATCGACATCATTCCGTTATACATTGCTTCAGTCGTATTTGCCGCTCAAACTGACCCTGTGGCTTTTATCGAAATGGTTAGGTTGGCTGGAGAAGATATGATGGCATCTCCTGTTTTGACTGAACGTTGCAACCGATTTTTACTATTTTGCAAAGAGAATGGTTGGTATAATAGTTCTTCAGACGGATACAAATTATTAATATGGGAAGCAGCTACAACGACTCACGAATTGACTGTCTCTGACAGTCAGCTACTAAAACAAAAAGCGACAGAGTTGTTTTCAGATTTACTTTTGGAACCTGTGGAACCATCAGCCGATTTTCCGAGATCAGGCAGTTTTCCTTTTGGAAAACAACAAAGTGCGACCGGCCCCAATGGTAAACCAAGTATGTTGAAGGTATTTTACGAAAACATGGACGCTTTTGTAAAATACGCATATTCCGGCTATGAGGTGCTTCTGTTTTTAGCAATAAAACTGAGCGCGACGAACTCAAAACCATCATATGAAGCGATTGGCATACTATTGGCTGCAAGAGAAAAACAACGAAGAAGTCTGTGGAAGCAATCAGCGGCGTAAGCGGAGCAACGGGCGCAGGCGGAGTAGGCAAGACGACAGGCAAAACCACGGTAAATCCTTCAACTCTTTTTGCGGCGTGAGGTAATCTTCGTCGGTTTGGCTGGAGATTTTGTTTTTTGCCGGCGGTCAATTCCCAAGCCTTTTCCCACGGCCTTATCACGATTGCCCTCAACGGCTTTGCCACGATTGCCCTCAACGGCTTTGCCACAACTACCATCAACGGTCTTACCACAATTGCCATCATTAGAGCGGTTTGCCAAATCGTTAACCAGAACTATTATGCTCCTCTGGCTTTCCGTTTTTAGAGAAAAAAAATTGTGCAAGAAATTGTCAACCTCCTGAACAGAAATCGGGCTGGACGCCGCCGTTTTTATGAATTGCTCACCATCTTCGTTCAACCGCGAGGCGGGTTTGTAGGTTGCTTCTAGGAAAAGGTAAGTTGGCGGGATAACTAGCGCTTCGTTGATTTCCAGAAGGCGCTGTAGGTTCAAAACATTCACGCCTTTTTCGTATTTTTGTATTTGTTGCGCGCTAACGTCCAGTTTGTCGGCGAGGTCCCTTTGCGTTAGGCAAAGCTCCTTTCTCCTCTGGCGTATTAATCTCCCTATTTTTTCATTTATGTTTACTTTCGATCTTTTATTTAACTTCGCTTGCTCCATGCGGGACTCCATTTTCTCGAGGACGTAATAAGTCTAGTGACAACCAAGCCTTGGTAACTTGGCATATTCACAACCTGAAGTACACAAGCAATCACGCATTAACCGTACGAAAATACTGCAACCTTGTAAAGCAACGGCATACCAAGTCACAAAAAGTTTGGGAGTTCGTCGCCGCGATGCTCGAATGCTCACGTACCACAAGTACGCTGCGCTTCTGCGCTTCGAGGCTCCTGCTCCCGATTCTTTTTGTGACTTGGTGTTTTCGGCAATAAACATATGATATCCTCTCGCTCGTGAGATTTTTTTCTTGTGTGGGCCGTGCGCGAAGTAGTGTTAGACACTGAGACAACCGGGCTTTCAGTTGTCGAGGGAGACAGAGTCGTAGAAATTGGGTGCGTTGAGTTGTGGAATAAAATCCCAACAGGCAAGACATTCCAGGCGTACATCAATCCAGAAAGGGACGTTCCAGAAGAGGCCACCAAGATAACCGGCCTCACGTCGGAGTTTCTGAAGCAATTTCCAACGTTTCCAAACATTGCGGATGATTTCTTATCTTTCATACAGTCTTCCAAGCTTGTTATCCACAATGCGAAATTCGACTTACAATTCATTAACTTCGAGCTCAAAAACATCGGCAAGCCAACAATTCCCTTTGATCGCGCCATAGACACTCTCACCTTAGCTAGGGAAAAATTCCCTGGGCAAAATGCGACCTTGGACGCTCTTGCCAAACGTTTTGATGTGCGTATTCCAAGAGAGAAACACGGAGCCCTCCTTGACTCTACCATTCTCGCGGAGGTCTACTTGGCTCTGAGCGGAGGGCGGCAGAGGAGTTTAGAGATTGGGGATGGCGATAAGGCGGATCGGCGCTGCGATGATGCCGGAGTTGATTGGAGAATGGAGGGAGGCACGGCGGACGCGCAAGACGCGGAGGCGCATGGGGTAGAGCGGAATGAGAAGCTTCAGGCATTGTACCAAACCGCCAATAACTCCTTCCCACGCAGAAAATTCGAACCCTCCGCAGAGGAACTCTCCCTTTTCGACGAGGCGCTGAAGAAGATAAAGGATGCTATTTGGAAAAGGGAGTGACTTTGGTTACGCGGTTGATACCACGCACATCTCAGACGGGTCGAAAACAAAGATCATGTGAGCCAACTGCTTGTATTCCCTTGGAGTTAACGGAAGAGGGCTGCAATCTGGGTCCAAAATCGCGCGCAAGGCGCACTCCGCCGCGATGCGAAACTCGTTGTCGTCACGCAGCCTTCTCTGATCTATGATCTCCGCTTTTTCAACGCAGCCGTCTGGCTTCACCCATATCTCCACTTCAACAATCATGTTTGCCGCATTTTTGTGGCCACTCGGCATATTCCAGAAGCGCTTCATGTGCTTATTTAGAATATCGATGGCCGTTCCAGTGAGCTCTGGGCCAAGCGTTTCTGCAATGGCTGCGTTATTGGAAAGGCCCGGCTGCGTTTTCTTTTGTTTGCTCAAAAGATCGCTCACGGATCTTGCAACTCCCTTGGGGGAAAGATTGACTTTCGCCTTGTTGGTGGTTTGTGGGTGTGAAGCAGCGGGCTGCTTTGCCTTATTAGCCGCCGTGTTGGTCACTTTCTTGCTAGTCTTTGCCGCCTCTACCTTGGCTTCCTCTGCTGGTTTCGCCTGTTTTTTGGGATCAGCTGAAGCCGGCTTAAGGGCGGCTTTGGGCTTGTCTTTAGCCACGGCCGCGGTCTTTTCCGATTTATGTGCAAGAGCCTGCTTTTCAGTGTGTTGCACTTGCTTTGCAGCTTTAGCCTTGGCGTCTTCTACCTTAGCCTTTGTTGGCACTTTCGGAGGGGCAGAGGCGGCGGCTTCGAGGTTAGTTGGAGTCTCAGGGGGCCTTTTTTCTTTTTTCACGTCCTTTTTCTGAGAAGCGACGGTTTGCGGGGAAAGCACAGGGGCCGTGCTCTTGGGACTCATTTTTACGAAGTCCACAACGAATCGGTGAGTTTCTGTCTCCTTTGGAGGGCGTCGCTTAATTGTTGGAAGCGACAGCGAAAATATCACGAAAACCAACACATGCAAAAAAAACGACACCCAAAATGATCTTTTTATGCTTTCCATCACTTTTTTCCAGCTTATCTAATTTAGAACCCGTTGACATGCCGTACGTGTACGCAACTCTTCGCCTGTGCTACGTGTCTACTGCCCTCAACTCTTTCGATGACTGTGCATAACTGTCGCAAAAAGATTGTGAGTTCGGCGCAGTCACTGATTGGCCACAAGTGAGACCTGCGCAACTCCGCACTCCTTTATCATATCCACAACCTTCATCACCCTCTCGTATTTCAAATCTTTATCTCCGCGCACAAACACAACGGCATGTTTATTCTTTCTGACAATTGCCGTGATCTTCTTGATGAATTGGTCCTCTGGGGTTTTAGAATCCTGCAGGAAAATATCGCCATTTTGATCGATTGAAACGATCAATTGGTCTCCGTCAATCGTTTTTGATTGTGCTTTGGAGGAGTTCGGCAAATTGACGTCGATACTAACGGTCATCATGGGCGCGGTTATCATAAAAATAATCAGCAACACCATCATGACGTCGACCAGAGGGGTCACATTTATAGTGCTGTTCTGCGGGCAGCCGATCATGGAGCGACCGCGTCCGCTATCCCGCGCTGTTCTAATCATTATTCCCTTCTCCTATGTGAGGCTGTTCAGGCGTCATTCCCTTCTCCTCCACCAAGTATGTGAATATGGTAGTGGAAAACTTCCTGTCCAGACGCCTTCCCGCAGTTTGTAATTAACTTAAAGCCACCAACGCTCAGCCCCAAAACCTTAATAACTTCATTAACGAAACTGTAAAATTTGAGAACACGTTCCTGCGTGGCCCTAGTGTGAAAATCGTAGAAATCCGTGAACTCCCCCTTGGGGATCGCCAGGACGTGCACGGGGGCCTTTTTGTTTATATCATGAAAGGCCAGCCCGCAGTCGTTCTCTAAAACAGCAGAACAGCCGATTTCTTTCCTTAAAATCTTCGCAAAAACATTGTCTTTATCGTAAGGCGTGTCCATCATTACCTCAATTATTGCAACGTACGCCCATTTTAATCATAATCCACACTCAATCACAAAAGAATTGCGATGTGAAAAATTGGTCTGGCGAAACGCCGTTAGTCGTTAGGGCTGGCGCTCAAGGCAAAGAACACCGTGATGGCGAGTTACCTGATATATCACGGCTCTATAGCTAATCACAAGTGAACTGTGGGGGCGTCGATCAGGTGCTCGGCTCGAGTAGTGCGTTGAGTTTGGATCTAATTAGAGGCGCTCGTATTTACTATCTTTGGTTTGCTGGCAAGGCGGACGTGCTTTCTCGTGGCTTTTCTTTTCATGCGCTTAGAGATAACTCTTTTTTTGCAGAAGAAGAGAGGCCCCCTCCTCTTCCTGACTTTTGTTCTCTTTCTTTGTGAGTTTGGTGGCGAGCCAGCTAGTTGATTTCTTCGTTTAATTTCTAAATTAACACATTGCAATTGAGCCTGTAGGGTCTGTAGGCTTTCCTCTTCTGCCTTTTGAGGCGGAACGCGCGGAGGGAGTGTACGCTTTTGGGATTTTCTTGTATGTGGTGGCGTTTTGGTTTTTCTTGTATGCGAGAGCTTTTTGAGCCGCACCTTTCGCTTCGAATGGCTCGTTTCGCTCACGGTTTTCACCACGCGCTTCGCATGTGTCTCGCTCTGCTCGTTTGGAA
This sequence comes from Holosporales bacterium, assembly GCA_031257795.1. Classification (GTDB taxonomy): domain Bacteria; phylum Pseudomonadota; class Alphaproteobacteria; order BNTO01; family BNTO01; genus JAIRNW01. The sequence continues at coordinate 3,289 of JAIRNW010000071.1, read as the reverse complement.
TCTCGTTTTGCTCTTCTGGGGAGTTTTTCGTGGTTTTCTCAGATGATGGTGGCAGCTGTTCATTTGCTTGAGGAGTCACTTCAGGAACAACCTCTTTGCTTTGACTATTGGCAACACTCACAACGCGGGCTTTTGCCTCTATTAAATTTAAGAATTTATACGGCGGCTCTACACTAGCTTCCAATTTTTTGGTGCTGTCGGAAGAAGTGTGAACGGCATTATTCTTGCTTTCCTTTGTTTGTGCAGGCTCTTCAGGTGCCTTTTTGGGTTTGTAATCAGACTCGTGACTAACAATAATTTGCGGCTCTTTTCCACTATCGCTGGCTTCGTCGGTTTTGCGGGTTGTCTCCGCTTTACTTGCCGCGTTGTCTACCTTTTTATTTTTCTGTTCGTCACTTACAGTGTCTTTTTTTGCTTCTTTGGCTGAATCAGATTTGGCGTCGGTTGTTTTGTCGCTGGTTTGGACGGCGTCGACATTTTTAGGAATACTAAGCGGCGCGAGTGGAACAACGCTGAACTCATCTGGACCAACATGATCGAAGCCTAGGATTGATTTGACGGACGAGCAGCCAGTTAATACCGTACAAAAGCACAAAAAGTTTGTACACAGCCACAAAAAGTTTGTGGGGTCGTTGCTTCTGGGCCCTGATTCATAAGTATACCCAGCCACAAAAAGTTTATTTGTTCGTCGGCTCTTCACTACAACTCTCTTGCAAAATATATTTCGTGATAAAAGAACGCGCCTCTGCTTTGTCGAAGAGAAATTCTCTGACGGCGCTAGTTGTGTCAGATTTTCTGTGCAACCCCGCAAGATCCGGTTTAGTTGACTCAGAAAGAACCTTATCAGCAAGGGAGTCGCACAAAATCTTCATTTTTACCTTATTCTGCTTTCTTTCTTCTCCACCAAGTATAAAGGCGCATAACGCTCCGACTTTATCGCAATATTTTAGTCTTTTCGAAAAAGATTCCTGCATTGGACAAATAGTTACAACCCCCTCTATATGAAGTTCGCATGAAAGTTTCATTGTTGCAACCATGTCGTTTTCTTCCACTCCAATAACCCCGATGATCGCCTTTGCCGCGCCGCTTGATGCCCCTTCGAGGATCAATCTGTCAATCCCGAAAGCGCAGCCGACTGCCGGGATTCGCGGGCCGCCAAACTGTCCAACAAGCCTATTGTACCGACCTCCGCCGCACAGAGTTAAGCCACTAGTTTGTCCCACAAATTCAAAGACCGTGTGATCATAGTAATCTAAGCCCCTAACCAGCGACGAGTCTTCAATAAAATCAAATTCCATCTCTTGTAAGGATTTGCGCACTTTTTCAAAAAAACACTTCGCCTCAGCAGATAGCGAATCCTGAATCTTCGGCCCATTGCTACAAATTTCTTGGTCCACAGCTGACTTAGAATCCAGGATTCTCAAGGGATTGCTGTGCAAACGCCGCACACTATCTTCTGAAAGATCATTTTCATATTTAGACAAATATTCTACCAATTTTAGTTTGAAGTCAGCACGCGATTCCTCGTCTCCAACCGTATTTATTTTAAAAGCAACTGGAATTTGTAGCGTTGCAAAAGCCTCTTTTATGAGACAAATAAGCTCTATATCGCTTAAATGATTATCCGAGCCGAAAAATTCCAAGCCGAATTGGTAAAACTGGCGGAATCGACCTTTTTGCGGGCGGTCGTAGCGGAACATGGGGCCGTAGTAAAACCATTTTTGTGGGAGGTTTTGCGTCAAGGAGTTTGTTATTAGGGCTCTAACCGCCGATGACGTGCCCTCCGGACGCAGGGAAACACTGTGGCCAGAGCGGTCTACGAACGTGAACATTTCCTTTCCGACAACGTCCGTTTCGTCTCCAATTCCTTTTTGGAACAGCGATGTGTACTCAAGCAGCGGGGTTTCAAGCGGCGAGTAGCCGTACGAAATGGCTATATCCGAGAGTTTCCTTATGATTGAATGATACTGTCTGGCATTTTCGCCAACGATATCGCGCATCCCGCGCACAGTGTTAAAAGGTTGTGACATAATGTGCTCCTATCTTTGGCTTTCCGCTCCAAGTGACAAAAATTTGATGATTTGCCGATTCGGCCCACAACAAAGTCTGCGGCTTCGAAGGGCTCCCGAAGTTGCTCGGCTCGAGCAGTACGTTTACGCAGCTATTCGTCTATGCTACGTGTCTCCTGCACCCAATTCCTTCGGTGACGGAGTATAATTACTTATTGGACTACTTTTTCAGCGATTTGACTTCTTCGATTGATAGGCCTACGCAATCGCAGATTATGTCAATATCCAAGCCCTTCGCCAGCATAACCAATGCGGTTTCTCGTGCCTTCTTAGCTTCGCCCTCAGCTTTGCCTTCAGCTTTGCCTTCAGCTTTGCCTTCAGCTTTGCCTTTGGCTTCGCCCTCAGCTCTGCCTTCAGCTCTGCCTTCAGCTCTGCCTTCAGCTCTGCCTTCAGCTTTGCCTTCAGCGAGCCCTTTGGCTTTGCCTTCAGCGAGCCCCTCAGCTCTGCCTTCAGCTCTGCCTTCAGCAAGCCCCGTCTCTCTTGCAACGGTCATCCCGCTATTATAATCGTTGATCGTTTTCCGACGCAGATCCGCTATCGCCCGCACATCATCGTCAGCGCTGATGTATTGCAACGTCTCCAGCGCTTCTTGAACTTCTCTTTCCTTCAAGAACACCTTATCCATAAGCACAGGGTCCTTTAGAAAAGCCAGCCACGCCGTCAGCACATCCTGTGCATCTTCGTTTTTCGGATTAAATTTCGGCAGCTCAATAAAAAAGATACGAACAGAATCCACCATTATTTCGTGAGGTGAGAGCTTCCCTGGCTGAAACGTCATATACGCTTCATTGATAGGATCAAGGCGATCAGTTACATTCTCGCCCAAAATCCAGATCGAGATCACGCGCGGCCCCTTATAAGATTGGCCGGTGTACACTATTTCCGGCATCATGTTCGCCGTGTATTGGAGGGCTCGCTCAGGGATTTCGCCAGTATTCTTGCACTGTATCTCGATATTTAAAATCGTACCATCATCGCTTGTTGCTTTGATGTCCAAACGATTGCCTTTGTTATCTTTCAGAATCTTTGGAATATCTGTATTCCCAAGCGTTAGGCTCTTGATGTGCGGATGCCCTTTGAATAACGCATTCAAAAACGAAATCAGCAGCGGCTTTCTGTCGTCTGAGCCGAAAATCGTCTTAAAAATATAATCCAGCTTTGGATCCAACAGTTCAGTCATTGCACGTATAAAAAAATGCCAACCCACGGATAATTATACA
>JAIRNW010000054.1 GCA_031257795.1 Holosporales bacterium | reverse complement strand
GAATTTTGGGAAGGAGACACGGAGCACAGAAGCGGAGCGTACTTAGATGTACGTGAGCATTCGAGCACCGGATCGACGTACCCAAAAACTGATTTTGAAGGTTTCGAAAGAGGTCCACTAAACGCACGTGAGTTTCGAATCGAATTCGACGCAGAAAAGACCAATTTAAATCATTATGTCAATGGGTTCTAAAATTGGCGAAACATGACGGCATTCACGGCGTTTCCTTCCCACTTTGCTTTTGTGCGCTCACTGTGTATACTGTGTTTATGGTGGTTTTTATATAGTTGTTTCTATGGGCAGCACAAACTCAACTTCACACAACCGTTTTAATACATTCTCGAATGATAAAAATCGTTGTGCCGATAATACTAAAGCACAGATGGAAATGACTCTTGGAAATAAAGCCCTTGAGGCGCACGTTTTCGAAACCGCACCACACACCCCCACACAAATGAACACGCTCGTTCCTATGGTCGTCGAGCAATCGAGCCGCGGGGAGCGGGCTTTTGACATATACTCCAGGTTACTGAAAGAGCGCATTATTTTCTTGACCGGCCAGATCTACGATGAGATGGCGTCTCTGATATGCGCTCAATTGCTTTTTCTGGAATCTGAGAACCCCAACAAGGACGTGTGCGTGTACATCAACTCCCCGGGCGGCGTTGTTTCTTCTGCGCTGTCTATACTGGATACCATGAACTACATACGTTGCGATGTTTCAACAATCTGCATAGGGCAAGCGTGTTCCGCAGGCTCCCTGCTGTTGACGGCTGGGGCTAAGGGAAAAAGAAAGGCACTCGTGAACTCGCGGATAATGATCCATCAGCCAAGCGGTGGTGCGCAGGGACAGGCCACAGATATAGAAATCCAAGCGCAGGAAATCCTTAAAACACGCAAAAACCTGAACCAAATATACGTTTCGTGCACTGGACAAAAATTATCAGCTATAGAAAAGGCTGTGGAGCGGGATACGTTTATGTCGGCCGAGGAGGCTAGGGCTTTTGGGTTGATCGATGAGGTGATAACTGCAAGACCGAAGGAAGAGGGTAGAGAGGGAACATAAGGAGTTTATTCCAAGTAACAAAAGGTTTGTTACTTCGTCGTGGTATTTTTGTTTCACTGCCACAACCCCAAAATCTTGCGTTTGGGCGGTTTTTTATTATCAGGTCGGATTTGTTGAGGGTTTTAGCGTTTTATTAACATTAAAGGTATAGACTCACTTCTGAATAAGGCAGCCCCATCTCGCGATGGAAAATCCTAGAGTCTGTTTAAATGAAAATTAACAGGTTCTAATTCAGGCATTTAGAAAGAGAAGTTATTTAGATGGCAACAAATTTTGAAGACTCAAAGAATTTCATCAGACTTTACTGTTCTTTTTGTGGCAAAAATCAAAAAGAAGTGAAAAAGCTTATTGCGGGCCCTTCATCGTTTATTTGCGATGAGTGTGTTGAGTTGTGCTCGAATATTATCAGTGAAGATAGTAAGGACATTTTCCTCTCAACCAACAAAAAGGTCCCATCTCCCAAGGAAGTGTATGAGATTCTTGGAAATTATGTTATCAACCAAGATTTCGCAAAGAAGGTCTTGTCTGTCGCCGTACACAACCACTACAAAAGGCTGTCGTGTACTGAGGGGCAGAAGGATGTGGAGGTTTCAAAATCCAATATTTTACTGATAGGTCCCACCGGTTGCGGGAAGACTTTGCTGGCTCAAACGCTTGCAAAGGTCATCGACGTCCCCTTCACAGTCGCAGACGCCACAACGCTAACTGAAGCGGGGTACGTTGGGGAGGACGTTGAAAATATCATTTTAAAGCTGCTGCAAGCCTCTGATTATAACGTCGAAAAAGCGCAGCAAGGCATCGTTTATATCGACGAAATAGACAAAATCTCCAGAAAATCAGACAATCCCTCAATCACAAGAGACGTCTCCGGTGAGGGCGTTCAGCAAGCTTTGCTAAAAATCATGGAAGGAACAATCGCCTCCGTTCCTCCTCAAGGCGGGCGCAAGCATCCGCAGCAGGATTTTCTACAAGTTGACACAACAAACATATTATTCATTTGCGGCGGGGCCTTTGCCGGCCTTGAGAAGGTTATAAGCGCGAGGGGGCGCGGTGTTGGGATCGGTTTCGGCGCCAAGGTGAGTGCGCCAGAGGATAGGTCGGCCGGGGAGATCATGAGGGATGTGCAACCAGAGGACCTGCTGAAATTTGGGTTGATCCCGGAGTTTATTGGAAGATTGCCGGTTCACGCAACATTGGAAGACCTCGACCGCGTTGCGCTGAAAAGGATCTTGGTTGAGCCGAAAAACGCGTTAGTAAAGCAGTACAGTAAGATTTTCGAGATGGAAGGAGCAGGCTTCTGTGTTGAGGAAGGGGCCCTGGACGCGATCGTTGATTTGGCTCTCAAGAGGAAAACTGGCGCGCGCGGCCTTCGTTCTATAATGGAAGTCGTTCTCTTGGAGACAATGTTTGAGCTGCCGTCTGAAACCAATGTGGAGAAGGTCACGCTCACGGCAGACGCCGTTCTGGGCAAAGAGAAGCCGCTAAAAGAGTACGGCGTGTGCGTTCAAAGGGGCGAAACTGACGAAGGGGGAAAAGGGGATCCAAGCGCCGCTATGCCGCCAGACGCGGCCGAAGTTTCTCCTCCGTTGGTTAGTGGTGGCTTGTAAAATCACAACTGTTTCTCCGTATGCGCCAGCAAGCGTTTGATGTTGTGTCTGTGAGTAAAAAGAATCAGCAAAGAGCAAAGTATCTCGAAACAAAAACCATGCCAACTGTTTTTCATTACAACATGTGTTATGCCGACCAGCGGAGCAATCACACAGAAACTAACCAAAGCAGACAAGGACGATATCCTAGTGTAAGCAAAAATGGCTCCCCACGAAGCAAAAAGTATTAGGCAAATGAGTGGAGAGCAGGCTAGATAGACGCCAAACATTGTTGCGACCCCCTTTCCTCCTTTAAATCCGTGCCAAACCGGGAAAACGTGCCCAACAATGGGGGCAAACGCCACTGCCAACGCTCCAATAGCGACTGCCACGCCAGCTTGCTCCACAAACATATTCCCGTACGTCCAGCCAGTGTTTGCCAAGGCAAAATCAATTAGGACTCCAAAGGTCGCCTGGTCGCTCACCGCTAATTCTGTCTCTCCAACGAAGTTGTTGGAAGCCGCATAGGCCTTGATAAACAAAAAAACAGGTAGCCATCCCTTTAATACATCCAAAAATAGAGTGAGTGCTGCGGCCTTTTTATTTTTTGTTCGCAAAACATTTGTGGCTCCTGTATTTCCTGAGCCAATTTTACGAATGTCCCCAAGCTTAAACACTTTTGCAAAAACCAAGCCAAAGGATACTGAGCCGAGCGAGTAACCGAAAAGAAGGAACGGAAACGCAAGCAAATTACTGTCCACAAACATAAGGTTTACTTACAGATACACACCAGACACTTTCTATCACATGCTATATCCAGTCACAAAAAGATTTGTTGGCAGGAACCTAGAAGCGCGTACTTATTGGACCTCTTTCGAAACCTTCAAAATCAGAATTTTGGGAAGGAGACACGGAGCACAGAAACGGAGCGTACTTAGATGTACGTGAGCATTCGAGCACCGGATTCGACGTACCCAAAAACTGATTTTGAAGAGTTTGGAAAGAGGTCCATTGTACGGGAGCATTCGAGCAGCGTCGAGCTCCCGGCAAAGTCGTAGACTTTGTTGGTGGGGGCCGTTCGACGAACCCGAAAACTTTTTGTAACTTGGTATATACTCATCTCACCTAACTCTCAAGTGTTTCCCGCAGATGGATTGCGGCATACGAGTCGAGAAAAATCCTGGTTTTCAGGTTCGAAATGTATATATGTTTTGCGGAATTTATGATAATTGATGGTTAGTACTTTAGATGTCTGACAATTCTATGAGTAGTGAAAATATTAGCGATCAGAATGGAAACTCGGCGCCCCCCGCAGCGTCCTCGTCCCCTCCATCAGGAACGCCGCCAAAAAAAATTTTGCAAGACTCCGTGGAACTAACCCCGCAAATCCAATGGCATGACGGCATGCCGCTGTCCCCACATCATTTTCAGCAGCAAGACTTTAGAAGCCAGCAAGTCTTGGCACATCATTTGCGCGCGTTATCCAAATACCACTACGGCGTCAGCAACTTACAAATAGACGCTGTCTCGCTAACAACAGGCGTGTTTAGGGTGCTTAAAGCCGCAATCGTAATGCCAGACACCCTGGTCTACAACTACGATTCAGCGCGCGACAGCTTCACACTAGAGCTTGACCTCTCGCCTTTTGAGGCCCAGCTCGCCGACAAAGCCGATTGGATACAAATCACAATCGCAGAGCACTGCAAGGGAGTTTCCCCGGTGCTCGGGGCGAGCCCGCGCTTCAACTCGCACGAAGGCGGAGACGTGTATGATGAAAATACAAACGACAACCCCATATCAATTCCGCGTCTGCTCCCGAATTTTTTGCTGCAGTTTGGAGGGGTAATTCCAAGTAAATGCGTGGGCTTCCCTATTGCCGCCGTGAAGTTTGAGGACGGGGTTTTCAAGTTATTGGAATACACTCCGCCGTGTTTTTTGCTAAGCGAGGATTCCCCGATACTGCAAAGGAGCGCGGTTGTCGCCAAGAAGATCCGCGAAAAGGTCCACGTTTTCAGTGAAAAGATGCACAATCAGGTCGGCTCTAATTTATTACGGGAAACGGCGGATATCTTGAGACCTTTGATTAGTGTTTTGCCAATTTTGGAGGTTGTGCTGTCTGATTCCGTGCCTCCATATTTTTTGTATTGCGAGCTCGTACGCATTGCCGGGACGATAGCTCAGCTGGTTTTGTTTCAGGTTCCCAAAAAATTCGCACCATACAATCATAATAGAATAGACGAAAGTATTGAGCAGATTTTGGAATATATTATTAGAAATATTGATCGCCTTTCTGTTGAGTACACGGTTTTTCCTTTCATAAAGAATGATAAGATTTTCTCTCTGAAGCTGCACAAAGCGTATTTCGCGAGCAATGAGGAGAATAAAGGAGAAAGCAGCAAATTATTGGTCGGCGTGAAAACGCGGGCCGGCACGACGTATAATCAGATAGGAGAGTGGATGCTTGGGGCGGTAGTCGCGTCGGACGGGGCGCTGGCGCAGGTCAAGGGAAAGAGGGTGCTGGGCGCGCCTCGGACTATTGTTAGCGACGAGCGCTTGTATAAACTGTCGCCCCCGAGAGACATAACTATATTTTCCGTTGATGTTGAGAACGACTATGTTGTGAGAGACCAATATTTGCACATATTCAATCAATCAGACACAGAAGAGAACCGGCCGCTTGATATTGTTCTATACGTTCCCAAACACTAGACCTATAGCCAATCACAAGTGAGCTGTGGGTTCATCGAGTCGATACACCAACAAAACCTGCGACTTTGCCGGGAGCCCGACGTTGCTCGAATGCTCACGCACGTTTAGCACGCTGCGCTTCTGCGCTACGTGTCTCCTGCTCACGGTTCATGTGTGATTGGCTATGTAATTACTTGCCGCCATTAACGACGTCTTTCAGCGTCTGCCCCGCCTTAAACTTAGGCACCTTGCACGCTGGAATCTTTATTTCCGCACCATTGCTTGGATTGCGTCCAATCGACTCTTTCCTCTGCGCAACAGAGAACGTCCCAAACCCAACCAAGCGAACATCTCCGCCCTTTTTCAGAGTATTGTAAATGACATCAATAATGGCCCCCAAGATGTCCTCGCAATCTACCTTTTTGGCTCCGGTGGCTTCTGCCACAGCCGCTACTAATTCACCCTTGTTCATACCACTCCAAAAACAAAACAAAACTCATCGTTCACTTTATGCATGAATCGTTTGATACACAACTATTTTTTTAAGAAAACGAGAAAAAACCAGTAAAAAGTGAAGAAGCAGCCAATGTGAATACGTGCGAAGGCTCAAAAAGAATTTGGAGCAGGAGCCTCGAAGCACGGGCACAGAGCTGTACTAGACGTACTGCTCAAGCCGAGCATCGCGGCGACGAGCTCGCCCTTTTTGTGGGTTTATAACGTGCTGAGGCTCAAAAAGTCTCGCGGACACCACCAGTTTACCGTTTTTACAACATACAACTATTGCTCTCTTGAAATATCATTGCCATACTTTTTATAAAAGTTGGTCCTGCCGACTCAAAGCGGAGTACCGGCAAACTCTTTGCAAGATTGAATGCTAAAACATGAAAACAATATTTAAAGTTCCAGGAGTAAGCGGAATACACATCCCAATTCTTGAACAAGTTGACGGTTTTTTTAAAGTCGATCCACACACATCTAAAGGAAAATTAACTCAAGACTACACGGTTACTTTTGCTTTTCCTGGAATAAATGTAACAACCGTATTGTTCGGATACACGTATGGTTTTCATAGAATCACGAGAGAATACTCACGAACAAACTTTTTTCCGAGCGCCGCCATGGAATTCGAGGTGCTATACGTCATAATCAGCATATTTCAGAAAAGCCCGCTGATAGAGCAAAGCCTCAATAATGGGACTCTACTCCCAACAATTACAATAAAAAGGTACGGGTGGGTCGAGGGGAAGACAACAGTGCTTAAAGAACATATTTTCGGAACAAACCACTTTTTCCACGTTGTTCAAATTCTTGACTATGAAGTTGTTGGCATTAGGTACAACTCGCTTGAGATTAAAGTAAACGCCTTTGACCAGGAAGGGAAGGCCACAGGGACAACATCCTCGAAAGTATCCAGCAGCACTGGGGTTTGTGAAGTTAAATAGTCCAAAGCCTGTTACTTTCGCGACGAGACCACATTAATCACTGCGGGAATGAGGCTGCTTTTCACTAATTGATCATCAAGATCGAACGAGATACGCTTTTTTTCCTTTGCGGGCGTGGTGGTTTCGCGCGCTTGCCCTTCAGCCACATCTGCGAGGTTCACTTGAGTGACAGCCGGATTGTACTGTTCCTCCCGCAACAAAGACGTCACGAAAGCCATAAAATTCGCCGCCAACAAATCGCTCGCCGTCTGCGCCACCTCATTCAAGATGCGCAAAGGAGCAATCAGCCTCCGCCCCCCGAAGCAAACCTCCTCCCCAAGCCGCGCCCCCTCGCAATTCCCGCCGTTCTCCCCAGCCAAATCCACAACAATAGAATTTGGTGGCATCAGCTCGATCATCTGCCGCGTTATGATGCGCGGAGCCGGCTTGTCGGGGATTTGCGCGGTCGTGATCACAACGTCCTGCCGCCCAATCACCTCTAGCAGCTTTGCCTCCTGCGCCTTTTTGTACTCAGCCCCCATTTCCTTGGCATAGCCGCCTCCGCCCTCTCCGCTCTCGGTGTTCGGGACGTCCATAAACGTCGCCCCGAGGCTCTCGACCTCTTCTTTCGCGCTGGAACGCACGTCAAACGCGCAGACCACAGCCCCGAGCCTCTTCGCTGTAGCTATCGCCTGGAGCCCCGCAATCCCAGCGCCAACAACCAGAACTTTAACTGCAGGGATTGAGCCTGTTGGCGTCATCATTAATGGGAAAACTCTTCCGAGCTTGCTTGCCGCGAGGATCACGGCTTGATAGCCCGCCAGCGAGCTTTGCGAAGATAGGACGTCCATGGGTTGCGCGCGCGAAATTCGCGGCAGCCTCTCCAGGCTAAACGCCTCAACTCCCTTTTCTGCGAGCAAACGCATCAGCGGCTCATTTTTGAGCGGGGAGAGCTGGCCAACTAGCACGGTCCCTTCTTGCATCGCGGAGATTGTACCTTCATCAGGGCAGCCCACCGCCAGCAGAACATCGGCCTTCTTTATGATTTCATTTTTGTTTTCTATTGCGGCTCCACAAGCCAGATACTCCGCGTCGCTATAGATAGAGCCAGCCCCGGCCCCGCTCTCCACCGCGAACTGCAGCGACGGCGCCCCGAACCGCTTCACGACCTTTGGCGTGAGAGAGACGCGCCTCTCCCCGCCTGCTTCCTTTAGCGCGCCAACTAACACACCGTGAAAACCGAACAGTAATTAATTTTTAGACTTAGCAGAGAACCACTTTACTTCGAGCGCGTCGACCTGTTCCTTTTTCTCCTGCATAACCTTCTTTATATCATCGGTGTGTGGCGAACCCTTGCAAGTCAGTATACCCATGCCAAACGTTCCGGCATCAAGAGGAACTACCTTGAAACCGCTGTTATGCGCTGAGATGTACTTCGCCTCGTCCGTATCCAACACAACTGCAGCCAGTTCGCCTGAGCGCAACTTCGCCACAATGTCCTCGCCGGAAAGCTTGTTGAAGCTCTTAACAAACAGGTTACGCATGTTCTTTTCCCAGCTAGACTTCGCCACGTGCTCCTGCCATGACCCGGTTCTTACTCCGATCATTTTTTCGCTCAGATCCTCTAAGCCATTAACCGCGAGCGTGTCAGGCACAAGCAAGACAAAGCCGCAAGTGTGGCCCGTTGGGATCATGTCGAACAGCTGTTCTCTCTCTGGGGTGATGGAAATCCCGGCAACCGCCACGTCGCCTTCTTTTGTTTTTATCTTATTCATGAGCTCTTCAAACGTTACGCAGGTGAACTCGACGGTTCGCCCCATTCCCTTGGCGACTAATTTTATCAACTCGATATCAAATCCAACTAAATTCCCACCGCTATCACGCATAGAAAATGGGGCGGTGTCCCCCGTTGTTAGCACGACAAGAGGTGGGGCCTTCTTCGTACAACTCACAATACACAGCGCCAACGCTGCAGCACAAAAAACCGAAGAAAGCCAAGAGAGTGTCCGCTTCATGATGAAGATCCATAATACAAAACCAACCCATGAGAAGATTGTATAAAAATGAGTTATTTTTTGTCAATTATTTATTGTTTTTACGCCACGAGAGTAGACGGCTAGCGTTTCCGCATTCGACGCAGAAAAGACCAAATTAAATCTTATGTCAACGGGATCTTAGAACAAGCGTGTGAACCCTGTCACAAAAAGAATCGTTGGCAGGAGACACGTCGCGCAGGCGAAGAGCTGTACCAAAATACTGCTCCTACCGAAACTGCTCGACGAACCACCCACAAGTTCAGTTGTGATTAGCTATATAGGAGGCCCTAGGCTACCTTTGCAAGCTGCGCGCCAAACTGCTTCGCCGCCTCTTCGATATCGTGAATCAGCGCGTTCACATTTTGCTCCGTGGTCGCCCAGCTCGTCGCAATTCGGATCACGCTTGACGATTCATTCCAGCGGCTAAAGTTCGTGAGGCTATATTTCTCAGAAAGTTTATGAAACATGTCATCTGGAAATATTGGAAACAGCAGATTTGTCGTGTTTTCCACGAAAAACCTTATGCCCGCGTTTTTCAAACAGGTGCGGATCAAGTCGGCCATTTCATTCGCGTGCTTGGCTATATCGAAATACAGCCCATCCCGGAACAACTCGCTGAATTGCATTCCAAGCAAGCGCCCCTTGGACATTAATCCCCCGCGCTGCTTGATTAACTGGCGGAATCCATCGGCAATGTTTTTGTTCTTTACGACGATCGCCTCGCCGAACAGCGCGCCTTGCTTTGCACCGCCGATGTAGAAGATGTCGCAACATTCTGTCAGAAACTTGATATCGAAGTCGCTTCCCTTCGCGGTCATGCCGTATCCCAGGCGCGCCCCGTCCACAAACAGATACAGCCCCCTCTTTTTGCACACGTCGCTGATGGCCTTGAGTTCCGCCTTTGTGTACAGTGTGCCGTACTCTGTTGGGTGCGTGATGTACACCAATTTTGGATGGACTAGGTGTACCCTGGCATCGCTGTTGCAATACTCTTCGTACTCTCTGTCGATTTGCGACGCAGTTATTTTGCCATTTTCACCTTGGATCAGCAGAATCTTGTGCCCAGTTGCTTCAATGGAGCCGGTTTCTAGTATGTGAATGTGTCCGTTTGTTGGGGAGATCACACCTTCGTGCGCGCGCAAACACGCGGCGACGGAAATCAGGTTGGTCAGCGTGCCACCAACAACGAAGTGCACGTCGACGTCCCTATTTCCACACAGATCCCTGATGATCTCAACGGCCTCATCGCAATACGGATCCAAGCCATACCCAAACGTCTGTGCCATGTTGGTCTCGACTAATTTTTGTATGAGCCTTGGATGGGCTCCTTCGTTGTAATCGCTACTAAACTCTATCCTTTGACTGCTTTTCATTTTGTCCTCCTTCTAACTAAACAGAAGCTGATGCTACGACATAATTTCCAGATGTTAAAGCAAAAAAGCATAGCGTTTTTACCTTGCTCCGTTTCCCCGACACAGAAACATATCGCACTGATGCGTCGACAACGAACCCGCAAACCTTCGAGGGCTGGGGACATCGCGAAATGGAGCTGTTGTGTTATTTATCCCATCCCACTAAGGATTTCTGTGGGATTCAGCTGCAGAGGAACGAGAAGCTTCAACTGTCCCATGTAATATCTCCCACATGTGGTCTGTTTCTCCTGCAAAATGCCTTCTTTCTCCTCCACCACAAACATCGCATTGCGTTACATCTGGAGCTATACCCATCTTGACTGACCTCTTGGAGAAAACCGAATAATGTGTTAATACTCCATCCATGAAATACGATTTTCTGACAGACGTGGTCCGCCTCGAGTTAAAAGCTCGGCACCGCAAG
>JAIRNW010000051.1 GCA_031257795.1 Holosporales bacterium | reverse complement strand
TGATGTTTTTCAACACTCGATCGTCTATGCGTGGCAAGAGTTTTTTAAGGTGTGAATAAATTTTAGTGGAAACTTGAACGATGCTACCTGAGGAAATACGCACAATTTATAGCTTTTTTTAAGATAACGACTGATCGCATTCTACAGTTTTTGTCAGTGGGGTAAAGATGCGTTGGGTGTTAAGTAGCCGCTCTAAATTAGATGGACTGGGCAGAAAACTTTGCTACATTGTTCGTATTGGCCGTTTTTTTTATAAACAGAGATTGCTAGAATGTACGGTGTTGTGAAAATTCTTTTGTGGGGATTCTTGTCGCAAATGAGTACTGTTTCAGCTTCGTCAGATGAAGGTTCAACAAAAACCAGTTCGGAAGATACCGGAGAAATTAAATTTTCAGAGAATGGAAAGAAGGGCAAGCCATCGCGGAAACCCGCTCCGGTAAGTGAAGGTTCGGCAAATTCCGGGAAAACCAAAAATTCAGAGAAAGGAAAGAGTGTAAAATCATCGCGGAGGTCCACTACAGCAAGCGCACACCGCGCTGACACCTTCCATGTTGACGTGCATGATGTAAAAACTAAGCTCCCACACAACATCTGGTATATCCCGTCTGACCGCGATTTTGTCATCATCAGTATCGCGTTTAAAGACGCCGGAATGAAAAATGTGAACAGAACCCACCCAGCGCTCGGCTACTTCTTCAGCGAAATAATGAAAGGGTGCGGCAACCTCGATCAGTATCAATTTCTTGAGAAAATTCACGATTGCGGGGCATCGATCGATTTCGACGTTGGAATTGACGACGCTTCCATAGAATTTTGGGCTCCTAGTGATTCGTACAAGGAGGCCTTAGCGCTTGTGTCCGGGATATGTTTGAAGCCAAATCTTCCGAGAAAGTATTTCGAATTAAGACGCGATGCCGCCGTCACCGAGTACAAGGAAGCGTTGAAGGATCCGAAAACGCATTTGCTCGAAGCCGTCAATTGCGCCATTTTCCCGCAAGACCACCCATACCGCGAATCTTTGAAGCGAAAAGGAGAGGACATTAAAAAGGTCAAACGGGATGATGTGCGCAATTTCTTGAAGATGTTGGGACAAAATAATGCGACCGTTGTTGTTTTAGGGCCGAAAGAGATGGAGGCGGAAATCGTTCATGAAATTGAAGCGATGTTGCTCTCTTTCCCGCAACAAGGAGCCGAAACTCTGGGAGAATGCGGCACTATCAACATTCCAAAAGAGGATGTCCACGTGCCCTTCGATATTCCACAATCGATGGTTTGGGGTGTGCAGTATGGTTTCCCAATCACCGACCCAGATTTTTACGCGAAGAGCTTGGCTTTTGATGTGGTTGCTGGATGTGGTCTAGATTCGATAATGTTTAAAGAAATTCGAGAAAAGCACGGGCTCGCTTATTATTGTTACGGAATAGTTCGAAGAACTCGCAGCTACGCATCGATACTGTACCTCGTCGGGACGCGGAATGAAACTAGAGAAAAGGTGAAGGAGGAAACGCTAAAGCTGCTCGGGAATGCCGCACAGAAGGGAGTTTCGGCCAGCGCCTTCGAAGCAGCAAAAAAGGCTATGGTCGGATCATTTATAGTTGGTTTTAATGCGAGCTGGCGTTTTGTTAGGTTTTTCTCTTGCAATAGGATTGCTGGAAGGAGCATTGAGGAGTCTAATCAGCAGGTTGAGAAAATCGAGAAATTAACGCTAAAGGACGTAAACGAGGCTTGTAAAAAGATATTTGGTGAGAAAGTGGCTTTCGTTTCCCTTGGAGGGCAAGTGGCTCCTGCAACTGAAGGAGCCAAAGGAAAAGCGACGGAGAAAGATCATGTTTGAGCGTAATGAAAAGAAACGCAAGTGGATTTTCCGTAGGTTTTTGGTTGTTGGAAGCAGCTCAGCTGCCTTGCTTGGAATGTCTGGCTCTGCATCAATTAGTCAAGGAACACAGGATATGCAAAAAAAATGCACACAAACTCAAACCGCCAGCAGCAAAAATGACAGAAAAACGAGCGGAGCGAAAAAGAACGGTTATTTCAAATTTAAAATGAAGAAGAAGGCCCTCAAGAACGGCCTGCAGGTTATCGTTGTGGAGGACGGAATCGCACCGCGCATCAGCGTCGGCGTGCTGTATAAGGTCGGGTCGTGCGACGATCCGGAGAATGTTTTCGGGATTTCTCATATGCTTGAGCATATGTTTTTTCATGGTTCTAAGAAATACCCAGATTACGCGCGGACCATCAGTTTGCTCGGCGGCGAGACTAACGCTATGACGTCCGAGGACTTCACCATGTACGTGGTTGATTGTCCCGCAAGCGCCATCGAAATCGTCATGGACGTGGAAGCGGACAGAATGGAACATTTCAATCTCACAAACGATAAGGTTTTCCTTCGTGAGCAAAACGCCGTTTTCGAAGAACGCCTTATGCATATCGAAAATCGACCTCTTGGCACAACACTCGAATTTATAAGAGCTTGCTTGAGTCCGTATCATCCTTACGGCAAAGACATTGGAGGGCGCAGGAGTCACATTCTCTCTTATTCCAGAGAAGCCATCATGCAGCATTATAGAACCTGGTACAAACCGAACAATGCCACGGTGGTGGTGGTTGGTGCGGTGAATGCTGAGGAGGTGTTTAAGCTCGTTGAGGCAAAATTTGGTTCAATCAAACCTGGCAAAGTTCCGCCAAGAGACAGGCTGAAAAACCAGCTGACGGACGGTTTCCACCAAGCAATAGAGTTTTGCAGCGATGAGGTGGAAAGTGTAAAAGTGAGGCTCAACTACACCGCCCCGCATCACCGCGACAACCTCCGGAAATGCTACGCACTCAACTTAGTGATAACGGCCCTCTTCGGAGGTGTTATGTTCTCATTTTGCAGATATTTTATTGACAAGCTAGGGATGGTCGCCGATTTCGGTTGTAACTTCGATTGGGATTTGGACCCAAGACCGCTGTCCGTCTCTGTTTCATTGATGCCAGAAAAAAAAGCTGCTGATTTTCTGAAGAAATTTAACGTAAAGCTAAAAGCCGTTGTATCCTCCGGAATAAGCATGGTCGAATTCGGGCGAGCCAAGAAAATGGAATTGGCGAAATACAAGGCGAATGATAGCCATCGCGGGATTCGCATGTGGCTAGCCGGCTGTCTTGCAAACCTTTCTTCTTTCGACGAAATTGACCAAGAGAAGGTGATCGCCACGATTGAATCGATTTCCCTAGATGAAGCCAACATCGTTTTGCGAGAGGTTTTCGGGGCGAGAGAGCAAAGTTCGGTAATATTGTATCCAAAGGGGGCTCATGGGGGAAAAAGCGCAGTTTCCTAGCTTATCGGAGAGATCTCTTGAGGTTTTCCGTGAGCTTGTTGATACTTACATAGAAACGGGCGAGGCGGTTGGGTCGCGCCTTCTCTCCAAGCGCTCCACTATTCCGCGCTCTTCAGCGACGATCCGCAATATTATGGCGGACCTGGAGGACATTGGCCTGCTGTATGCGCCACACACGTCGGCCGGGAGAATTCCGACGGAAAGCGGGTTGCGCTTCTTTGTGAACGAGCTGCTTGAGGTCTCCAATTTCGATTATTTCGAGAATGAAACCATTTCCAATCTTATTAATAAAACTGGAGGAAAGGTTGAGACCAACGAGATTTTGGAGAAGGTGTCGTCTTTGCTGTCTGGGCTGGCGCAATGTGCGGGCGTAGTTTCGTGTCCAAAAACAAATCCACTCATACGCAAGATAGACTTTGTGCAGCTTGGGAAAGAGCAATTGCTGGTTATTATTGTTTCAGAGTCAGGGCAAGTGGAAAACAGGCTTGTACAGGTTCCGCACGGGATTGACCAAAGTGTTTTGGAAAGCCTAACGAACTACGCCTCAAGCAGGCTTTGCGGGCGTGTTTTGTCGGACGGGATCGCGACAATAGAGAGCGAGCTGCGCGAGCACAGAGGGGATTGCGAACAAATTTCGGATGTGCTTCGCCCAGGATTAGAGGCGTTAAAGACGGACTCGCAGGATCAGGAGTCGATTTTCCTGAACGGGCGCGCGAACCTACTGAACAAGGTTGAGGAAATGGAGGAGTTGTGCGATGTGCGGAATTTGTTTGAGATAATGGAGACAAAGAGCACGATGCTGAACTTACTGAATTCCGTGGCGAGTGCCGATGGGATACAGGTTTTTATAGGATCTGAGAACCCGTATTTTAAGGTTTCTGGATGCGCTTTGGTTTTGGCTCCGTACAAAACTCCGGATAATCACTGTATTGGGGCGCTTGGGGTTATTGGGCCGACCAATATGAAGTATAGAGAGGTGATTCCTCTCGTAAATTATACTTCCAAGATAATAAGCAAAATACTAAGAACCCGTTGACATAAGATTTAAACTGAGGATCTTTCAGGAGAAACGGAGCGCAGAGACGGAGCGTACTAAACGTACATGAGTTTCGAACCGGATTCGACGCAGAAAAGACCAATTTAAATCATTGGACCTCTTTCGAAACCTTCAAAATCAGAATTTTGGGTACGTCGATCCGGTGCTCGAATGCTCACGTACAATAAGTACGCTGCGCTTCTGCGCTTCGATGTTCATGCCTGTAATTTTTTTGTGATTGTGTTATGTGTTTACACAACTTTAACGACGCGTTCCGAATTACTTTCTCCACCAATTTTTTTTGTTGCTTTGCGTAACGATGGCGAATGTTGGAAGTTGTGATTATATTGTTTACACAAACAAAACTTAAACAAGTTGTTTTTCACATACTTCCGTACTAAATAGATATTGTGTGGAGCGCAATACGTTACCTCTTTTAATGTGGAGATACTTACATATGAAAAAAATTTTAGCTAGATTGCTGCTATGCTTGTCTCTTCTTTTTGGTTCTTCTCAGCAAAGCTCTGCCTTTGTTCCGCAACGCGTTTTGGACCATTTAAAATTTACTATTCATACGGGCTTGTTTAATACAGTCGACAGTTGGGCATGCAGATGTATATTCGGGAAAGAATCTAAGCTTACTGTTCATTCTGCTACCACTGAATCAGGCAGAAATCCTGGAGAGAGAGAGGCAAATAATGGCATGGCTCAACAGCCACCATCTACATCAACAAAAATTATGCAAACTTCGTTTTCGGTTGCATTGTGGTTGACAATGAGCCGCATTGCCAGTGGCGTTCCAATTGCTCTTCCTTTATTTATTCCTAGTATACTTGCTCTTCCGCTTACTTCCCCACTTGCTTTTCTCAAATTGTTTTTTACAGACATTGCACCAGCTTACAGCATTGGAAAACTTATAGAACTCGTTCCATTTTTGCACCTACACCTTCCTTGTGCCGCCGTGTTACTGGTCTGTTTGCGTAAAATCGGCTGCGTATCTCACGGAGTCGAACAAAACCTCATTGTATCAACTTTAGTTAACTTAATCGCCTACCACTTTTTCGATGTGTATCATAGTGTTTTTGCGGCGGCAAGAGATCGATCAATACAACAAAAACGGGATGAGGAAATTGATAATAATAACGCATATAGCAAAGCAGAAGAGGGCAAAGGAGAGCCTGAGGATGTTGTGAAGAGTATAAAGGTTGCTAGTAATGCAATTGTAAAAGATAGGCCAATCGTATATAATGCGGGGTTGACTGGGTCGATGATGGAATGGACATTTATGAATATGGTAGCAAACACTTTGATTATCGGACTTGCAATATCATCAGCGCCAGCAATCTTACACATATATAACAAGTTCTCCGGGTGGTTCTAAAAGAATTGATGGCAGGAGACACGTAGCGCAGGTGCAGAGCTGTGTCTACGTACTGCTACTGCTGAAACGGATCGACGAACCAGCAAACTTTCGGTGGCTGTGGGATCCACTATTATAAAAAGAGTTGTGGGCAGACGCCTCGGAGCGCAGGAGCGCAGCGTACTTATGGTACGTGAGCATTCGAGTCCCGAATCAATGAACCCACAAACTTTTTATGATAGGGGATATGTCTTTTTTGAGGCAAATGAAGTGTGATATCTTGCTCATGACCCACACTACTCTTTGACGCTGCGTGCGGCTCATAAGACTTACGTAAAATGAATTAAATGAAAACAAAGGATTATTCGGATTTAATCGAATACAATACAATCAGCCACTCCCCGAACGTGGCCGCGATGGACCTAGGAACCAATTCGTGCAGGTTGCTGATTTCATCGGTAGACATTACGTCCCTGCACAGGAATTTTTTTAAAGGAAAGCAGGAGCCACGTCAGCTCAGAGTTATCGATTCATTCGCAAAAATCGTCGGCTTGGGCGAGGGAATAAAGCAGACGGGCTTGCTATCGCTAGAGGCAATAGAGCGAACAATCGACGCCCTGTACGCTTGTAAGAAAAAAATTGACCATTACCATATCTCCGAATTCCGCGCCGTTGCAACGGAGGCTTGCCGGCAGGCGAAAAATTCCAAAATACTTATCGATGCCGCTAGGAATGATGTTGGAATAGAGCTTGAGGTAATATCCCCGAGGGAAGAGGCGCGTCTCGTTTTAAAGGGGTGTTCTGGGGTGATTTCAGAAAAAAAAGAATACGGGATTTTGCTCGACATAGGAGGCGGGAGCACGGAGGTTGTTTGGCTGAAAAGAGACAAGAATTCCACGAGCAAGGCTATCTCCGTTATTGATTCTGTGTCTTTGCCGTATGGGATCGTCACGCTGAGCGACACCTACACGCACAACGGCGCCGACCCCAGCGTCTTCTCTAGGGCACAGCAAAACATTTCGCAAACAGTGCAGTTCTTCATGGTGAAAAACCGGATTAAAGACCTTTTGCAGAAGAATATGGTCCAGGTTGTTACTTCGTCCGGCACGGTCACCACGATTGGCTCACTCGCACTCGGGCTGAAGTCGTATCATAGAAACTCCGTGGACGGAAAGGATTTTCACTCCGACAAAATAAGCTATATTGGAAGAGGTATTCTTTCGAGGTATTTGCGAAGCTCATTGACGAATATTTTGAGCGGTTGCGAGAAGGGATTTATTTCAAAGAAAATTGATCACCCATATGCCAGAGAGGGCAATCAGCTGCTGTATTATAGAATGGGGCTGTTGTCATCTGGGATCGTGATTATTAATTCGGTTTTAGAAACAATTGGAGACTGCACAATTCGCATTGCAGACAGGGGCGTACGCGAAGGTGTTCTTTTTGATTTGATAGAGAGGATAAGGAATCACCAGTCTGTTTCATGGAACATGCGTAACACAGCCACAAAAAGTCTGTGAGTTCGTCGCTTCGATGCTCGAATGCTCACGTACCATAAGTACGATACACTTCTGCGCTCCGAGGCTTCTGCTCACAACTCTTTTTGTGGCTGTGTTATATCACGAGAATTTGTATATATGAGTAAGCAATCTAAGAATAGTCTGCTGCGTTCTCTCAAAGTTATTGAGCCTATCAGTGATTGGCTCTAACCCTGGCGCCAGTTTGTAAATGAACTTCCCATCCCCAGCCTCTTCCGCGATAACGGCACTCTTCAAACGTACCATCGCATCATAACCCGGCCAAAGGTCTAACACTGCTTTTGCTTTATTTTTAAGTGTCTCAACTTCAATCTTACACGCCTCACGCAGCGAAACCAGTTCTTCAGGGAAAATACTGTCTTCAAAGTCAACAATCCTCCCCTCATCGGCGTACTCCACTAGTTTGTCAACGTGGAAGAAATTTTCAAACTCATCGGGATTAAGATGATAAATAAACTCGTAACAACGGTTCAGCAGTTCTGGGTAAGACATGCTTGGCGGGAGAGTTGATATATTTGCCAACGTGTGCATCAGCTGCGTACAAAGACTACCGATCTCTTGTGAATAGTATACAGTGTCAAAAAGTGGTTCATTAGTCATCATTTCTAATTTTTCTTCATACCCTTCTTCTGTACTCGCCAGTACCCTCTTCTTCCACTCGATGTCGTGGTATACCTCTCTAAAAAGTACCACTGCGTTGTTATAGCTACGGAGGGCGTAATCAAAAGTCATAAAGGGGGCAAGATAATCCGTAAAATACTCGCCACCAAGCATGTTCCTGATTTTGAATTCCAAGTCGTTCATTTTGCTATACAGGAACGTTGGCCCGAGCTCACCTACGCCAGTGGCCGGCAATAGAACAGGCTGCTCTCTCGGATGATCACCGTCGGCAAAAACAGACAAACCAAAAGAACCCACCAATCCAAACGCCAAAACTTTTCCAAGACGATTATAACAATTCATAATCATTCTTCCTTTATTAGACCAACACACTCAGCCATAGTAGTATAAAGTGATTAAATAAATGTTAATGCTTGGAGGGTTTATATTTAAGAATATGTTCAAATATAAAAGGAATGCCAGTGAGGAGCCACGAAGCGCAGGCGGACGAGCAAATTTTTGCGACTTGTGAAGAGGAAAAACCCGCCGCCACCGATTTGGCTCCTTTCATCACAGGCACAGCCGGCAGTTAATGGCTGGCGGCACCTGGCTTAGAGGAAAGAAAAATGCCATGGCGCCATGTTGGCGCCGGCATTAGGTTTTTAATGGTCTGTTGAAGCCTATTCGTTACCTGACCTACTCCCATCAGAATTTTCGTCGAGTTCGGTTGTAGGATCTGAGGATTCAACAGTGTCTTTAGAACACTATTTTTACCAAAATTTTAAATACTCACCTAGTCAGCGGTAGGTGTCGGCATTGGGGCTATTACGCAATTCAACTATAGCAGTAAAATCTTACACATTTGCACCAAATTTACTAGTGAATAGAGAGCAAATGCCAGGGCCTACGCACGAAAAATTTTTTCGTGCGTAGACCCTGGAGCAAATGCTTCTTACACAATTGAGAGATGTTATAGTAGTGCAAATGTTAACAACTGTTCCGACAACTTTTGTGCTAGCGCCTGTAATGGCGCCACTAATTGCGATTCGCCGCCCACACTACTAGTTGTGTTCCAAGCTCCGCTGTATCACTAATTGCAGTCAAAGCTCCGCTGGCTGCACCTATAGTTGTAGTGTTTGTAAGTAAATCACTAATTACAGTCAAAGCTCCGCTGGCTGCACCTATAGTTGTAGTGTTTGTAAGTAAACCACTAATTACAGGCAAAGCTCCGCTGGCTGCACCTATAGTTGTAGTGTTTGTAAGTAAATCACTAATTACAGGCAAAGCTCCGCTACCGCGTAGGCCAAAGAAAGAACCGACTCCAACAGCAAGCGCTGTTAATCCGAAGCCACAAGCTTGTCTGATTTTCCAGCTATATTCTGCCTGAGCCTGAATCTGAGCCTGAATCTGAGCCTTATACTGAGCTATTGAGTCCTCGCCCATCCTTTTCCAGACTTGTCCCACGGCTTCGAAATCGACGTCACAGTGGCCGCCTACCTCAGAGGCCTGCAGGTCCGCGTTCCCACCCTGTATAGCT
>JAIRNW010000010.1 GCA_031257795.1 Holosporales bacterium | reverse complement strand
ATTTTGGGAAGGAGACACGGAGCACAGAAGCGGAGCGTACTTAGATGTACGTGAGCATTCGAGCACCGGATCGACGTACCCAAAAACTGATTTTGAAGGGTTTGGAAAGAGGTCCATTGGTTGACGCATTTATTGGCTACAGCGGTGGACGCTAAGCTCGCCCGACAGCCTTCTCAACAACCTCGTCAAAGCTCAGGAGGGACCTCTCTCCGGTTTTCCTATCCTTCCACTCCAACGTCCCCGCAAGAGCGCTCGTTCCCACAACAATCTGACTAGTGATCCCTATAAGGTCCATGTCGGAAAACTTGCTCCCGACCCTCTCTGCCCGATCGTCCAACAGAACATCCACTCCGCTGCCAAGCAACCTTTCATACAACTCCTCAGCAATCTGCGAAACTTTCGCATCATCGTTTTTCGCCGTGATAATCACAACCGAAAAAGGAGAAACCGCCTCAGGCCAAACGATCCCATGCTCATCGTGGCTGGCTTCTATAATTGCGGCCACTAGCCTGGAAACTCCGATTCCGTACGATCCCATTTGCGGAAAAAATGGCTGCCCATCGCATCCAGTCACGGCGAAATTCATGGCCTTGGAGTATTTGTCGCCAAAATAAAAAACATGTCCGACCTCAACTCCCCTGGCCGTCACAAGCCTATCGCCTGGCACTTCGCACGCGCTCGCGTCGTGCTTTTCGTCCGCCGCTGTGTAAATTCGCTCTACCTCGTCAAACGAAACGTTTTCAATATCTATTTCGTCGAACGCTTTGTCGTAGAAAAGCTCACTCTCCCCAACCTCGGCCATGATGTGGAATTCGTGGCTTAAATTTCCACCTATCGCACCTGTGTTAGCGCGTACGGGAACGGCGCGCAGGCCAAGACGGCGAAAAATCCTTAGATAAGAAAAGAAGACCTTCTGATACGAATTCAGCGCGCCCGCGACGTCAACATCGAAGGAATACCCGTCCTTCATCAAAAACTCCCGCCCCCGCATCACGCCAAACCTCGGCCGGATCTCATCGCGAAACTTCCAGCCTATTTGGTAAAATATCACGGGTAACTGGCGGTAGCTCTTGATGAAGCGCGCGGCCATGTCTGTTGCGATTTCTTCGTGAGTTGGCCCGTAGATCAGTTCTCTTCCGTGGCGGTCTTTGATACGCAGCATTTCCATGCCGTAGCCGTCGTAGCGGCCGCTTTTTTCCCAAAGGCTGGCGGGCTGCGTGGTCGGCATTAGAACTTGGCTGCAGCCTATGCGATTTTGTTCTTCGATGATTATTTTTTCTATTTTTTGCAGAACCCTGAGCCCGAGCGGCAACCATGTGTAGACCCCGTGGTGCACATTGCATATCATCCCGGCGCGCAACATCAGCTTATGCGAAATAATTTGTGCGCCGATTGGATCTTCGCGCAGGGTTTGTATGAAAAAATTCGATATTCTCATGGCGGCGGGGGCTCTGTTTGAAAGGAGAAACCATAGTGATTATACCCAGTAACCAAAAGAATTGCGAGTTCGTTGAGCAAGGAAACCCTGTAAAACCAGGATTTTTCCAGGAGAGTTAGGTTATGAAATTCATTGGGATACATATTGTTTTTGGCGAAGTGAATAGTGTAGATTGCTTGAGTGAGTTGTCCTACGGTCCCACATTTGTTTTGAAATATGAATCTATATGCAGCTAGTCAAGCTATTGGAGAAGCCGCCGTCAGAGCTGGAAGTGGCGCTGGCGCTGGGGGCGCGGATGTTGCGAACGCCGTTGGGAATATTACGACTAAGATCGTCTCCTCCTCTCAGGATATGTCTGTGTTCGGCCTGTTTTGCAAGGCGGAGTTTCTCGTACAGTTCATAATCGTCGGTTTACTTTTGGCGAGTGTTTGGTCTTGGACTATTATCATAAACAAAATCCAACACATAAAACGCCGTGAAATCGCGGCAAACGCCTTCGAAGAGTTGTTTTGGAACAGCGATTCCCTCGAAAACCTATACGTGCGCATCAATAACAGGCCAACAGATCCGCTGATGACTATGTTTTGCGCGGCCATGCGCGAGTGGAGACACGCTATCGCAAAGGGCCCCCCACCGCCTAATCAGCAGCACAGCCTGGAACAGCGCATAGACAGAGTTATGCAGCTCGCCATAACGAGGGAGATCTCCGATCTGGAGCGCTACTGTAGCTTCCTGGCCACATTGGGATCAAACGGGATGATCATCGGGCTATTCGGAACTGTCCTTGGAATAATGCACAGTTTCCAACCAATAGCGTCGCAACAAAGCGCGAATCTGGCGGTTGTGGCTCCTGGAATTGCTGAGGCGCTACTTGCAACGGCGGTTGGGCTAATCGCGGCGATTCCGGCGGCAATCGCGTACAACTATATTTCGAATAGTATTAACAGATACATTAGCCGCTTAGATGTCTTTGCAAATGAAATCGGCGCGATCATTGCGAGGCAGCTCAGTGAAAGCTGATTAAATCTTATACTCATCCCAGCTGAAACTCAGTCCGGAAAATCCAGAATCCAGTAAGGATGAACGACTGTCAAATCCCAACGTTTCAGCCGGGAGCCCTATGGTTGCACCATGCCTCATGGATTTAGCTTCTGCAAAGTACTTGGGCATCCCAAAAATGCGTTAGCGCCGGGCATGATGGTTTGCGGGAAGATTATGGTCTGCAAGCTACTGCAGTCGCGAAATGCATCGCTATCAATGGTTGTTAGGACAGGAAATGACGCGTACTCCAACGTTGTGCATCCTTGAAATGCGCTCTCCCAAACGGATCTCGCACTTGGGAATGATACCTTCTTTAGTGCGATGCATCCCTCGAATCCGTAGGCGCCAATCGCCGAGACAAGTGGACATGATATTTCCCTCAAAAATGAGCACTGGGCAAATGCGCTCCAGTTAATGCTGTATGCATGTGGAAAGGATGCTGATATTATGCCCGCCTGCTGAAATGCAACATCGGAAATACCCTCAGTGCCGCCAATCATTATATTTTTGACGTGTGCTTCGCAGAAAGGGCCATACGCACTACACTCGATCGAGGAATAGCCCCAATTTCCAATAAATACGTTTTGTAGTGCTGATGTGCTGCTCTGCAGAAAGTGCTCCACATCGTCACGTTGCGTAGTTAGTGCCCTGCGATCGAACAACCCGAGCGTCAGCAAATTGTTGCGCGTGCCAAGGTTCAGCCCCGTCGGATTGGAGTTTCCCAATAGGTACAACTCCGTGCATCGCTCAAGTTCAACCGACGAAACCTCGCTTCTGTTGCAAAAAATCTGTAATCTCCTTGGATCTGAGATGATGACGTGTCCAGCCATATCCTTTAGGAATCTTTCAAAATCAGGGAACTCACCAGGCTGCACAATATTATCGCTTATTAATTTGTTACAGCCATAAAATATTTCGTTTGCGGGTGTTAGGGCATCGGGCATTATCACCAAACGCAATTGCTCACAGTTGTTAAATTCATGTGTGTAAAATGTCGTGCAAACAGGCAAATATGCCACACACAGGCTGGTATTATTGACAAAAGTGGATCCATCCAGCATCGTAGCTGCTAGCAAGCATGCTGTAGTCATAGCGGTGCAACCTTTGAACACCTCGCCACCGGCCAGGTTGTCAAGAGCGGGGAAAAATATTGACGTTAACGCCCTGCAGTTATAGAACGCCCGACCGTCCATGCTTCCGACATTAGGCATCGAAATGGCGGACAGGGCTGTGCAGTCCTGAAAGCTGTGAGCGTTTGCGAACGTGACTGCAGGAAGCGACACCGTCGTGAGTCCGATACATCTAAAAAAGGCCCCGTCTCCAACTGTTGCAATATTCGGCCAATATATTTCGGTTAGGGCTTGGCAATCAGAGAAGGCGCCATAACCTAGATCGCCTGCTAGATCTGGGCAATGTATTGTTGAGAGCGCTCTGCAAGCCTGAAAAGCGCCGTGTGTTGTTCCATCCATAATTGTTGTGACCTGAGGCAACAAGGCAGTGACCAGCGATGTGCACTTGTAGAAAGCTTCATCGCGAACGATGCTCGCGTTGTGGATTATCACGCTAAGTAGGCTGGTAGCGCTATTGAAGGTCGAGGCCGCAATGTCGCTGTGCCCCCAGTTCATGACGATTAGGTCTTGAAGTATTTTAACATTTTTCGCAAGAGTTGATATTTGTGTGCGCTGAGTGGCGGTTAGGCCGGCGCCGTCAAAGAATCCCAGGGTTTTCATGCTTGTGCAGGCGGGCAGATCAAGGCCCGTTGGGTTCCAGTTGCCAACGAGGTAGAGGTGCTCAAGGTTGCTCCAGATGGTTGATACGGCGCCTTTGTTTAAAAGAACCAACGTGTTGGGTTCGGATAGCAATTCTCGGGGTGTTTTGTTCGCTTTTAACAGATAATTAGAAAATTCAGGAAAGCTTGGTGCTAAGACCTCCCACATATCAGGCCAATAAACCGTGGTGCTTTGAACGATGTCCCACGCGCTGTCGATTTTCGCGCCAAGGTCAAGGACTCCAGTGGCAACATCTGCTCTAAAATCGCCATTTGCTTGTGGACCGTTCGCTATAAGGGTGGCTAAAGCATTTTGGCAGTTTTTTATTGCCTCTAGCTCTGGGGCCAAGTCGTAGCTAGTTGAAGAGCTTGTGCAGGATGAAATTGGCGCGAGGAGGGTGATTGCGAGCGCGGCGCGTGAAATAAGCCGCTTGGCGGATAAAATTTTTGAAAAACGGGCAGACATAATATTGATGCGTAAAACTGCATGGACTCCGAATATTAATAGCGTAGCACGAACAACAATAAGAAATGTTTAACAAAAAGCTCTCTGCGGATGCTATGAGTGGTTATTGGAAAAATATTTTTATTATTAAGGAATCCTTAAGTGTTTATAGGTTGACTTGTTAATATTTCGCCAGGTATTTTTGATGTTGAGGTGTGCGGTGGGCAAAACCGCTTGCGCGCTGACCTCAGCCCCAGAATGAGGGTGGGTGGGGGTTTGTGGATGGCAGCCCCAGAGAAAAGTTAAAAATCCGTTAATGCCCGCATTTTAGGCGGATTTAGAACAAAAGCAGTATATCCTTTATATACGATTCCCAGCTGAAACGTTGGGATTTGACAGTCGTTCATCCGTACTGGATTCTGGATTTTCCGGACTGAGTTTCAGCTGGGATGAGTATATAACCCTCACGACTGACCGCCGGGTGATTTTTATAGTTTTACAATTCTCTGAACTTCAATAAAACCCGAAGAGTTAGGTGGGATATGTATACTCACCCCATTTGAAATGCAGGGAATAAAACCCAAGCGCCAGTATGGATGAACGACTGCCAAATCCCAACATTTCGCATGGGAGCCCTATCGGTGGTCTGGACGAACAAGCTGGTTAATGACATTGCAACTTTTGAATTGAACCTGATGCCAATTTTTAGCAAAGGGGGGGGATTGGAGGTTTCAACATGGCCTATTTGACGCTGAATGACACAGCCGGGAGCCGTATGCCTCAATAGGGCACGTACGGTTCCGTGGAGGGGCGGCAGCGGTAACGCTCGCCGTCTACTCTCGGGCTGTTGTTGCTTATGCTGTTCAATTTCATGGCGTGGGCACTTGTGTGAGGTCTTGTCTCATTTGGTCAAACTTTCCCGCAGCTCGGCAACATCCGCTCTCAGCCCCTCAACTAGTACTCTATACCCACCTGGACTGACAATTTGGGTAAATCTGCATAATGTGTTAATACTCTACCCATGAAACGTGATTTTCTCACAGACGCGGACCGCCTAGAGTTAAGGGCAAAGCACCGCAAGGAAAAGGACCGAAGCTCTGCTGATCGGATAAAGGCGGTGTTGCTTGCCGACAAAGGCTGGAGTTACCGTCAGATTGCCGAAGCTCTTTTTCTCGACGAAGACACCATTA
>JAIRNW010000011.1 GCA_031257795.1 Holosporales bacterium | reverse complement strand
TGCGGTGCCGAGCTTTTAACTCGAGGCGGACCACGTCTGTCAGAAAATCGTATTTCATGGATGGAGTATTAACACATTATTCGGTTTTCTCCAAGAGGTCAGTCAAGATGGGTATATATAGCTTAATAACAAAAAACAACACAAAAATGCTGTTTTCTTAACACCCCACACATTTCAAAACCTCATTTCTGGCATAAAATTGGGAAAATGTCTCGAGTGTAAACACAACCTTTCTAGGAACCCAGGTTTTACCACATTTTTTTCATGAGGTCGCTCGGGGTGTTGAGCGCCGCCACAAAAAGGATTGCAAACTCCCACGCACTATGAGAAAAACCAAAGTAGATTCATTGCTTTACTGGGTGTGAGATGACTCAACCATTAATGCCAAAAGCCACGGCCGTGTGGCTCATAGAAAACACGTGTTTAACTTTCGAGCAGATAGCCTGCTTCTGTGGCTTGCATTTGCTGGAGGTGGAGAGCATTGCTTACGAAGAGATGGACAAACTGTGCGGCTTCGACCCTATCGTTTCCTCTCAGCTTACATTGGATGAGATCAAGCGGTGTGAGGCCGATCCCAAGGCAAGGTTGAAGCTCTGCCCCGTTGTGGATATCGAGCAATTGTCTAGAACGAGCAATACGAAATACACGCCGATCGTTAAAAGGAAGGACAAGCCCAGTGCCATCTTCTGGCTGGTGAAATACTACCCAGAGTTGAGTGATGCCCAGATTTGTAAGTTCTTGGGCACCACGCGCGCGACCGTGCAGGCTATTAGGAACAGGACGTATTGGAATTACGGGAACCTAGAGCCGCATAGCCCCGTCGTGCTTGGCTTTTGCACCAAAAGTGAATTGGACGGGCTCACTGCGCCAGTTACTTGAGTTGGGTCATGATCTAAAATTTGTTCAAGCGCGCCGCTTTACCCCGCTATTTTGAGGAATTCTCCCTGGCGCCTGGAGCTCGTGCACACCTGCCGCTCTTCCGTGTTTTGAAAAACCAACCCTGGTGTCAGGGGGTTGTCCAGACGCCAATTTGAGAGCATTACTTCGAAGTGATTTTGCTCCAAGGGCCTGTTGAAGCCTCCTGGCCACGCTTTGCGGCTTTTATACTTGTTGCACGAGGCGCAATAATAGGATCAAAAGGAAACAATGTTGGTTTTTGTGAATCTTCAGCAGTCTCCTTTTCATCTAAACAGCCACTGTGATCATCGCCACCATGACGAGGACCTAATCCGCTGCCATCAACACCTAGCGGGGCAGTATAGCCACTGCGATCATCGCCATCATGACGAGGACCTAATCCGCTGCCGTCGACATCTAGCGGGGCAGTACAGCTACTGTGATCATCGCCATCATGACGAGGACCTAATCCGCTGCCATTAACATCTAGCGGGGCAGTATAGCCACTGCGATCATCGCCATCATGATGAGGACCTAATCCGCGGCCATCGACATCTAGCGGGGCAGTATATACTATCGACCGTCCCTTTATTCCCTTAGCGTTTGCCCTTCCGTCCGAGTCACGCAGTTCTTTAGGGGATGGGACGTGCTCCGACTTAGGCGTGTCCTTTTTCTTCGGCCGCCCTGTCCGTTCCATTTGCTGTTCTGCCAGTTTCCTTGCAACACGCCTCGCTGTATCACGCTGCCTCTCTGCAATACTTCTAGCTATACGAAGTTGCTTTGCCGCATATGGAGACTCAGGCGAACATTTATCATCATTTGAAGGTTTCGAAAGAGGTCCAGTAACATCTGGCGCTTTAGCCTTGGCGCTTCCAATTTGCGACACCAAAGGATCCCCCGGAAACTCTTCATCCAGAAACTCTTCATCCGGAAACTCTTCATCGACTCGTCGTTGCTGTTTATCCCAACCATGTGGCTTAGGCTGATAAATTGGCTTGTTCTTTACCAGCGGAACTTCCTCTGGACATTCACATCCTTTGCATAACTCTCGGAGGCTGTGAATCTCGTTATTCTTTGCATTTTTACTCGACAAGCTATTCCGTTTCCTTCCTTTAGAGTAATGAGCGCGTTCACATTCGGACATTCCTTTCGGACCAGGCATAAGAAAATCTAATGGCCGTGAGTACACACCGTATTCTGCTATAACTGGGGCCAATAGGTTTCTTTGATGGAACGATTGAGGCATTGTACCACTCGCAGACTTTTTGCCGTTAGCTGCAGTGAACTGATTTGGTTTAACAATTCCATTTGCTCCTTTCCCACCAGACCTATAATGATCTAATGGCCGTGAGTACACATCGTATTCTGCTATAACTGGGGCCCCTAGGTTTCTTTGATAGGACGATTGAGGCATTGTACCACTCGCAGACTTTTTGCCGTTAGCTGCAGTGTGCTGATTTGGTTTAACAATTCCTTCATGAACTTGTTGCTGTTGAGCTGTATTTCCCGCTTCTACGTTCGCCTGACTTGACGCTTTGCTCCCCCAAAGCCCAGCGAACAAACTCTGACAACAAAACACACTACATAACACACAGCTACCGATCGAAGCGTGCTTCAGTAACTTCTTATAACAAAAACGCATAACCATCCTAAAAACTACCTAACAACAGTATATTGGTCACATAAAAAAATTGGGGAATCAAGCACCAATTCCTGCAAGGCCTCAAAAATCTTTGCTGAACTGTTGATTTGATGCAAAAACGAAGTTCAGGCCTTTACCGTGAGGTTGGTTCTGACCGTGCGGTGCGCTACGAAATGTCACCACAGCACACGAGCCGCGCCATCGACCATTGGCGCGACATATCGAAATTTCAAGAAACGCTAGGTTAGAAGTGGGTCAGCTGGGCAATCTTCGCGCTTTTCCCTGAGCGGCTCCGCAAATAGTACAATTTTGCGCGTCTCACTCGCCCCTCTCGTACCCTTTTTATGTCGATGTTTGGAGAATACAAAGGAAACACCCGCTCCACGCCAACTCCGTAAGACACCTTGCGCACCCGGAAAGAAGAATTGATTCCGCGGTTTTTCCGGCCGATCACGGTGCCCTCAAAGGCCTGCACCCTCTCGTTATCCCCTTCCTTAATTTTGATGCTCACGCGAACATTATCGCCGGCTTTAAAAGGTGGAATCTCCTTTCCCTTGAGCAACTTACTAATATGTTCTTGTTCTACTTGTTGTAATAAGTTCATCCTTTCCTCCATTTGATCTCAGCCACAAAAAGTTTGCCGGCTCGTCAATTCGCCGCTCAGGCCCCTCGCCCCCCATTCTTCCGCACATAAGCAGACCACACGTCCGGCCTCCGCTCCTCAGTAATCCTCTCCGCCTCGCGCAATTGCCAGACCAACATCCGTTTGTGGTCACCCGACAGCAAAACCTCCGGCACACACTTGCCCATCCACTCACAAGGTCTAGTATACTGTGGAAATTCAAGCAAATCCAGCTCGAAACTCTCAGAAATTAGAGAAACTTCGTTGTGAACAATATTCGGAAGCAAACGCACGCACGCGTCAATCAGGGTCAAAGCGGGGATTTCCCCTCCTGACAACACATAATCCCCAACGCAAATTTCCCGCAAGCCTCGCTCTTCCCGCCACAATTCGATTACGCGCTCGTCGACCCCTTCGTATCTTCCGCATAATATGACTACGCCGCTGCCTTCCGCGAATTTGTGAACCATCTTTTGCGTGAGTGGGAAGCCGCGCGGCGTCATATATATAATCGCTGGCTTTGCGGCAGCCTCTCGAGGCTCGTCGAAAACTGAGCTAACGTCTGGTGGCCTTTGACCGCCTCCCCGCTCCACACCCACTTTAGCAAAATTACTTACTGCGTATTCGAGGGCGCTATTCACAACGTCCGGCCTCATTACCATTCCGGCATTGTGCCCACAGCTGGTGTCGTCGACGGAATGGTGTTTGTCGGTTGCAAAATCGCGAATCTGAGTTACGCACAGGTTCCAGATTTTACGCTGCAAACCTTTCCCAGCAAGAGAATAAGCAAGTGGGCCCGGAAACATTTCTGGGAATAAAGTTAAAACGCTTGCTGTCCACATTTTTTAACACCAAAATTCGACGAACTTATAACCCGTTGACATAAGATTTAATTGAGGATTTTTCAGGAGAAACGGAGAGCAGAAGCGGAGTGTACTAAACGTACATTAGCTTCGAACCGGATTCGACGCAGAAAAGACCAATTTAAATCATTATGTCAACGGGTTCTTACAAACCTTTTGCGACCGTGTATATATATTTTACCAACTCGGAAAGGCTATCCCTCAACAGCGCCGAAACAGCAAAAACCGGCCCTTGCACCTTTCGCTGCAAAGCTGCAATCTCCTCTTTCAGACACTTTTCTGACACGAGCTCCTTCTTATTCAGCACCACCACCTCCGGCTTCTGCGCCAGGCCGTGCCCGTATGCCTCCAGCTCCTCGCGTATCATCATATACGCCTGCAGCACGCTCCCCTTAGACACGTCCACAACGTGCAGCAAAATAGCGCAACGCTCGGTATGCCTCAAAAATTTATATCCAAGCCCTCTCCCCTGACTCGCCTCGCTAATCAGGCCCGGCAAATCCGCCAACACAAACTCTCCACCTAAGCACCGCACAACACCCAATTGCGGGATCAGCGTCGTGAACTCGTAGTCCGCAATCTTTGGATTTGCCCGGCTAACGGCCTGCAAAATCGTGGACTTCCCGGCATTAGGCAGCCCAACCAGCCCAACATCCGCAATCAGCTTAAGCTGCAGCCAAATCCATTTTTCAGAGCCTGCCTGCCCGGCGTCGGCACGCCTGGGGGCGCGGTTCGTGGAGGATTTGTAGAACTCGTTGCCATAGCCGCCTTTGCCGCCATGTAGCAGGCAGACCATTTGTCCCTCCGTTACCATATCGCAAATAACGCTTTCTTTGTCCTCCTCCAACACCTGCGTTCCAACCGGAACCTTCAGCGTGAGCGAGTCTCCGTTAGCGCCAGTCATGCTGCTTCCCATGCCATTTTGCCCCTTCTTGGCGCGGAAATGCTGCTGATAGCGGTAGTCGATTAGTGTGTTTAAATTGGAGATAGCCTCAACAAAAATATCGCCGCCGCGCCCGCCGTTGCCCCCATTAGGCCCGCCGAACTCCAGAAATTTCTCGTGCCGAAAGCTGAGACAGCCGTTACCGCCATCTCCTGATTTTATAAAGACTTTCGCTTCATCCAAAAATTTCACGTTTGCGCCCAATTAACTGCACTGAAATCCACGCCGTCTTGATACATCTCCCAGAGAGGGCTGATTTCCCTCAATTTTTCCACTGCCACCACCAACTTGTCTATAGCAAACTCGACCTCTTCTTGCGTTGTGAAGCGGCCGAGCCCTATGCGTATGGATGAATGTATTGAGTATTCGTCTGCGTTAATGGCTTGCAAGACATGGGATGGCTCCAGTGACGAAGAGGTGCAGGCCGATCCAGTCGACACGCACACGTTTTTCAGGCCGATAATGATGCTTTCGCCCTCAACGAAAGGAAAGGCGAAGTTGGATATGTGCGGAACCTTGTGCTCCCTGGAGCCGTTTAATTTGGCGAGAGGGATGTTGCCCAAAATTTTGTCTATTAAAAGCTTTTCGAGCTTAGCGATTCTGGCAAAATCTTGCGTGAATTCGCAGGAAAGGAGGCGGCAGGCTTCTCCAAACCCGACACACAGCTGCACAGCCAGCGTGCCCCCGCGAATGCCGCGCTCTTGCCCACCTCCTGGGAAGATGGAGCGCAACTTGACGTGAGGTTTTTTCCTGACGAATAGGGCGCCAATCCCTTTGGGGCCGTATATTTTGTGCGAGGATAGGCTGGCGAGAGCGATTGGGAAGGAGCGCAGGTTGAGGGGCATTTTGCCGACGGCTTGCGTGATATCGGAGTGGAAGGCGACGCCTCTTTCTTCGCAGACCGCCCCTATTTCTTCGATTGGCTGGATTACGCCGAGTTCGTTGTTTACGGCCATGATTGAAACCAAGACGGTGTCTTCGGAGATTGCGCTCTTTAAGTCATCAAGCTGTATGAGGCCGTCGTGATTGACGGGCAAATACGTTACGCGCACGCCTTCCTCTTCGAGCTGCTTGCAGCAATTTAGGATAGATTTGTGCTCGATTGCTGAGGTGATAACGTGGATTTTGCTGCGTTTTTTGCTGTATCTATGTAGGTCAACAACACCGCGAATCGCTATAACGTTAGCTTCTGTTGCTCCGCTGGTAAAAACAATTTCCTTCTCTTCCGCGCCAAGCAAATCTGCAATTTGCTTCCTGGCCACGTCGACAGCCTCTTCCGACAGCCAGCCATACACGTGGTTTTTAGAGTGCGCATTACCATAAAAATCGCAAAAATATGGGGCCATTTTATCGAAAACCCGTTTGTCGCACTGGGTTGTGGCCGGGGAGTCTAGGTATATTGACTCGTTCTTTCTATCAATAAGATTTGCAACAGGTCTATTCCGCTGGCTGGCGGCCTCCGCCCCGCTCACATTTTCTTTTGAATCGCCTTTCTCTTCGTTCGCTTGTGTCAGATTCTTTAAATGAACAATATTTACACTCATAAAGCCTCCAGTTAATGGAAAAGAAAAGATGTGCGAACCATATCCTAACTGTCGACTGCAACTCGTCCACAAGCTCCAGTGCAGTTCAGGCAACTTTTGGTCAGACATTCATTTTTAAATGTGAAGCCCTGTATCCCCACAGAATCCTCAAAGTCCATCGTCATTCCGTTCAAAAAGATTGCGGAGTTCTGGTCGGTTACGAAGATTATCCCCGCAATCTCGAAGATTAAATCAGTACTGCTCGCCCCATCAACAAAAACCATACTGTAATTGATGTTGTTGAATTCGTCCTTATACACAAGAACGCGCACTCCGTACGGCTCCGGCTCTCTAGCGGCGGCAAACTCTTTTATTTTTTCAGTAGCAGTATGCGTTACAAACAGGGCCACCCTACTCATCACGGAAAACCACAAGAAAGAACAACGCGCTGGGCTGGATTATGCCAAATTGGGGAATCGTGTCGCAAGCACAAAATTATATTGCAAAACCCATCTCCCCTGACTCTCAGGTGTTTCCCACAGATGAATTGCGGCATCCGAGTCGAGAAAAATCCTGGTTTTCAGGTTCGAAATGTATAGAGGAATTAGATGACAAACTCTCTGCTATTTTGCCGAATCTGTCGAATCTTGCGAACAATTACACGCCGGGCACGGCTTGCAGTCAGGGCATGGTTTACAATCGGGCCGTGCCTGCTCATGGCAGTTCTCGTATAGCGTTTTGATGTTCTCGTTATCAACCTGCAATCTGCTCAACAGGTCTTCCAACTTCGAAACTTCGGCTTGAAACTTTGGAATCTCAACCCTTGCCTCTTCCACGCTCCCAGCCTGTTCCTTGTTGCGAGCAATCGTGCTTTTCAATGAGTCAACAGATATCTTGCTCTGTTTGGCCCTTTTTTTCAGCAATTTCATTCTATCTCTGAGCGCAACAGTAAGCTTCTTCCATGGAACGTTTTCCATTCCGAAATCTTTCTGTATCTTCTCTAAAACAACACAAGCACGAGGAGAACATTCCCCTTGTTCATGAACTGTTTGCGTTTTCGAGCAGCTTTTGGTGCCAAGTATGTCTCGCTGCGTTCTACATCCGTCGAGTTCACGCCGTAGATTTTCGTTTTCTATTTTCAACCTTGATCTTTTATCTCTGAGTTCTCCTCCTTTACCACAAGAAGGCACACCTCCACCACCAATGCAGTATCCTAAAAGGCAGGCAGATCCAACCGCCATTCCCGTTAACACACACCATTTTAGCAGCATCGTATATTTCCAACCAGACCTGGATTTTATCAAAGCGCGATTTTGCGGTCCATTCGGAGGTGTAGACTGACGAGAACGGCCTTGAGTTGATTCGACTCCACCGTCAGGATCGGCACTTTCCAACTGATCGAGACTTGGAACAAAGGAGGCAAAACTTCCCTTGCAAAGTCCTGAGAACATCGACAATATTGCGACAAACATAAAAATAAATTTTCTCATTTCTTCACCTCTTTTTCATTGCGCATTCACATGCAACGTAACATGACGCGGGACGGTCGATCACAATAAATTTTCTACAACTCCTTTTTTGAGCTTTGCGAACAATCACACTCCTGACACGATCGGCACTCACATGGTTTGCAGCTAGGGAGTATCAATCCTGTCGTCCTACGGCAACTATTCAACCACTCTTGAAACTTAGCGCTCTCCTCCCGTACCCTTTCTATTTCATTTTCAGCCGACAGTTTCCTTGATTTAAGCGCTGAAAGATTATTCATCACCACAGCTACTTCTCCATCCCGTTTCTTGTTGTCATGTATCTCTCTTTCTAATGGAGCACGTTCGGTATTGTATTTCAGGAAATCTTCTTTTAACGACTTCGCTTGCTTGTTGAGTGCATCAGGAAATTCTTCTAACGGAACGTTTTCCAAGCCCAACTCTTCCGGAATTTCCTCTAAAACAAAGCAAGCATAAGGAGTGCACAACTCTCCATACGGTGTTTCTTCCCCAAATGTTCGTTCTTTCGGGCAGCTATTTGTTTCTTTCTGCCTTTGACAGCTATCGAGCTCATGTTGCATAGACGCGTTTTCTATTTCCAATCCAGCAATTTCATTGTTGATCTCTATATTTCCTTCTGCCCCTGTAAAATGACATTGGGCACTACTTTTCCCGAGGCGGCTTCCCCAAATGTAAGCCGCCACAACGGCTACCGCTGTTACAGAGAACCAGATACATTTAGCATGGCGACCACACCACCTCATTACAGGAGATTGGTGTTGTCTCGCAGATTCTGACTGAGTTCGCCTTAGACGAGAGGAAGCCTCTGGGCTGCCGTCCAGTATAGGCGAACGTCGCGCAGGTTCTGACTGAGTCCGCCTCCTTAGACGAGACGAATCCTCTGGGCTGCCAGGCGAACGTCGCGCAGATTCTGACTGAACGCGCCTTAGATGGGAGGAAGCCAATCCTACCTCAAAAGAACCTGACAACACTGAGACAAACGCAAAAATAAAAACAAACCTTCTCACCTTCTTCCTCCTTACATCCTGCAACAGTACGAAAATCCTCCAAGAAGAAAAGAGCGACAAACATTTCCACGGCCAGAACCATAAAAAATCGCTAAGCAGCCCACTTCTCCCAACTTAATATTCAGGCATCAAATTGCTCGGAATCACTTCCCAAAACCATTTTTCATCATTTACTTTCTTTGCTGCAGCACGCAGCCTACGATAAGCAACCAAAATTTCTTGCGCATTTCGGTCTCTCTCTTCACTTCCTTCCTTGTACTGAGAAAACTCTTTCTCTTTCAGTACTAAGCTTGTATTACAGCTTAAGGCATCACCTTTTCTCTGCTTTAATTTCTCCTCGCATTCTGCCATTTTATTTTCACAAACTGCGGTTTTATTTTGTTCTTTACCCATTCTTACCCTTAGATCCCTATTGAATGCCTTGGCTTCTGCAAGTTCTCCCTCCTTCCTGTTACTCTTATCTGCTAAAAATATATTTTTCCTTTGAAGAGCGTTTCCTTCCTCTTTCAATACATTCGCCTCATTCTTAAGCCGCTCTATTTCCGCAGCGTTGGTCTGATTGGCGAGGACAAGCTGATTGTTCATCTCAGTTGTCTTTTGAACATACTCATAATATTCGATTAATTTATCAGAAAATCTTTTCCTCTCGTCCTGGCACTTTGACAGCTCTGTTCCACCTCTAAGCAAAGAATCCACCATGCTCTCGGCTCTTCCTTGACTTGCCCTGCAGGCATCCAGCGACGCATTAACAATCCCCACATTAAAAAGACATGTATTACTAGCCTTATCGAACCGATCTTGCCACAAACTTTCAACTTCACTAACACGCCCGGACGTGTATTTCCACACTCCTGTCAACGCTGCTACGCCGCAGACGCCAGCAGCAGCAATCGCCGGTGCATGCAGCTGCACCGCCCACGGCTGTCGCACAGCTGCCACTACTCCACCATCACACAAATAGCTGCAACTAATATAAGACACAAATGCGTAAAAGCAAACATTTTTCAACATAACATCTCCATAACACACGAACCAAGCAGCAACGGCCGCTTCGCTAAAAAAAACAAACCCGCGGACGATGTAGCACATTATTGAAATAACAAAAAGGAAAAGCACCATTGTTACTATTAACATAATGGTTGCTTGTTTTGCTCAACCCACTGTTTATTTGCTCAATTTTACTGTTTATTATGCGAGCTTGCTTATAGACGACCAACCACGCTTCCACGCGTGTTTCCTCTCAAAAATCTACCTCTGAATGCTCAAAAAGAAGGATACTCTGTCACGAGAGGCTTGCGTTTCCCGCTCCTAAAAAAGCAGGCGCAAGTTGATAGATAAAATGCTGTAAGTAGCTATAAAAAGAATTTGGAGAAGGAATAGGAGACACGTCGCGCAGGCGCAGAGCTGTACTGAATCGTACTAGCCGAGCGCCACCGGACTTCCGGCGAAGTCGCAGACTTTGTTTGGGGAGCGACTCGACGAACCCACAGTTCACTTGTGATCGGCTACACTAAGCACTTAGAGAATACAAGCTCTTGATGATCATCGACGCCTGATTCTGCGGAGTGTCGTGCGGAATCGAAATTATATCCCCAGCTTGATACTGGGTCCTGAACCATGTCTGCTGGCGCTTCGCATACTGGCAAGCGCTCGTGACAACATCGTTCACAGCCTCTTCCAAGCTACACTCCCCGTCTATATGTCGCCTAAACTCCTGCACCCCAATCGCCTTACATATCGGCGCAAACTTCCTCTCCGTTATATCAAGCAGCCGCCGCACCTCATCCACCACGCCCTGCTCAACCATTTGCCAGCATCTCTTCTCTATGCGTTCGCGCAAGGCCTGCCTGTCCAGGTCCAACACAAACAACGGCGATCTCGGGTTGTCTATCTTGCGCCTTGGCTCTGTCTGCCAGTATACAATAGAACGCCCAGTCTGCTCTATAACTTCCCACGCGCGCAGCAGCTTCTGGGTGTGGTTTGGGTGGATGCGCCCGGCGATGAGCGGATCCTTCTTCACAACGCATGCGTACAGGGCGGTTTCCCCTGAAGACATGATGAGGGCCTTCCCGTGCTGGCGCACTTGATAGCGTATTCCGTCGGATATATCGGGGATTGGGGACAGCCCATACATTAGGGAGCTGAGGTACAAACCGGTCCCACCAACTGTTACGAGCACATTAGACGAATTGTCTGACTCGATAACATCGGAAACCAGGGAAAGCCAGCGCCCCGCAGACGGGGTCTCGTTGTAGTCGTACACACCATATAGGAGGTGCGTGACCGTCTTCATGTCTTCTTGCGAAGGGCAGGCCGTCAAAATCGGCAAATCTTTGTAGAGCTGCAGACTGTCGGCGTTTACTACAGTCCCCTCTAAACCAACGGCAACCCCAAGCGCCACAGCAGACTTCCCGCTTGCAGTTGGACCGCCTATTGGAATTATCGTTTTTTCATTAAAATAAATCATATTCTGCACACTACCTTTAAATACATTTAGTTAATTGTCCAATCACTCACATTTCTCAAAGAACCACTCGCCACAACAGCGCAATCCCCAGAAATATTCACGTAATTCCCGCTACACTCAACAGAAATAACGCTTTTGCGCTTGAGAGACTGAACCGCGACAAACGAAGAGCGCCCAAGACGCGTGCTCCAGTAAGGGCCAAGTAAACAGTGGTTCCAGACTGTAGCGTGGTCTTCGTTGATTCCCATCCTCGGCGCGAAAAACCTAGACGCGAAGTCATAAGGCACGTCATTCCCGTACTCTGCCGTCACAACAACGCCGTTGCACGGGACCTTCTCTAGCTTCGAGATATCTGGCTCCAATTTCATTATTTGCTTAACACTAAACATTTCGACGATGTAAATCTGCTCGCACTTGCTCACTGAAATCGGCGGAATCCCTAGAGCATTGATCAAGCGGTCGGGGGAAGCCGACGGTTCGTCGATTTTTTTGCGCGTTCTCAAAACGATTTTATTGTCTTTCTTAGAGACCATTATCGTTCCAGTTGGCGTGTCAAAATTGGCGAAATCCGAGCTTATTTCCGACATTTCATTCCATAAGACGTGTGCGGCGGCAAGCAGACCGTGGCCGCAGAGGCTTTCCTGGGAAAAGGGGGTGAACCACTTTATCTGGAAATTATTCCCGCTCACCGGTGAGACGAATACGGTCTCGTGCGCATTAAATTCCCGTGCGATCTTCTGAAGCACGGGCGCTGCCACGTCCCTTTCGAGCAAACACACAACGGCAGTGTTCCCCTCAAATAACGACGACGAAAACGTATCAACAATCCAAAATCTCATCAAAAATCCTCAAGCCTTCCGAGCCTCTGCTTTTTAATCACACGAAGCCTATATAGCCAATCACAATCGTTTTGTGGAGTTGTCATCCGGTGCTCGGCTCGAGCAGTACGTTTAAGTACAGCTCTGCGCCTGTATTCCGCGCCTCCTGCCCACAACTCATTTGTGATTGGCTATAGACTAACAACAGCATAATACCTCAGCTCCCTAAGCGGAGCATAGAGCATGCTACTCCAAAAAAAAGGGAAATGTAAACACTAAAATTATGGTAAATAGCTACTGATTTGTTTAAACTGGCGTACACAGGCCACAAAAAGAACTGGATACATCCGACAGCGAAGGACAGATGCGGCTGCGCGGCACAAAGCGAATTTGATTGCCGTACTATATGCGTTCTGTTATCATCCTAAATAGGGTTTGGTCCCGTGTGACAAGAGGGCTGTGATACCGTTCCGGCTTCTTTGCGTTGTTGTCGCGTTCTGAGTTAGCATTTTGTGTTAAAGGTGATTTATGGCGAAGCCGGCGAGTACTTTGATAAAACTGGTTAGTACGGCGAAAACTGGGTTTTTCGTTGTACGCTCTAAGAATGCGAGAAAAAAGCCAGAAAAATTGGAATTGAAAAAATACGATCCTGTTGTTCGGAAGCACGTTGTCTTCAGAGAAGCAAAGATCAAGTGATCTGGCGGATTGCTAAGTCCCAAAAGATTTGGCGTGTTGGGGTGGGATTCCAGCGAGGTTTGCGATTTGGCCGTGTGGGCGAAACCGCTCGGGTTGAGCGCGGCTTAGCTCAGTATCTATGCGCCATGTCTCCTGCTCTTGATTCTTCTCGCAACAGTGTACATATCAATAGTCTCCTTCGTCTAGCGGTTAGGACATCGCCCTCTCACGGCGGTAACAGGGGTTCGAGTCCCCTAGGAGACGCCAAAGCACTGCTGGTAGGCTGTTCACTTCTGTACGTACACGACGGTAACTAGCGCAAACGATGTCAGAAAGTGTCGTTATCATATGTGGAGCCCCGAATGCCGGAAAGTCATCTCTCTTTAATGCATTAATTGGCGAAAATAGGTCTGCCGTTTCGGATAAACCGCAAACCACGCAGCGCGATTTGTGCGTTTGCGCAAGTTTTGGTGAAACTCACTTCGCTATATTAGACACTCCAGGAATCCAACACACTAGGGGGACTGCGAAACCATCGGAATCTGATTCTTGCGGGTTTGGCCCGCATCAAAACATCATCCTGGTTGTTGTAGATATATCGCGAAGGGACTGTGCAAATGCCCAAAGAATGATCGAAGAGATTTTTGCCAAGCATGCTGCAGACACGTCTGAGTTTATAATTGTTTTTAATAAAATTGATAAAATTAACAAAACAGAACTTATTTCGCGTTTAGCCGTCTTTCAAACGTATACAAAATCACCAAAAGCTGGTGGGTTGGGATGCGAGAGGGTCAGCGCGTTTTTTATGGTTTCCGTGAAAAACAATGATGGCGTTGACGATGTTAGGAAATACATAGCTGGGCGCCTAGGAAATCAAATGAAACTTGGGGATAGTTTAGACGCGCGTGATCAATTAAATGGCGTAAACACAGTAACAACAAGAGAGGAAAGAACTTTTGAAAAGACCAAAACCAGCACGTTTAAGCCTGCAAAAGTTACGACAGACAATGAGGCAGCGGCTTTAGTAAGCGAACTCGTGAGAGAGCAGATTTTCCAACAATTGCACCAAGAACTCCCGTATTCCCTGAAGGTTGAGCATGTGTTTTTGGAAAGGCAAAGTAATGTTGAGCACTTTTTCCAGGACATTATCGTTCCAAAGCACAGTCAGAAGATAATAGTGATAGGGCATAACGGAGAAACGCTAAAGTCGATAGGTCACAGGGCGAGATTGAATATAGAAAGAGCTCTAAAAAGGCGAGTTTACTTGCACCTGTTTGTTAAGGTGGCGAAAGAAAAGGATGATGGGAAAAGTGCGTTAAGTCACAAAAACCCGTTGAATATAGCCAATCACAGCTAATTTCCCCATCTTGACACGTATACTACAGATACTATACATTTCGAACATGAAAACCAGGATTTTTTCGACTCGTAGACCGCGATTCACTTAGAAAAAATTCCTGAGAGCCAGGTGAGATGAGTATATACACATCGTGTTCTTTCTGGAAAACTTTTGTTAATACGGTGCGAAATCCGGGGGTGAGAAAACTAGCCGCGAATACGGCTAAAGCTTTGATTCTGAGGCTTTCGAAATGAGTCTTTCCCCTGCCCTATCTTACAAAGACCTTCACGAATTTCTCGGCAAAACTCGCCTTTGAGCTTTTTCCACTCTAATTCTGGGGTTTGTTTTGTCGCAATAAAAACGAAAGCCAGTCCTCTATACCCAGTCCACAAAAGTTTGTTGGGTCGTCGAACCGGGCCCCCGACAAAGTCTGCTTTTTTTCTGGAGCCCCACGGAATTCCTTCTATTGTTTTTTGTGACAAGAAAACAAAATTTTTACTTATACCCAGCCCTCGAAAGTTTGCGGGTTCGTCGAACGGCTCCACAACAAAGTCGGCGGCTTTGCCTGAAGCCCGGTGCTGCTCGGATTGAGCAGTACGTTGCACTACATGTTCTCTGCCTTCAATTCTTTCGGTGACTGGGCAAGTCTGGGGGTTGTGCCAAGCGCATGCGGGGGTTGGCAGGGAAGTTGAGTGGGCCTCACCGGCACCATGCCCGTTTTGCTCGACATTCAGAGCCAGTTCCGTCCTAACGAGTGCCAAGAG
The DNA here is from genome assembly GCA_031257795.1 of Holosporales bacterium. GTDB lineage: Bacteria > Pseudomonadota > Alphaproteobacteria > BNTO01 > BNTO01 > JAIRNW01. Next base: position 20,276 of record JAIRNW010000011.1, on the reverse strand, counting down.
GCGGCGTTTGGCGCGATTCCTGATTACTGCATTTCCTACTTTCTTGCTGGCTGTTATCCCGTAAAAAAGCAGAGGCGGCTCGGTTTCAGAATCTCCTTTCTCAAAAGCACCTCCACCCGCGCTCCAGGCAGCACGCCTCCTCGGCACGAAACGAGCCCTGCAAATCTGCAAGAGAACTCCGCCTCCGCGGATGAAAACACCCCACTTCGCCATCGCAAGGAAGTCGGAGCGTTTTCTTAATGTAACGAGCTTCAAAATTAAATCACGCAGCCAAACGCCGCCGCCCCTTGGCCCTACGCGCGGACAACACAAGGCGCCCACCTGGTGTAGACATCCTGGCTCTAAAGCCGTGCCGCCGCTTTCTCACTAGAATACTTGGTTGAAATGTACGCTTCATACGCCCTACCTCTCCCTGACGATATTGCTAGTGTATAACATAAAAAGGCAGGGATAACCAAGTCACAAAAAGTTCCGATCCACATAAATAAATGATAATTTCCAGTCACTGCAAAAATCCGCTATGTCAGGTTAGCTGTGTATAATTGCGGTCGCAGATTGCTACAAACGATCGCAATTTTCGGTGGCTGGGTATACGCAAAGTGTTGTAACTGTGTATATAATTTAGTGTGTTCTTAAGGAATAGACCTATGGACGGAGTCTTATGGGAGTTGTAGCGAGGCGCGGAGTCGCTTTAACGTTTGTTTCTGTTTTTCGGCTAGGTTTTGTGCCTGTGATGCCGGGGACAGTTGGGAGTTTTGTTGGGGTTTGCATAGCCGTAGCCCTCAACCACACGCACTACTTGCGCCCAGTGTTGCTCGTGATCTGCTTCGTTTTGTTTTCACTTTCGCTGATTGCTCTTGAGGTTGTTCTAAAAAACATTAGCTGCGGCAACAAGCTCGTGACTACGAAACACTCCGGAAAATACGACACCGACCCACCATACGTGATCATAGACGAGGTTGTTGGGCAGCTGATAGCGCTGGCCATTCCAGCAGCGTCGGAGTACATCAGCCTTCCCAAAATGCTGCTGTGCTTTGCCTTTTTCAGATTGTTCGATATTCTGAAACCATGGCCAATACGGCAAATCGAAAAGAAAATAAGCCAAAAGGAAGGCCTGCGTAGCCTGGGCATAATGTTCGACGATATCCTAGCCGGACTTTGCGCTGGAGTTGTTGTTAAACTTATAATGATGGCTATAACGAAGTTCTTCTAGTTTTATGTCCCAAGCCACAAAAAGAATTGCGACGTAGCACAGGTATAGAACCGTGCTATGATAAGGCAGTCCCGAGCCCACGGCAAGTCTCAGGCTTTGTCTGGGCGTTGGTTCGAGCGATGTGTCCGCAGGCTTTGTTCGGGTGCTGACTCGAGCTAGCAGCACGCAGGCTTTCTGTGACGGAGTGTTATATTATGAGCAATGTAAACGCTGCTAATGCGAATTCCTATCACATAGTTGAAGTGAAAAATCTTAATGTCGTTTTCGGCTCGTTTTTTGCAGTGAAAGACGTCTCTTTTTTTGTAAACAAGGGAGAGATCTTCGGCTTTTTAGGCGCTAACGGAGCCGGAAAAACAACAACAATTCGTGTGATCTGCGGCCTTCTCTGCGCAACCAGCGGCGAAGTAATCGTCGACAATGAGCATTTTATTCCCGGAAAAGAGGACATCATAAAATCAAAAGTTGGTTACATGTCGCAAAGATTTACGCTATATAACGACTTAACAATAAAAGAAAATTTGGCTTTCGCCGCGGCCATCCACAAAGTTCCAAGGAAAACAATGCAAAAGAACAAGAGCGAACTTTTCGAGCTCGTCAAAATAGACCGAGACGAGTCTGATCTCGTCGCCGATCTCCCAAGCGGCATTAAGCAGCAAATCGCCCTTGTCGCCGCGCTCATCCACAACCCAACGCTCGTCGTGCTTGATGAGCCAACCGCCGGCGTCTCCCCAGCATCGCGCGCCCAATTCTGGGCCCTCATAAAAAGGCTGACGGAAATTGGCAAAACCGTTTTCGTCACAACACATTATATGGACGAGGCGGAGAATTGTAATAGGATAGCGCTGATGCGGTCTGGGGAGCTTATTGCCGTTGGAAGCGGGCAAGAGCTGAAGCAAAACACATTTAAACAACAGATATACAGCATAACGCCGAAAAACGAGCTAACAAAGGAACAAATCCGTGATTTCTCACAAAAATGCGACCTCTTTAAGCCATACGGAATACACTTCCACGTGATCCCAAAAGATGGGCAAAGCATGGGCGATTTTGAGACAATTGCAAATGTGGAAAATGTTACTCCATCTTTGGAGGACGTTTTCGTACAATTGGTGGAAGGGGATAGATAAAAAGGCGTAATGGTAGAAGGGAACAGATAAATGGTCAGTCGTCGTCGCGTTTTTTCGATTTTGAAAAAGGAAGTTTTTCACATATTACGCGATCCATTCACGATTATCATGGCGTTAGTGATGCCGGTTGTTATGGTGCTGATCTTTGGAAACGCCATTGAATTTAACGTGCAAAAAGTCCCCACCGCCTACGTTGACCAAGACCACTCGCAGTCATCCAGGATGCTCTTGCGTATGCTTGGCAGCTCACAATATTTTAAGCTCGAGCCGGTTGACAGCGTCTTGCAGGGGAATCAAAGGATGGAAAGGGAGCGGGCCAGCGCCCTGATCGTTATCCCGCCAACGTTCGAGATGAATCTTTCCGGGCGATGCCCCAGCCACGTACAGGTCCTTTTGGATGGAACGGACAATTCCTCAGTTGGCGCGATTGCTGGCTACATCGGCCTCATACAAGAAAAAATAATCAAAGAGATCTATAAAGGCGGAAGCATAAAAGCGCCGCTGAAAGTGGAGAGCAGATTTTTGTTTAATCCGGAGTTGAGTTCGCAATGGTTTATCGTGCCGGGGCTAACCGCTGTTATCATGGCCATTCTGTCGATTCTACTAACGGCGCTAACGATTTCAAGGGAGTGGGAGAGCGGATCTATGGAATTACTCCTTTCAACACCCGTCCGTCCAATAGAAATAGTCTGCGGAAAAATTATTCCGTATGCCTTCTTAGGAATTTTTTCCGTTTTCGTTGTGTATCTGATCGCCCGCATCGTGTATTCCCTGCCTTTCGTGGGCTCGCACTGGGTTTTTGGCTTAGGGGCTTTGCTGTTTTTGTTGTCTTACTTGGGGCTTGGTTTGTTAGTTTCAACAGTGGTCCGCAACCAACAGGCCGCAGTGCAGGTCGCCATGGTGCTAGGCTTGATGCCTTCGATGCTTTTTTCCGGCTTCATCTTCCCATTAGAGCAGATGCACGTTGTGTGTAGGTGGATAGCAACGATTTTCCCGGCACAGTGGTTTGTTGATATAGCAAGGGACCAATTCCTCAAAGGGTCTTCAATAGCGAATCTGTGGCTCCCTTTCTCCGCTTTGCTGGCAAATGTTTGCCTCATCGTCAGTTTGTGTGTACAAAAATTCAAGAGGACTTTGGAAAAATGATCTTACGCGGATTCATCAAAAAAGAAATTATACAAACGCTGCGAGACCCGCGCCTAGGCGTGATGGTATTGCTAACGCCTGTGATACAGATATTGGTGTTTGGCTACGCCATAACCAACGACGTCATCAACATAAGACTCGGCGCGTATTTCCAGCCAAGAGACGTTATTGCGCAGGACATTTACAGGTCAGCGATTGCGTCGCGCTGGTTCCTTCCTGTCGACACGTCCGATGTCGCGCCGGAGCAAGCGATTTTGAGTGGGAAGGTTGACGCCGTCATAGTTGCGCCAGAGGGCGGCGCGACGAAGGCGGTTGGGCGCGGGGACGGGAAGCTGCAGCTCCTGATCAATGCGTCGAATGTTTTGCGGGCGAGGGCTATTGACGGCTATATACAGAGCATTGTTCATAACGTTTGCTGGCAGAATGGCAGCAGCCCAATACACATTGTCACGCGCCCGCTTTACAACCCGGCCCTTGAGACGACGACATTTATTGTTCCTGGGATTATTGCGATGATCCTGACGATTCTGGTTATGATGCTGACTTGTACGTCGATAGCGAAAGAGAGGGAGAGCGGGACGTTTGAGACGATCATTTCTGCGCCGATTAAGCGAAGAGACATAATTCTTGGGAAAACAATCCCGTTTGCCATGATAGGGCTATTCAACACTTTTGTTGTGCTGATCGCCGGAATGCTTTTCTTTGACCTTCCATTCCGCGGGAATTTTTTTGTGTTTCTTGTGGAGAACTTGCTGTATGTGATTTGCGCGGTGACGCTCGGGCTTTTGATGTCCACTTTCGTGAAGAATCAACAGCAATCAATGCTGTGTAGCTTTATTGTTATTTTCGTGCTCATGATGCTGTCTGGGTCCTTTTTCCCGATAGACAACATGCCTGTGTGGTTGCGCTGGGTTGCGTACGCCAATCCGCTGGCGCACCACACGTTCTTGGTGCGCAATATTTTGCTTAAAGGCGGCGACGCTGTATACGTCACGCAGCATTGCTTGGCGATACTCGCCGCCACCTTGTTCATAGCGCTGTGCTCGTTCTCGAGGTTCAAGATCACGCTGAACTAAACTTATAACCAGTCACAAAGAGAGCACAATCCAAACCGCTCATCAAAATTTTCACTCGTAAGGCTACTCATTGAAGAACTTTCGTCTCTCATTCTCTGGAACTGAGCCCATCTTAATCGTAGCTGCCCAGTTTCCGAGTGAGTGAGATCGATTAAAAAACTCAAGAGCTTGTTGATGATTTACTTCGCCACCACGCCCAAGACCTGCACAATGACCAGTCATATACAGCCCGTCAGCACTAGTATCTAGGCCAGCCCTAAAAAACCGACACGCTTGCTCTCCTCCTTCAGGGTCTTCTTCAAACTTATCTGTATAACAACTACGTTGATTGTAATCAGTCTTTTCTGCGCACTCAGAAAACGGGTTAACGAGAGAAGCAAATGACGGTGTCTCAGAGAAATCCTGCTGGCCCCCATTATTTCCCGGGGCTACGATTTCCCCACCCCCCGCTACAACCGGTTCTGGAGTTGGCGAGGCAGTAGCTGGCAGTGCTTCTTTCTGCCCCTTATCGTTGTCATGCCAATTACCTTCATTCTGGCTTGTTACTTTGCAACCGACGAGCATCGGTTCCACTTTCTTACCTGGTGTAAACAACCAACTGAAAAACCCCTGTTCATCTACTTTAGGCTTCGGAGATTCCACCGGGCTGTTCCCTACCTCCGCACCATCATGTTTAGCGAAGGCCAAATCGGGATTGAGAAAAACTTCCAAAACAGTGCTAGCACCAGGAATGTGTGCGACGAGCCATCTACCAATAGCACCCCACGTCAGATTGGATCCTGGAGCATTGTCTGGTGTGGAAGCACCATTTGATGAGTCCAACTCAGGGGCATTGTCTGATGAGCAAACACCATTTGATGACGAGTTTAACTTAAGAGCACTGTCTAACTGGGGAAATGTTCGGCTTGAGCCAGGGCCTAAGAGACATTGAGTCCGTTGTATAGCTGGTCTCGTCCAGAAGACACCATCTGAATTTTGTACTTGCCTCATCGTTAAATTTGACATCAAGTCCAACTCAGAGTCATTGCCTGATGTCGAGTCCAACTCAGGGGCACCGCCTGATGAAGAGGAGACTTCAACAAGTCTATACTCTACTTCATGCGGCGGAAGTTTCACCTGGCTGCCCGCTACCTCCGTACTATCATGTCCTGTGGTGGCGAGATCGGGATTGTTCGAATCGGACTCTGGAGCATCGTCTGGTGTGGAAACACCATTTGATGAGTCCAACTCAGAGTCATTGCCTGATGTCGAGTCCAACTCAGGGGCACCGCCTGATGAAGAGGAGACTTCAACAAGTCTATACTCTACTTCATGCGGCGGAAGTTTCACCTGGCTGCTCACTACTTCTGTTTCAGAAGAGGCATGCACAACTTCTGCAGGGGTGCCTGGCTGTAAAGCCTCTGGTATAGCTGTTCCCGTCTTAGTGACATTGCCTGATGAAGAGGAGTGTTCAACAGGTCCATGCTCTACTTCAGGCGTCGGAAGTTTCGCCTGGCCGCTTGCTACTTCTGTTTCAGAAGAGGCGCGCACAACTTCTGTTTCAGAAGAGGCATGCGCAACTTCTGCAGGGTCGCCTAGCGGTAACCACTCTGGTATGGCTGATCCCATCTCGGCACCCACTGGAATTTGCGCTTGCTCCACCGTTCGAATATTCTGAACACTTTCCACATGTGGAGAATTTGGCGCAGATTCAGCAGCGACGACAACGTTTTTGCCAGAAGCAAGCATTTTGTACGCAGTGACTGCAACAACGGACAAGGCCACTACGACGCCACCTATGACGATTTCAACCCCATAAGGATTGCCACTAATTTTTTTATACAACCCAGGTGATAGATTTTTTTCTAGCAAGGCATCGATCTCTCCACGGAAACGTCCCCAGGCAGATTCCGGCTGTCCTCTGGCTGCGCGCTTGACCAATTTTGCAGGCGCACCAGGCTGCCTTCCGGATACGCGCTTGACCAATTTTGTAGACGCGCCAGGCCGTTTAGCTGTTGCAGACTGGAAACTTCTAAAAACAGGCGCCAAAACACTAGAACTCCCAAAGCAAACCATGCCCGATAGAGCACTATAAACGTAAAAAAAACCAAGTAATTTTTTGGCTGTAACAACTTTTCTAACGCACATATATTTTCCCTCTCCAGGCTTTCCAAAACAAATGGGGTCAAATCACAGCTGATTATAGCCCGTGCATTCTGATTTGCAACAAAAAAACAGATACTGTCAACGCAATTTGCCAGGGCGATTCCCTAATGGGAGGGGGTACTTTGCGTAAACTTGCTACCTTAGCCGCTCTATAAATTAGGGGCGATTGGCTATATAACCAATCACAAGTGAATGTGGGTTCGTCGATCCAGTGCTCGCCTTGAGCGGTACATTTAGGTACGGCTCGGCGGTTGCGCTCCGTGTCTCCTGCCAACAATTCACTTGTGATTGGCTATAGTCACTCCAGTACTCAGACAAAACTAGCGCTTGGTTATCACCAAACCCAAATATCACAATGATTCATCCTAACAGACAACACCCCAGCGTTTTTCACGACGATTGATCGTCGACTACCGGCACCACCGTCTGGAATGCTTACTGCTTCGGAAGATGCCGAATGTGCTGGCTGACTTTCTTTTTTCTTTTTACTGCCTGCTTCGCCCGCATCCTTATGCTTCCCCTCGCCCTTCGTAGTAACAAACACGGTCTGCGGAACAAGCGTTACGAAAAGTGGCTCATGGTGCGGCAAAACAACGCAATCTCCGACTTCCGACGTAAAAGAAACTGAAGTAACATGATATGAAACAGCCGTTCCAGCTAGATCACGCACAGTGCAAGTGAACATGCCATTAACTCCACATTCAAACGGCTCTCATAAAAACCCGACAAAGATGACGGGCCGAGCCAAAACAGAACATCTGGAGGCCCAAGATGCGGCACTTTTCAAATTTGCAACCTGTAAAAACAAAGGTGAAAACGCACACTCGCCAAGAATATGTTGACATTGGAGCATTTTCAAAATTCTCCGTCAATCAAAATGTTTCATTACAATTCTTTCGGCCGACTGGTTTATCCCAAGGCTCCAAGCAGTATAAATTGAATATTAATTTTTCTGCTTTAATATGTCAGACGATTAGTAAGATATACAAGTAGTAAACTGGGGCGGAGATATGTACAGAAGCTGCGTATACGTACTGCTCAAGCCTAGACGCACCGGGCTCCCATCAAAGTCGCAGATTTTGTTAGGGCAACGACTCGATGAACCAACAAACTTTTTGTTGCCGAGCCTGGTTGCGCTGCTGGGCTTGCATATTGCCGCATTATCCCCAGCATTTTCTGAAGAAAGCCTCATGCAGCAATACCCAGAAGCCGAAGAATCTCAAGAGCAAAGTGAATTCCAGACGTACCAACAACAATTCGGCTCACCATTCGGTCCACAGTACGATGCTTGGGGAAATCCAATGCAACAAAACCCATTTCAGTATTACAACCCGCCAAATCCGTATTACCCATATCCTCCTATCCAACAACAATTCCACGGATATGCCCCAAATTCCAATGCACAACAGCCAACTTACGCTTCCTCTTTCCCAAATCAAAGTTTCTCTGATCCAAGCAATGACGTAACACCTCAAGACCAGTCTTCTAGTGCTTCTTCGTACATTCCTACGCGTATGAAAGAGGGAGCGGCAACTTTTATACTGAAGGATGGTGGGTATTTTATTGTAAAGGTGCCAAGCACAAATAGAAGCTATAGTCAGCAAGAAATCATATCCCTTCCGCCAGGGAAGTCGTATATCATATTTGCCGTACCTTCTGAAGAAGAGGCGAGGTCTCAAGCCAGCAGACTCGGGCATGTAACCGGGCAAGTTGAGCCGACTTATCAGCAGATGATTCCCCCTTATCCAATGCCCAGGTAAGGATTCAACATTTCAAGCCGAGCATCTATGATAAATTCTACCTCCCAATTATTTTTACGATTTGTATAAGCACATAAGCTGAAAATTAATTTTTCGTACACATGTATAATTGTAAGTATTGTTTTTGGGCGGCGAAAATACGAAGAGAACATTATGCGGGCAGCAATTGAAGCTTTTTTTCTTTTTTCAAGAGTTCTTGGAGTTCCGTGCGGTCTGCTGATGATAGAAAATTTTTCACAGTATACCAATTAGCAATATTCCGATTGCCGCATAGTATAGGGAAGTATTCGTGTCAAGGGGAAAATTAGGTGTGTTTGACTATACTTAACTACGTTGGGGCCTCAACCCACGCGTCTGTGCTTCGAAGTAACGAACAAAATTTTGCGGTTTTGTGCGCTTCGCAAAAATTGTGTTAAGATTCCGGCGATGCCTCGGATTTTGGCGGTCGGCCTTGTGTTATTCCACATTCACCAAAAGAATTTGTGGCAGGAGCATCGAAGCGTAGGCACATAGCTGTACTGCTCAAGCCGAGCATCGCAGCGACGAACTCGCAAACTTTTGGTAAATGGGTATGTTTAAATGAAAGACGTTTCTAGCTCAAATGTGAACGAGGCGTTTGATTGCCCTGTGGGATCCTCCTGCATATCCCCAACGATGCGCCAGTACATCGACATAAAAAAGCAGCACCCTGATTGCCTTCTGTTCTATAGGATGGGCGATTTTTTCGAGATGTTCTTTGAGGACGCCGTAACCGCCTCGCGAGAGCTTGACATTGCCTTAACCAAACGCGGCAAGTACGAAAATAAAGACATCCCGATGTGCGGTGTGCCCGTGCAGTCTTTTGAGGGGTACCTTTCCAGGCTGATCCAGGGCGGCTACAAGGTTGCGATCTGCGATCAAACGGAAACCCCAGAAGCCGCCAAAAAGCGCGGCAACAAGGGGCCCCTGCAGCGCAGCGTCATTCGCATTGTCACGATGGGAACGCTGACTGAGGACGAGCTTTTATCGCCAAACCACAACTACATCATGGCCGTGTCTCTTAATCAAGCGAACAAAGCCACTATGTCAGTTGCCGTTGCGGATGTTTCGACGGGTTTCCTAGGGGTAGAGTCCTTTTGCAAAGCGGAAATCGGTAATGTTTTGGCCCGCTGGAGCCCTGTTGAGGTGATCATGTCGGACGAGACCTTTTCCGCGTTTCTCCCTGTTTTTGAGCCCATAAAAAAGCGGCTGACCCTGCTCCCTAAGGCGCGCTTCAACAGCGCCAACGCGCGGGCCCTCCTGGAAACTGTATATAACGTTTGCTCTTTGGATATTTTCGGGAAAATGCAAGAGCAGGAGGTGCAGGCCGCGGGAATTTTGGTTGACTACATAATGATAACGCAATGCACGCGCAACATTTCTCTGCTTGCCCCTAAAATCATTTGTTCGGACGAGTTCATGGGGATAGATGCCTCAACGCGCCGGAACCTCGAGCTGGCGACCTCTCAATCCGAAAACGGCCTTTCCTTGTTCGCCACTCTTAACAAAACCGTAACTTCCGTGGGGCGTAGGCTTTTGCAAAACTGGCTGATGGCCCCGCTGACCGATATAACAAAAATCAACGAGCGTTTGGATCTGGCCGGCTTTTTCATGGAGAGCCCTAGCTTTTGCGAGGAGGTGCGCGGGGCGCTTGGCGGAGTTCCGGATATTGAGCGGATTCTTTCAAGAATTGTTTTGGGAAGAGTGGCGCCTAAGGACTTGCTTTCCTTGAAGATTGCATTGCGAAAGGTCGACTCTGTCTGGAGAATTTTGCGCGATAAGTTTTTCCCGAGCGATTTGCAGGCGGGGTTTGGCGGAGAGACTGAGGTAGGTAGCGCATCAACGTCCGAGCAAAACGATTCCACCGCCAGTCTTGCTTCCTCTTGGCACATTTTGGGACGGTTATCGGAACTGAAAGATCTCCTAGAACAAGCCATAAAGGATGAAGTTCCAATCCTAGCCAAAGACGGAAATTTCATTAAAGACTCCTTTGATGAAAAATTAAAATACCATAGAGGCTTGCACACCAACGCCTCGGAAATGCTTATCGACCTACAACATAAATACATTCAACAAACTGGAATCAACAATTTGCGCGTGGGAAGCAACAACGTTTGGGGGGTGTACATCGAGGTGAGCTCGGGGCAAATCTCGAAAGTTCCATTTGATTTTATCCACCGCCAGACCCTCACCAACTACACCAGATACACAACCCCCGAATTAATCGAATTGGAAAAATCCCTCAAGGAAGCCGAGCACCTAGCGTTGCTCAGAGAATTGGATTTATTCGGCGACCTGTGCGCGGCCGTGTTGGACAACAAGGATAAACTTTTGAAGCTTTCGCAGGCCATCGCCGAAATCGACGTTTTCGCCTCCATCGCGTTTCTTGCCGAGAAGTACAACTACGTGCGCCCCTCGCTAACAACCGATAACGTCATAGAAATTGAGGAGGGCAGGCATCCGGTCGTCGAGCTGTCTTTTAAAGACGATTACAAAAACTTCACAAGCAATAACTGCATCATCAATGAATCGCGGCGCTTTTTGTTGATAACGGGCCCAAACATGTCCGGGAAAAGCACTTATCTCCGGCAAAACGCGCTGATCATTATCATGGCGCAGGCTGGGTTTTTCGTGCCGGCGAAAGGCGCGAGGATCGGCATTGTGGATAAAATTTTCAGCCGGATTGGGGCGTCTGATGATATAGCGTCTGGGCGATCCACGTTTATGGTGGAAATGATGGAGACGTCGGCAATTTTGCATCAGGCGTCGGCGCGGTCTTTCGTGATTTTGGATGAAATCGGGCGCGGGACATCCACGTATGATGGGCTGGCTATAGCGTGGGCCGTGAGTGAGTATGTTTACGGGGTGATTGCGTGCAGAACGATGTTTGCCACACATTATCACGAGATAACCGAGCTGAACAAGAATTTGCCGGGCCTTGTTCCGCTGACGGCGGCGATTCAAGAGTGGGAAGGAAAGGTCATTTTCTTGCACAAGATTGTCGATGGAGTTGCGAAGAGATCTTATGGGATTAATGTTGCGCAGCTGGCTGGTTTGCCGAAGAGCGTGATATTGAGGGCTGTTGAGCTTTTGGAATCGTTTGAGGGAAGGGCGAAAGACGGGCCAAAAGCCGCTAAGCTGACGAAGGAGCCGGCGAAGGGAGATAGAGATGAGGAACATCAGAAATTATTCTGATGGGATGTTACATCTTGAGTTCTGTGCAAACCGTACACTTTATTTCTTCTATAACTGATGGATTGGTAAGCATCGAAGTATCTCCAACATCAATAGCTATTTCACCTATATTTTGATTATCTTCGGCGCCGCTTTTTCCACTTGTGCTCTCCTTTGTTTCTTCGCTCTTAGCAAAAACAATTTTTGTCAGCGCCTCGACGATTTTCCTCAAAATCCGCCGCACAATCTTGCCTGATCGCGTTTTCGGCAAGTCACGAACAAAAAACACAAGGTCAGGGGATGCGATCGGCCCAATCTCTGCTCTGATTTTCCGCACAACTTCATCGCGAATCGCGCCAAGTTCATCACTAACCGCTGTGGCTAGTTTCTTTTGAGGTTCAGAACCACATAACTCTTCCGTAGAAGAACGAGCCTCGCCACCTCCCTTCAAAACCGCAAAAATACAAATTCCCTGTCCCTTTATGTTATGAGGAAAGCCGACGACACAAACCTCCGCAATCGCCTGATGTGACACTGCCGCATACTCGAGCTCTGCCGAATTAAATCTGTGCCCAGAGACGTTCAGGACATCATCCAACCGTCCCAAAAGCCAAAAATCTCCGTCCTCATCAACTCTCGCCTCGTCCCCGCTGACAAACTTTCCGTCACGAAAATAATTCTCGAAATACGACAGGTCGTTGTAGACGCCTATTGCTTGTCCGGGCCACGCTTTCTCAATACAAAGGCAGCCCGTCTCCTCTGCCGCGGTGGGCCTGATGTCTTCCTGCGTTTTCTCGGTGTTACTAATTTTTCCAGACGTACCTCCTGTCCCAGACGTTTTCTCCAGACACGCACAAATCCCCAAAAACGGCTTTGCCGCGCAGCCCGGTTTTTGCGGCTGCTCTAGAAGCGGGCAAATCAGCGCGCCGCCAGATTCTGTCTGCCACCACGTATCCATAATCGGGCACCTTCCCCCGCCAATCTTCTCGAAAAACCACTGCCACGTCGCCGGGTCTATTGGCTCCCCAACAGATCCCAAAACGCGCAACGAAGACAAGTCCACACCATCCGCTTCCGTAATGAAAGAGTCGCCTAAGCGCCGGAGGGAGCGCAGGGCCGTGGGGGAGGTATAAAAAATCGAGACTTTGTGTTTGCTGATGATGTGCCAATACCTGGAGGCGTTGGGATGCGTTGGGATGCCCTGGAACAAGACGATGGTTGCGCCGTTGGCTAGCGGTCCGTAAATACCATATGAATGGCCAGTGATCCAGCCTATATCCGCCGTACAAAAATACACCACACAGTCACAAAAAGTTTGCTGGTTCGTCGAATCGATGCTCGGCTTGAGCAGTACGTCGAGTACAGCTCCACGCCTGTGCGTCGCTTCTCCTGCCATCAACTCTTTTTGTGACTGTGTATGCGTCGGATCACAAAAAGTTTGCTGGTTCGTCGAATCGGACCCGCAATAATTTTCACAGCTTTGATTGTAGGATTGATCACTGCCCGACATATCAAAAATCAGTTTCTGCGTAATTGCAGTGTAAACCAGATACCCCCCAGTGCTATGTACCAATCCTTTCGGCGTCCCTGTGGAGCCAGATGTATACAATATGAAAAGAGGGTCCGTTGCCTTAACCGGAACGCACTTAACGTGCGGGACATATGTACTAAGCCCTCTGGAACCCGCGGGTTCGTCGGATTTTGCTTCCGCGCGCGCCCACTCAAAATCCTCAACAAACAGCACCTTTTCTACGGCATTTATCCCTTTTTTTTGATTCTCCTCAACCGCCTTGCACGCATTTTCCCCTAAAGAAACAACGCGGCCTCCGCGTGAACTAGTACGCGTGGTAATCACGATCCTAGATTTGGCCTGAGCTAACCGACAAGCCAGCGCCGTCGATGAAAATCCGGAAAAAACCACAGAATGAGGGATCCCCAGCCTGGCACACGCCAATGCCGCGTAGATAGCCTCTGGGATCATCGGAAGATATACAGTTATTATCTCCTCCCTTTTCCCGCCGTTTCGCAGCAAAACATCCCCAAAGAGGCAGACCTTTTCATATAATTCCCCGTACGTAATGTATTTGGGCTCGCCACAGTCTGGCTCAAAAATTATCGCAGTCTTGTTTGGCGTTCTCTCGGCGTGCCTATCAACACAGTTGTAACAGGCGTTTAGAACTCCATCCTCGAACCACCTAACCTCCGGCTTCCCGGAGAAACTGGACCTATCGCCGATAGAGGGGGAGGCGTACCAATCAACGATCTTCGCACAACGCAACCAAAAACCATCTCGGTCTCTCAGCGATTCTTCGTACGCCTTTTTGTACGCTTCTCTATTTCTGAGCGGGTTTAACTCATGGGCTTCGCTGTTCATGCTTTCATTTCTCTTTGTGTCCGGAGCTAGTAGGCTCTTAAAAGAAGCGCTCCATAACTGACTGGAACTTCCTGGTGGAAAGTCTAACAAAACAAATCGGAATTTCAATCACGCACTTCTTTCTCGCATGTATCTCGCATGTATCTGAGAAAAAATTTGCGCTGGACGCACCACCGCACATAAAGTAAACTCCCTGTGTGTTGGTTTAGTGCACGGAGCGTGAGAGATGCCTAATGTTTCAGACGATGATGTTCGAGAGTATGTGCGCTCGCTAAAGCTTTTGTATCAAGAAGGGTTCGTTTGTGCGTGCGTCTTTTTGGTATGTGTCGTGATTTGGCTCACAACGGGCGGGGCTTTCTGGCCACTGTGGGTGCTGATCGCCTTTATAATAAAGCTTTTCATCAGAGCGACTTCAAGCGGACTTGTGGATGGGAAAAGCATTCTCGGGCGACTCACTTGCTTTTTCAGCCCAGAGTGGGAAGAGAAGCAGATAAAAAAGTACGCGAAAGTCATGTCAGCGAAAAAGAAGAGCCAAGATGGAACAAACGCAAAGTAGATAAATGGCAGGAAAACGTATTAGTGGGCGGTTCTATACTATTGGAGCACTAATCTTCTGTGCAGTCGTTTTGCTCGATCAAATAACCAAGGCCATAGTCAACAAATTTCTCCCGGCGGCCGGTGGCTATATCCCCGTTTGCGGCTTCCTTAATTTGGTTTTCGTGACCAACAAGGGGATTAGCTTCGGCCTGCTAAACACCGGAGCCACATGGCAGTTAGCCATTATATACACAGCCATCTCGCTATCGTGTTTATGGCTTGTTCGCACTTTTTTATTCGCCTCCACCGTCCCGCAGGCTGCCGCCCCGGTATTGATGTTGGCCGGAGCTTCTGGCAATATTTTAGATAGGGTGATACACGGGGCCGTTATTGATTTCATTGATTTCTACGTAAGCGAGTGGAGCATTCCATTCACGAACACAACAATCTATGACTGCCATTGGCCGGCTTTCAACTTTGCCGACGCTGCAGTAGTATGCGGCGGGATAATGTTGTTCTTCATAACGGTACGGGGAAAATAATGAAAAAAGTTGAGGACTTGAAGAAAGAGCATGTTGAAGAGCTGAGGCTGGGGGGGGAGCCGGGCAAAGCCGAGAGAGGCGTTGGTCTTGCCGTTGAGAAAGGGGCCACAAAAGGGCAGCACACTGGAGAAGTGCGCGCGCTGGCGTCAAACAAGAAATTGCTTGTGAAACAGAAAAAAGCCGAAGATAAAAGCCGTTTTTTTGTGTTGCTGTATGGGCTGACGTTTCAGCTCGCAGTGGAGACTGTGTTTATAGTGCTTGCCTGGATGTTCTTGGGCATCTTCTTGGATAAAAAACTCGCCCTAAGCCCCTTGTTCTTTATCATCGGCATTATTTTGGGTATGATAATTGCAGGGGCTAACTTTTACCGATTCGTTTGCTTATCTCAGAAGTTCTATCCGAGAGAGAAAAAAGAGAAAAAGGATGTCCTGTAGAGGTGGCGATTACGTCAAAGCGGACCTTTTGAAGGGTTCGCTATGCTTGATCCACTGCGTCGAAGCGGGGCTCGTTTGAGGATTTCGTTATTATGCTCGATCCATTACACCAATTTGAAATACACCCAATAATAAAGCTGTCCCTAGGCGGGTTGGATTTTTCCTTCACAAACGCCTCGGCTTGGATGTTCGCGATAACATTGCTAGCGTGCTTGTTTTTACACTTGGGCTCAAGAAACAAAAAATTGATTCCCGGCGCAATGCAGTCTTTGTGTGAGTCGCTCTTCAGCTTCGTTTCAAAGCTGGTAGGCGAACAAGCCGGCTCTGAAGGCGTGCAATTCGTTCCGTATATATTTTCTTTATTTATCTTCATTTTACTTGCGAATCTCATTGGCCTCTTGCCATATTCCTTCACAATCACAAGCCATCTAGCCGTCACATTCACACTAGCGATGCTCGTTTTCATCGGGATAACGGTCGTTGGGGCCGCGAAGCACGGCGTGAAATTTTTCAAAATCTTCCTGCCTTCGGGAGTTCCTGCTTTTATCGCTCCGCTGCTGATTCCGGTTGAAATAGTTTCGTACCTTTCCAAGCCAATCAGCCTATCTATCAGGCTGTTCGCAAACATGGTCGCGGGCCACATTGTTCTGAAGATCATAGCGAGCGCGGCCGTTGTTTGCGCTGTGAATTCCTTGGTTCCTCTGATTGTTTTTCCCGTTGGGATTAACGTTCTTCTAACAACTTTCGAACTATTTGTCGCCTGCCTACAGGCCTACGTTTTCACAATTTTAAGCTGTATTTACTTGAATGATGTACTACACATGCATTAAAATCACGTGAGCTGTGGTTTGTGAGTATTGTGAGCAAAGGAATGGATGTCGATTCGATGAAGATGATAGGAGCAGGGCTGGCGACTTTTGCGCTGACTGGCGTGGGGCTTGGGCTTGGCAAGATTTTCTCTGCGGTGAGTGAGGCGATAGGCAGGAATCCGAGCGCGAGGGACAGCCTTTTCCCGATAGCGCTGATCGGTGGGGCGATGACGGAGTCGATAGCTTTGTTTGCCTTTATTGTGGCAATGCTTATTCTATTCAAGTAAACCTAGCCTTGACTTTGCTGCTTCAAAGTCTCTCTATGACTGTGTGTATAGCTTTATTATTGCTCGTTTTTTTCTTGAAAAGACGCTGGTGTCAACTATGTATAGTATATAGATTCTTTATTGGAATTGTTTATGCGCATCTTTGATACAGCAAAATTTTTTATTGTTCTTTCCGCAGGGATGCTGGTTAGCAGTGGCATATCAATGGCCGAAGAGCCGAGTCATGCGTGGCATCAAGACATCAGCGCTGAGGGGCCTGGCGCGCCTACAAAACATCCTGTGGTAGTAGTCAAAGAAGCTCCTCTGCAACAGCAGCAGTCGGGGATATTGAGCTATTGGAAATATTATCTGTCCGGTAGACGCTGGGTAAATTGGCTGCACTTGAACCGCTTGAACGATTGGCAAGTCATAAAACGAATTTCCTGCGGAGTGTGTTTTTCTGCTTTTGCGTATGGGGTGACGGGAGATCTGGCAATAAGTTTAGCCACCCTTTCTTCATTCACATGGTCTGCTCTTTTTGAGAAGTCTCTCCAGCTGACCCTTCCAGCTGTATATGCAGCAGTTATTTTTGCTAAGTATGTCATTTGTTATCTTCCATGTGCGTCCCTTGGCAAGCGTTCGCAGAGAGCTTTTGACGAACTTTTGAGCGGAGATGGAGAAGTCGCAAAACTTTTCCAAAAAGAAATATCTTCCTCTAGGTTGGAAGATCTGCGGATTCATAGAACCAATAAGGAGTACGTGCTTAAAGCAAGTTGTGACCCTCGCCATACCATCGACGCTGTTGTTGCGAAAGGCTTAGAAGTAGCGCGTGCTACTGCTGATGCTAAATACGAAAGTAAGACTATTATAGAAATCCTAGAAGATATGGGAGCCAAAGGCCTAAAACCACTGGAAGACTTGGTCATTGACTCAAATATTATAGCGGCTTTTGAAAGGTTCGCGGAGTCGTTGGCGATTTTGTCGGAAGACGCAAGAAAGAAGACATTTTTTGCAATACCAAAAGGAATAAGAGAAGATATAAAGTGTATACTAGCAAAACATCCTAGGATATTAAGCAAGGAAATACGCTATATGTTAGGGGGGTTATCAAACATGCTTTAAGCCCCGAGCTCGACGAATCAGTACCCTTTCGGCGGTTTGATGTTCCTATACTGCCCTGCTTTTTTCAGGAACTTATCTCTCTCAATTGGTGTCAAGGGGTGATACTTCCGCCAGGTCACGCTCTCTGAAACCGTGCGCCTCACGCGTTGTGTTTTCAGAAAAGAAGCAACATCTTTCGAGATATCTTTTAAAGCCCCTGTTTTTATGGCTGTAAGGCCGGTTGCAGGGGTTATGACGTCTAGTGTAACCTGCCGCCTGTGTGCTTCCTGCTGTTTCGCGAAGCTCGGCATCCTAACTCTTTTTGCAATGAAATAGCCACAGCAAAAAAAAATAAAGCAGGTCGAAAGGATCAACGCACTGAATAAAAAAAATTGTTTCGACTTATCAAGCAATGTAGTGTGTTCAGTCAATGCGGCTAGCTACATTAAGTCTAACCAACAACTAGAACAAATAACAACCCAGCAAAACTTACCGTTCTGCGTGCGATTGCCCAGCTAAAACTGGAATAGAGCTGCCATCACTGAGAACCCGTTGACATAATGATTTAAAATGAGGGTTTTTCAGGAGAAACGGAGCGCAGAGGCGTGTACTAAACGGACATGAGCTTCGAACCAGATTTGACGCAGAAAAGGCCAATTTAAATCATTATGCCAACGGGTTCTAAATGGCCATGCAGACGCCGATGGGTTTGCTTGCAAACTTTTCATAATTTAGTATATACAGTTGAAAATGTGAGGAGATCGAGTGAGTGATAAAGTATGTTGTGTCGTGCTTTGAAAATACAATCGCTAGGAAAATTGTGTGGAGGAGTGGCTCTGCGCAGTGGCGGAGCGGCGTTGTGCGTATCGACAAAGCCTAGCGGTGGGTCAGTTCTCCGGCAAAGCCGCGGGTTTTGTTGGCTGTCGCTCTGTCTAGTATTACTGCCGTTCCCCTGCTGCTCCGCCTCCAACACCGGCTACTACATCGGGCTAAAAGGTGGCGTTTTAAAGGAGCAGGGGATCGTGTCGCTGCCAGACATCCCCCCTCTGAACAATGAATACATACGCAACGCGCTGGCAATGAATATTATTGTTGGTTATGCATATGAAATAGCTAATTGCATTGTTCTCGCCGGGCAGTGGTATATTGGGCACAATACAGGGAACATAGAGACAAAAAAACGCGGAATCCTCAGCAGTGAGCCAGGTAAGCAATACGATGTAGTCTCGAATTTGTCCATCCGCCCCAAAAGGAACTTCGGCTTCGACGCTTTGCTGGGGCTGAATGCCTTTGGGTGCCTCTTTTTTGTTTCTGCCGGAGTCGACATCACAATTATCAGGGTTCGAGGCGATATTGTTGGGTACAAAGTTGAAGACGACGCCTCCAACACAACGGCCACAGCAAGTAATCAGGAAACTAGGCCAGAATTCGCAACATTCTTTGGAAACAATACACAAGTTGTGAATGGAATTAATTTCCCGCAGATAAAGCCTCCTTTCAACCTCTGCCCAGCTTTTTCTGTTGGAGCGGGTGTGCGCAAATATTTTTGCTTAGATAAACTTTTCGTTGGTCTTGAGATGAAATACCTTTTTGACCGCTCAAAGAATTTGAAAGCGACTGTCTCTAGATACGACCCTACAGGCGTAACAGGAGGGGTTACACATCAGACGCCGGTTGTCAGCGAGGACAAAATGCAAATCCCTCTGTCCAAAAGCGCCAAAGCAATCGCTTTAGTGATTGGCCTGAGGATATAAGCCAGTCACAAGTGGATTGTGAGCAGGAGACACGGAGTGTTGAGCGAGTTAAAGCTTTCTGTTACAATCCGCTGTTTAGTTGTTTAGAGTCGTGGCCTAACCCTGTCACTAAGAGAATTGGGAACAGCGGATCGACGCGCTCGCAAGCTTTTGGTGGCAGGGGATATGTTGCAGGAAATTGGCGAAATTGATTTCGAAAAAGAGGTTTTGTCTCATGATGGGGTTGTGCTGGTTGATTTTTATGCGGATTGGTGCGGGCCGTGCAGGATGTTGATGCCTTTTTTGGAGGAGATCGCAGAGGAGCGGGATGGCATAAAGTTCTTCAAGGTCAACGTTGATAATAGCCCGGACATTGCTAAGCAATACTCCATTTGCAACCTTCCAACCCTGCTCTTATTCAATCGTGGCAGCTTGGCCGTCCGTAACGTGGGCTCTGTTACTAAACTTGAAATAGAGGACCTAATCAGGACGGCGTGCGAATATGGGGTGAAGGCGAAGTCGTAGGCTTTTGATTAGGTCTGGCCCGATATCTCAGCAAAATTTTTACACATTTGCGTATTGATAATTTTTTGAACGGCCAAAAATCTCACTACCGGCTTTATGCCACGTTCCCAGCAAAAGCCGGGCTCATGATTTTTTTTGTACACAAAGTAAAAATATTTTAACATTTCGTGCGGGGGAGCTATACATACGTGTGGTCGTCACAATGTTTTTTGAGGGGAGTCAGTATGAGGAGGAGTGATATGAGGAGCAAGTTTTCAGCTTTTTTGAATGGTGGTGTGTTTTTGTTTTCTGCAGCC
>JAIRNW010000046.1 GCA_031257795.1 Holosporales bacterium | reverse complement strand
TGATGTTTTTCAACACTCGATCGTCTATGCGTGGCAAGAGTTTTTTAAGGTGTGAATAAATTTTAGTGGAAACTTGAACGATGCTACCTGAGGAAATACGCACAATTTATAGCTTTTTTAAGATAACGACTGATCGCATTCTACAGTTTTTGTCGGTGGGGTAAAGATGCGTTGGGTGTTAAGGTGTCTGTGTTTCGTTTTTGACAACAATTCTTTCTGTAGCTTAGTATATCGACGGGCTAAAAGATTTTAACTGAATAAAAGTTGAAATAGCGCCTTTGCCAAGCTATAAACGCTTATAGCGGAGAGCTGTATTCTGATAATTCGTATGTTTTATAACACCACAAGAACGCGATTATTCTTATTACTTGGTTTGTTTTCGTGCATTCCAGGAAGTGAAGCTGCCAATGAGCAGCCAGATATTACGCGTATTGATGGGTTATATGCAGACGACTTCACCGTAAACGACCATACCTCCGAAGTTCACCCGGATTCTACACTGGAAAACCAGGACGATAAGATTCAACAGGACAACGATAGTGAGCAGATTTTCAGGAATACGGCAAAAAAGCAAGGTCGCCGGAAAATTCCACATGGCTGTAATACAGAGTTTGACGAAAAATTGAGTGGGAACTCGTTTGTTCCGACATCATTTACTGGATTGTTTCGGAAGCGTTCAGTGAACGGCGTCTTGGCGCGGTTAGGTGACGAGTCGCGCTCGCTAATGGCGTCGATTGCTGCGTGGAGCAGGAAAGGTTTAGGTAAGGCTGCTAATGGTGTTGGGATGTTAGTGGAAGCTTCACGTCCGCTAACGGCGCCGATTGCAAAATGTTGCAGGAAAGGTTTAGATAAGGCTGCTAATGGTGTTTGGATGTTAGTGGAAGCTTCACGTCCGCTAACGGCGCCGATTGCAAAATGTTGCAGGAAAGGTTTAGATAAGGCTGTTAATGGGGTTGGGAGGTTAGTGGAAGTTTCACGTCCGCTAACGGCGTCGATTGCTGAGTGGAGCAGGAAAGGTTTATGGAATGCGGTTGAGGTCCTGGAGTGGGTAGGAGAAGGTTCGATCTCTCTAGCTGGTGCAGTAGCTAATGATGTTGCACGCAAGGCATCTGTTGCAAAGAAAAAGCTCGCAAAAGCACTGACCCCATCTGCTCTAGGCAGGACGGCTGTTAACGGCTGTAACATGGCGTGTTCTCTGCTTGTAAAGCTAGGCAGGCCGGCTGTTAACATGGCGCGTTCTCTGCTTGCAAACGAATACGTGCAATTTATGGTTGGTTGTTTCGTTTTGGTATATCCTTACATAACAGCTAAGTATCCTTACATAACAGCTAAGCCGCCGTTGTCTTCCAATGGGGCGCTTCATAGGGCGCTTCAAGCCTGTTATGGCGCCTTCAACGAACCAAAGGCTGGTTTTTTTGCTGAAAGGAGTTCGGTTGCAGTCGCCATTTGGGGAATCAGGGTTTTTTGCGAGCATGCTTCTGACTTTTGTGGTGTGCTCTGCCGCGGGTTTATTGCGGACATGGAAAAAATATGGCGCGGCGGTATCAAAGGAATATGGAGCGGCGTTGTCAACGGAATATTAAGCGGCGGTATCATAGGTATTATATCGGATGTTGCTAAGTTCCTTGCCCTAGTGAATACTGTCAAAGTAATTATGGGCCGCGTAGTGTCGATCCCAGTAGTATCTGGCCCCGTAGCGGTTGTTCGGGGAGTAATGTCTTTTGTTGTCAGACCTATCCGTGAAACTGGAGCGTGGTTTCTATGGGTGTGTTCTTTGCCTTTGCGGCCGTTTTTTTACGTTGCATCATTGTTTCAGCCGGCCTCCTAAAGCGTGATATCCCAAACCATCGAAGGAATCGAGGGCGTTGGACACGAAGCGGGCTCACATTCAGCGAGTTGATTCGGTCCTGAGCGCAGGCGAAGAGCTGCACTTGACGTATACCCAGTCATCAAAAGATTGCGAGTTCGTCGAGTCGACGCCCAAACAAAGTCTACGACTTTGCCGGGAGCCCGACGTTGCTCGAATGCTCATGCACGTCTAGTACACCGCTTCTGCGCTCAGTTCCTCCTGAAAAAATCCTCAAATTAAATCATTTATGTCAACGGGTTCTGGCTGGGTAATGCAAAAAGGAAGTCTGCCCAAGTCCATTTTTAAGTGTTTTTTTGCTCTTTTACGGCTATGATCATCTAAGCTGTTAGGGGAAGGGTATTTTTTACTTTATTCGGGAGAGATGATGAGAGCAAAAAGTTTGGCGTTTCTGTTGTCACTGTTTTCGGCGTTATTGGGTAGTGAATTCCCTGTAGCCAACGGAAGTAAGCAAGTCTCTGAGAAGGATATCGCGAAACCTAGTGGCGTTTCCGATGGAAACAATAGCGAGCGTGATGATGCTGGATCTACGAAGGGTAAGAAATCTGGAAACTCCGCAAAAAATAACAAGCAACGCGAGCTTTCCTCCCCGGACTTCACGGAAACTGTCAAGCGTGTGGTTGATAGTGTTATTAGTATTGTGGCCCAGCAAACACAAAATGAATCGCCGGAAGAAGGTTTCGCAAAAAGGTTCCAAGGAACTCCATTTGAGGATTTTTTCAAAAACTTCGCCGAGGGCGCAAAGAAGCGCAAGATTTTGGTTGGAGGCTCTGGGTTCTTCATCAAAGTTGACGAGAAGTACGCTTACGTCGTGACGAACTGCCACATTGTTGAAAACTCCACCAAAGCGCGGATTTTACTCCACGATAAAACGGAAATAAAAGCGGAAGTCCATGGTGTTGATCCGCACTCTGACCTCGCCGTTCTGAGAATCAAGATGTCCGAAATTTCATCAGAAAAAAGGAAATCCATTAAGGCGATGGAGTGGGGTGACTCTGACGCAACCGCTGTGGGCCAGTGGGTTTTGGCCATCGGGAATCCGTTCGGCTTGGGAAACACTGTGACGGTTGGCATAATATCGGCGAAGTCAAGAGACCTGCACCTAGGGGAAAGGGTTTTGAACGACGATTTCATACAACACAGCGCTCAGATAAATGTCGGGAATTCTGGAGGTTGCTTGATCAACGCAGACGGAGGCGTGGTTGGAATAAACACAGTGATTATCACACCTTCCGGCGGAAACGTCGGGATAGGGTTTGCCATTCCGTCTAGAAACGCAGAGAGCGTCATAAATCAGCTGATCAAGAAGAAGAAGATTCAGCGCGGAGCACTAGGGGTCAAAGTGCAGGATTTCACAAAAGAGATGGCGGAAGGCCTGAACGTTAAGCAAAGCGGCGGGGCTGTGGTCGCCTATGTTGAGCCGGGCGGGCCGGCTAGCAAGGCGGGCGTGGAGTTGGGCGACGTTATTCTGAGGTTCGACGACGTGGAGATTACTGGGATAAGTAAGCTGTCTCGAACTGTTGGCGCGGCCGTGGTTGATTCTAAGCATAAGATCACAATTCTTAGGAAAGGGAAACAACTTGTGCTTGATGTTAAGCTGGGGGACTTCGAGCGCGTTAATGGAAAGCCGAACGATGAAAAGGCGGACGTCGATCACACCGGAGAGAAGAGTGTTAAGATTCTCGGATTAACACTCGTGAAGAATACCGCAAGCGAGGAAGGAGGAGATAAAGACGCGAAGGGCGTGCTTGTTGTTAAGGTGGAGCCGGACAGCCCTGCTGATGATATAGGCTTAACAAAGGGCGATGTTATAGATGAGGTGAATCAAACGCCCGTTAATGCGCCAAAGGATTTCAAAACAGTGATTGAAAGCGCCAGAAAACGCGGGCATAAGAGTGTTTTCATTCGCCTGAAGAGAAGTGGCATTCTGAGGTTCTCGGCGATTAAGATAGATGAAGACGAAAAGGATTCTTCAGCTAAAAAAAAGAAGGATAAGAAAAAAGGAAAGAGCGGCTCAAAGAAAAAAAAGGAGAAGAAGAGCGGCTCTTCGGATAAAACTTCCAAGAGAACAGAGGAGAAAAAAGCTGCAGCGGAAAACACCAAAAATTCTGATACCGTTGATGGTGATGGACGGGTTACTATAGATGGTACAAAGTGGGATGGGCTCGTCGGCAGTGATGGTGTGAAGGCTGCGACTAAAAGCGAAGATATTATTGGCACTTCTGATGATGAAAGCCAAGACGAGCAAGAGAGCGAGGCAGGTCTTTGGGGCTCTGTTAAGCGTGGGATTCTTGATTTTTGCGATGATGTGAAGGGGATGTTTAGCAAGGGTCGTAAACACGGGTTAGGGAGATCGGGCAGGTAACTGTCTTTTGTGCGTTGTGCAAGTTTTGTTCTCGTAGCTCAGCAGGATAGAGCGTAGGATTCCTAATCCTGAGGTCGTGGGTTCAATTCCCTCCGGGAACACTTTTTTTACACTCAGCCACAAAAAGTTTGCGAGTGCGTTGCTTCGATGTTCCCGCTCTCAATTCTTTTGGGAACTGAGTTAACGCGCCTATAGCAATTCTCGCTTCCCTGACCTATCAGGCGGCGTCACAACCCCTTCCTTTTCCATCTGCTCAACCAACTTCGCCGCCCTGTTATAGCCAATTTGGAAACGCCTCTGAATAAAGCTGATAGACACGCGTCCCTCTTTGCGCACAAACTCCACTGCCTCATCAAACAACCCGGCGCTCCCGTCCTTTAGTCCGCTGGAATCTCCAAATTCCACATTCTCTCCGCTATCATCCGTGATCCCGTCAACATAATCCGGCTCCCCATTTATCTTCAAAAATTTAGCGACCACCTCAACATCATTATCAGACACGAACGGCCCATGCACACGCTGTATCCTCCCTCCACCGCTCATATAAAGCATGTCGCCATGCCCCAGCAATTGCTCCGCCCCTTGCTCCCCAAGGATCGTGCGGCTGTCGATCTTCGACGTCACCTGGAAACTAATTCGCGTTGGGAAGTTCGCCTTGATCGTTCCAGTAATCACGTCAACGGAGGGCCGCTGCGTTGCCATGATGAGATGGATCCCGGCAGCGCGCGCCATTTGAGCGAGCCTCTGCACGGCTGACTCAATCTCCTTCCCCGCCACCAACATCAAATCCGCCATCTCATCAACAACAATCACAATGTACGGATACTCTTTGTAGCCAAGTGGGTGATCTTCGAAAATCGGCAGCCCCGTCTCTTGGTCAAAGCCCGTTTGAACGCGCTGAGTGAAAATGTCTCCCTTCTGCCTCCCCATCTGTATCTTTTGGTTGAAATTGTCTATGTTGCGAACACCAAGATGAGACATCGCCTTATAGCGAGTTTCCATTTCGCGCACAGCCCACTTCAGGGCGGAAATCGCCTTCGTTGGTTCTGTGACCACTGGAGTCAAAAGGTGAGGGATGTCGTCGTACACAGATAGCTCCAACATCTTTGGGTCAACCATTATGAAGCGGCATTGATCTGGAGTAAATTTGTATATCAATGACAAGATCATCGTATTAATCGACACTGATTTCCCTGAGCCCGTGGTTCCTGCGACGAGCAAATGCGGCATTTTGACTAGATCAACAACGACGGCTTTCCCTGAGATATCTTTGCCGAGGATGAGCGGAAGTTTCGCTGTGCACTGCGTGTAGCTGCTTGTTTGCAAGAGAGGGCGCAGAAAAACGGTTTGCCTTTTATCATTTGGAAGCTCTATTCCGATTGCGTTTTTCCCGGGGATCGTTGCTATGCGAGCTGAAATGGCGCTCATGTATCGCGCGATGTCGTCTGCTAAGCTGATAACTCGCGATGTTTTTATTCCGGGGGCGGGTCGGAACTCGTACATTGTTACAACAGGGCCGGGCAAGACGCCAACCATTTCCCCATCGATCCCGAACTCCGCAAGAACATTTAATAATGCCTTCGACTTTTCTGGAAGGTCCTTAACCGTGATTGCTTGGTCCTCCTTAACGCCGGTTAATAGTTCAACTGATGGAATTTTGTATTCTCCAGAATTTTTCAAATACTTTACAGTCTTTGCTTCAGTTTTTGACGCGCCATCATTGGCGGAAGAGCCGTCAGAAGTCGCATCATAAAAATTGTTTCCGGCCTCTTTCAACAGATCGAGCTCTCTGTCTTGCGAATCGTCATCCCTTCGAAACGGCGAGAACGCGAACTTCTGGAAGCTGCGCGAGATCCTCCCGAGTATGTGTTTTTTTTGGCAGATCTTCGCGATTTCATGCGTCACTTTCTTTGCCGCGCGGAAGCAGCCGCTAAACGTTATTTTCGTTGCCTTTTTCCACAAGTACACGGCAAAGACGAACAAAGCGAACATTAGCGGAAAGAAGTAACGCAGGAACCCTTGGTTTTTCATGAAAAGGTAGAATTGCTTTGTGAAGACGAAGCCGATCGCGCCGCAGCCGGGCTTCATGTTAACTGTTGTGTAGAGGTCATTACAGATTTGGTTGGTAAATAAGCATTGAATGGAAAAGCAAAATAAAAATAGAGAGAAGATGAGTGAGGCTGCGACTTGCGCGGTTACTGCGTTTTTTTTAAAGGCGAGTGTGCGGCAGCCAAGTATGAAAATTGAAAAAGCGGCCAGCCACGATACGTTTCCGAAGAGTTGGTTAAAAAAATCTGCCAGATACGCGCCGCATGTTCCTAGGAGATTTTTGGAAGGAATTGTGGAGGCGGTGTTTATGGATTGGTCAAGCGGGGAATACGACAGCAGCGCTATAAATATTGCAAG
Source organism: Holosporales bacterium (assembly GCA_031257795.1). Lineage (GTDB taxonomy): Bacteria > Pseudomonadota > Alphaproteobacteria > BNTO01 > BNTO01 > JAIRNW01. The sequence continues at coordinate 5,832 of JAIRNW010000046.1, read as the reverse complement.
CGCGACGGCGATGGTGAAAACGCCGAGGGCATTGTTCACAAAAATCTCGACGAAGCGAATAAAATTTTGCGGGAAGATGCGCACACTGTCGCGTTTCATGTTGAAAGGTCCTGAAGCCCATCTTGTGGCTGAGTATACCCCAGCCCACGAAAGTTTGCGAGTTTGTCATCCGGACTACCCAACAAAGTCTGCGACTTTGCCGGGAGTCAGAAGGAGCTTGAATGCTCACGCCACTTTAGTACGCTGCGCTTCGAGGCTCCCCTACCAACGGTTCTAACCTAGAGTCGCCTGTCCGTAATGTACCACGTGAGACTCTTTACAGAGCCTTTTTATACCGAACCAGAGACTGTCAAATCCCGTTTTCAGTTTTCTATTTTCATCCGGATTAACATCGCCTCTGAAGCCAATCTTTTCTTTTGCAACTTCGTAATCTCCGAACCGTTTTCCTAAGCCGAACAGTCCTTGTGGATGCAAAAATCCGCAAGAGTCTATCATGTTGTAAAGGTTTTGAGCTTTCCCCTTTATATTACAACCCTCAAATAAAGCTGCGGCACCTGGATGTGTTAAGCCAATGTGATTGGTATATACACTTTTTAGTTTATTTTTCTTACACCATACAAGAAATTTAAGAAAATCATAAGCTTGCATGAAAGTTAAAAGATTATTTCCCTGATTTGCGGCAGGTTTCGGATCTCGACTGGGTTTTGCGATTGCATCAAACAGCATGCCAATAAGCTCTATCTTTCCTTCGGGTCTATCTTTTGTCCCGAAAAGCGTTTGCAGCAAAGTTTTCACTTCGTCGTCCCCTTTCTCAAAAGCCACACAAACTAAATTCCTCTGGAACTGGAAAGGTCCTGGAGGAAGCGCAGAAGGTTCAGGAATGCACGCAGATAGCACTCTACATATATTGCCGTAGCTTTCGGCCTCTGCTACAGTTTGAGCTGGTCTTATTGAGGCTGGGTCTGGCGAAGGATTTTGTGAATCGGGGTCATGTGTAATTGCTCGAAGCCCTCTTTCGTATGCACTAACGGTCATGCTTCGAGCTGCGGCCTGCAATTTCGCCGGTTGAACGCCAAAGTGGCCCCAAGTAGCATCTGCAGCAACTCTGTCATTTCCGAACAGCACTGGTAAGGCCTCCGGCGGCAATATTGCTAGAGCTTCACATACGCGCTCATCAATACGGCTTGCCATTAAATATTGAAAAGCACAAACTCCCTGGCGGAAGAAAACAGCCTGCATGATCATATCATTAAGAATGCGACAAGCTCTCAAGTTCGGAAACGCGGCAACACTTTGCACAAGTTCTTTTAGGGCATCACGCGAAGGCATAACCAGTTGTGCCTCAGATCCTTCAGCGACTGCAGAGAATTCCTGAAGAGCACCATCCACTTGCATTAATGCTTTTTGTTTGAGTTCTTCATGAACAATACCGAGCCATTTGTTATCTTGTATTAACTGCCTAACGAGGCGGTACAAGGTGTGTAATTTATCATTTTTCTTGTTATAGTCTGGCTCTAGTAATATCACGTTAAGCAGGAACCACATTAAATGTGCAGTACATACTTGCCCTGCCTCCAACGGATTTTCTTCAGGGGCTCCATAATGGACAACTGTTTCACTCCCCTGCTCCCAGGCATTAAGCATTTTATTAATGAGCACCTTTATTTCGCCAGTAAATTGCACAAAAGTTTTCTGCATTGCTCCTTTAGCGGTTATATGTGTTTCCTCTCCCGATGACAAGAAAAGCTGGCGCAATGCAGTCATTCCATTCTGAGAACTGTTCAGCTCAACATCTATAAGACGAATGAGTTCCTCGTGTAATTGAGTAACTTCTTGGCTAAAAGGAACGCGCTCGTTACGTATTTCGTCTATCCTAAGCCCTCTTTTTAACCACCTGTTCCAAAGCGCACTGTGCACGGTAGGATCGCGCAAAAGGGCGTCGTCTAGCGAGAAAGCGACACTTTTGTGAATGCTGAAGCGTTCTGGCATAATAGAACTTCCCCAAACAAATTCTGATTGCTCAAGTTTCACAGGTAATAGTTTAAATTTTCTATCTAAAAGAAATTGTGCTATGTCGTGTTCCGGATGTAGTGTAGATGCCACGTAAAAACCAAATCGTTCTTTCTGACGAATTGCAAAAGTTACAAGGGTTGATAGGTTTTTAAACAGCGGATCTTCTGGATACCCTGCGAACATTGCATCGACTGTTTCCTTTACTTCCCCATACATATTAGCTATAACGCTCTCTTTCCTATCGAAAAAAGCTCGCACATCGTCCAAAGGCGCCCCCTGGACGAAGGTGAGCACGTTATGCAATGCTGAAGCAATTTTATATATCGAGCGTTTGAGCACTTTCTCATTGTCAGCGAAATGGACGCAAAAATCGCTTTTCCTATTTGGCGACGTTTCTACTTCCCTATATATGCCTTCCAAAATTGTACGAACTTCATTAAATTCGCTTGTGGCAGTTGTCAATGCTTTAGCATCTAGATTTGTTTCTTCATTAAAGATGGCATCCAAGATCCCTCGAATTTTTTCTGCTTCTGCAAGCAGGTCGGCTAGTCGTTGTTTTTGCTGATCGAACAGTTTATCTGTGTTAGCAAAGTCTGCAATATCTCGTATTACCCCCAATTCTTTAATATCGGCTAAAGTTATCGGGTCTCTTTGCCTCGCCGCAGATGCAGGTAAACAATTTATAAAAGCCAGTACACAGACATGCCAACCTAAAATTTTCATTTTCATATTATGTTCCTCGAGTTTTATGACGCTGGTAAACTAAGAATCAAACAAAGATGTTAATAAACAATTGCCCCTCAGATGTTAAAAGCAAATGTGCACCAGATTGTTTGTTTATAGCTTAACAGCAATACTTTCCAACAATTACCACTCACTTCCTTGTCTAGCTGCGCATTCTGAACCTATCTGGCCCGAAAAATACGCTATTGTAGGCTGCCCTAAGTTTCCTATTGTCTATCACGTTTACATCAGCTGCCCATCCGTGTGGGGCGACAAAAGCTATAACGTCTCCTGTACACTCAAAGCGGCCGAACTCTGTCCCCCGCTCGTTAATGCCGCACTCTCTCATCACCCTTAGGAGATCGTGGGCTTTTCCCAATCCTTCGCAGATTATGATTAAAAGATTTAGTCCTGGGTGGGTAAACCCTATAGCGTCGTCGCGCACCTTTTTTCCCCGACACCACGCCAAAAATCGTAAAGCATCATAAATTTGTGCAAACTGTGAGAAGACTGCTGCTCTGTTATTAGGATCGGCGTAAGAGGCTTGGTCGACTACACCAAATAGCCTACGAATTAGAGTATCCTTTGGTTCATCACTACCGAAAAGGTCGCGCAATAATTCTGTCACTCCGTCGCTGTTCTCTTGTCCGAACACATAATAGACAAAATTAATGAATTCATCATTGCTTCCCGCAAAATCAAAAACCTCACTAAGAACTGCAGTTACTCCTGCGTCCGGAAGCTGTTCAGGAACCAAGCCCTCTTCGGGATGGCCCTTCTCTTCCTCCGCCCTTCGCCCGTGCGGAATGGATTGCCGTTTATATATCTCCACAGTTATGGTTTGTACAAGATTTCTAAAACCAGCAGTATCAATCATTGCTCTTTGTAGCGCATCAATTATAGAACCTCTATCTGTTCCACGACACCCTAACGCCATAATGATGTTAGGATTTAGTCGCATTAGTATATTACCGACAAGTCGACTCGAATGCGCAAAAAGCTCTGCTTTCCACCTCGAAATATTCTTCTCAAAAAGCTCTGTTTGTTCTTTCGCCTCCTTCAGAATTTGTAACTTTCTTCTAATTGGAGCTCCTTCGATCAACCTCTTCACAAAATCTCTGACGAACCTATCCAGCTGTTGCTCCTGCTGTTCCGTTATTGTTGACTGAGCCTGTGATACTTTAGCAGTCTTTAGCAGATCCAGTATTATCGGATTTGTAGGATCTACAACATACCGCACGTCAGACCCTTGAGAAGCAGCGGAAAAAGCCTTCAAAACATGGATCAGATTGAGCGTTACTTGTTCTCGAAGACGTGGAAGAATAAACCGTTCGAGTTCTGGACGAATAAAATCTTCGGGATGGCCGGCGAATTCACTAAGTCGCGTAGACCAACAGTCCAGTTGTCTAATTTTCTTAGCAACGTCAGGCTCTAGCAAGATCATGTTAAACAGGATGCATAACGCGTGTGCAATGCACGGTGTGTTGTTATAAAATTCGTAGCTATTCCAAATATCACTGGCTTTATCTATTAATAATGCTATCGCCCCGGGGGCTCTAACAAGAACCTCTTGTGCGTCTTTTCTAATCTGCGACAATTGCTGCGTAATTCTTTCTCTCGTGTCCTGAGCTCCAGACTCCAATTGCCTCGTTGACATAAACAGCCGACACAGTGCCTCATCCGCGCTCGGGCAGTTTTCCCCATTCTCACAGACAAAATTAGCAATTTCCCTGTAGACCGGGAGCTCAGGGAAAGAGGCCGCACGTTGTTCTAATGCTTCAATATCAGAATCATCTAATGGATGCTCAAAATATCGTGCATAAGTGTTATATGGAATCTGTCTTAAATTAAAGGAAACGTCTTGGGGAACGTTGAAATGGTCGTCACTAATTGAGCAACATGCTCTACAAGGGATCTGACAATTATAGAAACATGTATTAGGGAACAACAAGTTTCTTTGTCGGGCAAGCAATATTCGCGCCGCGCTGGTTTGTACGTGTTTAATAGTGCTGGGGGAATCGGAATAACAAAGAGCTAGGGTTGCTACGAACACTTTGAAAAGCCTCATATCGTTCTCGTCGCCTTTTAAAGGTCTGTTTCGCATGGAGTATGAAAAATGGTCAACAGCAATTCGCACTGTCTCGGGAGTTCTGGCTCCCAATATGGAACTAGCAAAGTTTTCGTTGGTAAGGATTTGTTGCCAAGCAGAAGGCTCTGTTTGCATAAAAAAATCGTGTACTACAGACAACGATCGACAGATTTCATTCCTTATGTCTATGATTCTCCGTTGCAAATGGGACGCTTCCTCACAAAAACGTGACATTGTCTTTAGAGTTTGCTTAGAAACCTCAATTATATGATGTATTCCCTGCAGCTTGTCTGTTGCTTTTTGAAGAACGGTTAGACTTTGTCCTGCTTTATGCTGCCACTCCCCATTGAAGCATCTCAGTAGTAATTCCGCGTTGCTTACAATGGACGACACTTCATTTAGATAATACATTGCATAACGCTTTTTATCTGCGTATTTGTTATCGATGCGTTGCTGTTTCATTTCACTCAGCCTCTTTACAAGGCCTTGCTTGTTTAAATCAATTACCTGCGGCACCTGCGGCTGCTGTCGCACCATCATCGTTGTAGAGGTCACAGAACAATTCACAGAGGACAATATCAAGCCTACATACAAGCCTAATGTTTTCTTTTCCATATAAACGCTTCCAATTTTCATGATGATTACACTTACCATGATTCTACGGGAAATGCATTAAAAAACAATTATCAATCTAATAACCTGTTTGTGGTTGAGTAGATTGCACTCATCATATAGATGGAGCTGCAAAAACAGTATACCCAGCCCTCGAAAGTTTGCGGGGTCGTCGAACGGCACCCCAACAAAGTCTGCGACTTTGTTGCCGGGAGCCCGAAGTTGCTCGGCTCGAGCAGTACGTTTAAGTACAGCTTTTCGCCTGTGCTATGTGTCTCCTGCCTTAACACCCAACGCATCTTTACCCCACCGACAAAAACTGTAGAATGCGATCAGTCGTTATCTTAAAAAAAGCTATAAATTGTGCGTATTTCCTCAGGTAGCATCGTTCAAGT
>JAIRNW010000074.1 GCA_031257795.1 Holosporales bacterium | reverse complement strand
AAATCGGTCTTTTCGGAGTCGAATCCGGTTCGAAGCTCATGTGCGTTTAAGTACACTCAGCTTCTGCGCTCCGTTTCTCCTGGAAAATCCTCAATTTAAATCTTATATGAACGGGTTCTTAATGAGGGTGAATTATGAGATTAGAAAAGTCCTTCAATCACGCAAAGTACGAGCAAGTCATCTATGAAAAATCAGAAAAGCACATTGTCGCCACCTCGCAGTTTGCGGCACATTCTCACAGCGGCGACCCAAGCTCCCCTCAGGAAGGCAGGGCGGATGCCACAGATGGCCGCTGCTTCACGATAACACTCCCTCCCCCAAACATCACCGGCTGTCTACATATAGGCCACGCCTTCACCTCCACAATACAAGACATAATGCTGCGCTTTCAGCGTCAAAATGGCCGGATCGTATTTGGACAGCCCGGCATAGACCACGCAGGGATCGCGACTCAGATTATTGTTGAAAAGAAGCTCGCCAATGAAGGCATTTCCCGAAAAGAGATAGGGCGCGAGGTCTTCCTAAAAGAGGTGTGGAAATGGAAAGAGGAATCCGGCTGCCAGATATTTAATCAATTGCGCAAACTAGGGATGAGCGTTGATTGGTCAACGTCCAGGTTCACACTTGATCCTGAGGCGAATGCGGCAGTTTTGGAGGCTTTCGTCCGTTTGTACAGAGACGGCCTGATCTACAGAGCGCAAAGGATTGTCAACTGGGATCCAATTTTAAAAACCGCGATCTCAGACCTCGAAGTCATGAACAAAGAGGAGAAAGGGAAACTTTGGCACATAAAGTACAGGATTGTTGCTGATCCAGACAAGTCCGCCAATCCCGAAGAGTACATTGTCGTGGCCACAACCCGCCCGGAAACCCTGTTCGGCGACACGGCGGTTTGCGTGCATCCGCAAGACCAGCGCTATTCTCATTTGATTGGAAAACTCGCCGTTGTTCCGCTGGTAAACAGGCGCGTGCCGATCGTCGCGGACGAAGCCTGCGATCCGCAGAAGGGGACCGGCGTTCTAAAAGTAACTCCGGCTTGTTCCTTTGAGGACTTCGAGATAGGTCAGCGCCACAACCTGGAAATCGTGGAAATAATGAACGAGGACGCAACGCTGAATGCCAATGTTCCAGAGCAGTTTCGCGGGTTGTCTCGCGAGGCAGCGCGCGTCGAGGCGGTCAACGCGCTGTCTTCGGGGGGGCTCGTAGAGAAGATCGAAGATATCGTACACTCCGTTCCATATAATGACAGATCCGGTTGTCTGATGGAGCCACGCGTTACGTACCAGTGGTTTTTGGATGCCGAGAAACTAGCGGGGCCGGCAATTGATGTTGTTGAGGAAGGGAAGATTAAATTCATCCCGGATCAATGGAAAAACACATATTTTAATTGGATGAGAAACATCCAGCCTTGGTGCTTGTCCAGACAGATATGGTGGGGGCATCAAATCCCAATATGGTACGCCCCAGACGGCGAGTTCTTCTGCGCCACAACAGAGGAGGAGGCCGCGGAGCTGGCCCGCCAGCATTTCGGGCGGGATGTGCCGTTGAAGCGAGACGAGGACGTGCTGGACACTTGGTTTTCTTCGGGGCTCTGGCCCTTCCTCACGCAATATTGGCCAGACGACACGGAGATGCTGCGCGTACGTTACCCGAACGACATGTTAGTCACGGGCTTCGACATAATCTTCTTCTGGGTTGCGCGAATGGTGATGTTGGGCGTGTATTTCATGAAAGACGTGCCGTTTCGCGAGGTTTACATCCATCCACTGATAAGGGATGAGAAGGGGCAGAAGATGTCGAAGTCCAAGGGAAATGTGATAGACCCATTGGTTTTAATGGAGAAATACGGTACAGACGCAACCAGATTTACGCTGGCAAGCTTAGCGATTCCTGGGAGAGACATAAGGATGAGCGAGGAATTGGTAGAAAACAGCAGGAATTTCATTACCAAGATATGGAACGCCGCAGTTTTCTTGGAGATGAATGGATGTATGCTAAGCAAGTCACAAAAGGAATGTGATAAAGCGCGCCTATTAGGGTTGAACGCGTTGATCCTGCATGAATTGCGCGAATTTATGAAAGCGACTAAGGGGCATTACGATAACCACCGCTTCGATCTCGTGACGCAGAACATCATAAAATTCCTGAGAGAGGTGTTTTGCGATGTGTATATAGAGGGGCTTAAGGTGTGCTTGGCGGGGGCGCACGCGGCCGAGAGCCGAGAAGTTGCCTCTTTCGTTTTTGGTGAATTCTTGAAAGTGTCTAACCCCGTTATTCCTTTTGTAACGGAGTATCTTTGGGAGGCTTTGGCTGAGAAATGCGAACGGGGAGGCGTGGAATTTGTCGGTGAGTTTGAAGGAACGGACATGCTCCTGATCTCCAAATGGGCGGCAATCAAAGAGCCGGCCACGGAAGATGAGGAAGGGTGGAAACAAGCAGATCTGTGTATAAAACTTACAGATGAAATCCGCTCTGTCCGCGGGCTTTTGAATGTTTCCCCGGCGGCAAAGCTGAAACTCATGCTAAAAACATATGTCGATGAAAAAGCAGCAGATTTTGCTACTAAAAAGGAGACCCTTGTTCGTTTCATCAATAATAATGCCAACTGGATCTGTGCTCTTGGGAAGCTGAGCTGTATTGATGTGGACGGCGAGCAACAAAATGTATTAGGGTTGAGGATCATTGTCGAAGGGTGGGTCTTCTACTTAGAATCGCCGCCTAATATCAACAAAGATGACATCGTCAGCATTATTAGTAGGAAAAAAGAGGCGCTGCTGCGAGATTGCGAGTTGTTGCAGAAAAAGACGGAAAACCTGGCGTACAAGGAGGCGCGCTTTGAGCAATGGTCCGTTGATCACGAGAATTTGACGCTGAAACAACAAGAAATAGAGAAGATAAACGCCATAAGCTCGGAGCTCACATGAGTTTTTCTCTCGTCTCAGAAGGGAACTCCCCTGTAGTCAACGTGATGATCATGACCGCGCAAAAGGCGGCCAAGGGGCTGATCCGCGATTTTGGTGAGCTCGAAAAATTGCAGGCTGCAAAAGGTGTTGGCGGATTCGCCAGCGCGGCAGACAAGCGTGCGGAGGCCATCATAATCGATGAGCTCGCGAAGGCCAGGCCCGAATACGCGATTTTAGCGGAGGAAAGCGGGCTTATACGGCCATTGAAAGAAGTTTCGCAATTCGACAAAAATTACGGTTTCCGCTGGATCGTTGACCCGCTGGATGGTTCTCAAAATTTCACGCACGGAATCGCTCACTTCGCTATTTCCATTGCGGTTGCTAGGTTTGACGAGGTTATCGCCGGGATTGTTTTCAACCCCGTGACTGACGAAATGTTTTTAGCGGAGAAAGGGCGCGGGGCGTTCTTGAATAAGCAGAGGCTGAGGGTGTCGGGGGCGGCGAGTTTGAGCGACATGATCGTCGCCACTGGCTCCACTTTTGGTTTTCGCGGGGCTAGAGACGCCGGGGCCCGCCTGCAGACGGTCGCTGAGCGTGCGGGGACGGTGCGCCACTTTGGGGCGAGCTCTTTGGATTTGGCGTTTGTTGCTGCGGGGAGGTTCGGGGCGTTTTTCGAGCGCCGCGTTAAGGAGTGGGACGTGAGCGCGGGGGCGCTTTTGGTGAGGGAAGCTGGGGGGACCGTTTCCTTAACGAGCTATAATGGTCCGCACTCCAACGAGGATTTTCAGCGCCATCGCAACGAACAACCTTCTGCAACCAACTCTTTTCACAACTCGGAATACTCATGCAGCATCCTAGCCAGCAATCTGCAGGTTCATACTGAATTGAAGAGCCTGGTGTGTCTTTGAAATCTTCGTGGACTGTTGATAACAGCACCTTTTAGAACCTGTTGAAATTGGTCTTTGAGCCGGTTTTCAATTTTGTCCAAGTTCATTGATTTTCAGGCGCAGAACAAGTACAATCTCAGAAGAGTTGTTTTTTTGTTATGGCGTTTTGCACCCGGTTTTGTGTGCTGAATCCCGCTCTTACGGGATCGCGCGATCAGTGGGCCGGTCCGATGTTTCTTGTTTGTGTGAAGCTTACGTAGAAACTGCAAAACGACTATTGTAAATCGGGTCACCAAAAGATTTTCTGAACAAGTGCTTTAAGACTTACATTGTCTGGGAAGCAAAACAAATGCTGATTCTGTTGGGGTTGATTCGACGAACCCACAAACTTTTTACGGCCTGGAGGATATGCCCAGTCACAAAAAGAGTTGTGGGCAGGAGACACGTAACGCAGGCGAAGAGCTGTACTTAACGTACTGCTCGAGCTGAGTAACGGATCGACGAACCCACAAACTTTTTACGGCCTGGGTGGGGATATGCCCAGTCACAAAAAGAGTTGTGGGCAGGAGACACGTAGCGCAGGCGAAGAGCTATACTTGACGTACTGCTCGAGCTGAGTAACGGATTGACGAACCCACAAACTTTTTACGGCTGGGGGGATATACCCAGTCACAAAAAGAGTTGTGGGCAGGAGACACGTAACGCAGGCAAAGAGCTGTACTTAACGCACTGCTCGAGCTGAGTAACGGATCGACGAACCCACAAACTTTTTGTGACTGGGTATGTATGGAAGCGGAGTTTTAGGAGGATATAGTTAGATGACAATTCCCGCAGTTGATATTCGCAGCTTGGTCGAAGCTGGCCTGCACTATGGGCACACGACAGAACGGTGGAATCCGCTCATGTCGCCTTACATTTTTGGTTCCAGAAATGGAATCCACATCATAGATCTTGAACAAACCGTCCCATTGCTGCAGAGCGCAATGTCTGTTGCATATGGCATCGCAAAAGCTGGGGGCCGCATATTGTTTGTTGGCACGAAGGCTCAAGCCTGCGACATCATAAAGCTATCGGCGGAGAGATGCGGACAGTATTACGTGAACCACCGTTGGCTCGGCGGCATGCTAACCAATTGGAAAACGGTCAGCCAAGCGATAGACAGACTCAAGGAACTCGAGGCAACGCTCGAGAACCCCCGTTTCATGACGAAGAAAGAAATAATAAAGATGCGGCGCACGGTGGACAAAATGAATTCGGTTCTGCAAGGGGTCCGCGAGATGCGCGGAACGCCAGACCTGCTGTTCGTGATCGACACAAACAAAGAGGCGATCGCCGTTAGCGAGGCCACAAAGCTGAAGATTCCGATCATCGCGATTGTCGACACAAACTGTAATCCGAACAACATCACACACATGATTCCTGGAAACGATGACGCGATTCGCTCGATCAGGATCTGCTGCGACCTTATTTCTTCATCGGTTTTAGAGGGTGTGCAAGACGGCCTCAGCGCGGCTGGCGTGGATTTGGGGGCAAGCAGCGGGCTGCCAATTGCCGAAGCAATCGCTGAAGATAGCGCGGGAGGCCCCGCTGGAGAGGACGACGTTATCGATGGACGCTTGGGTGATGATGCGGATTTCGTGGCAGTCTTCGATAGCGCTGAACAGGAAAGTGATGGCGAGGTTGCAGATGATGCTACTCAGGAATGACCCGGGACAAAAGCAAGAATAGGAGTTTAGTAATGGTAGAAATAACGTCAGAGTTAATCAGGGCGATCCGCGAAAAAACCGGTGCCGGAATGATGGATTGCAAAAAAGCGCTTGTTGAAAGCGAGGGAAATTTCGAAGAAGCCGTTGATTGGCTTCGCAAAAAAGGGTTGGCCTCAGCCGCAAATAAAGCCGGCAGAACAGCCAGCGACGGGGCTATTTGCGTAGTGTCCCCTAATGACGGTTTGGCCGTGGTGGTCGAGATAAATTCGGAAACCGATTTTGTGGCCAAGAATGCGAAGTTTCAGGCTTTTGCGCGAGGGGTTGGAGGCTTGGCCGCGCGCAGTGCGGATACGTCGTTGGATGCGTTCCTGGAGCAAAAAATGCCAGAGTATGAGGAAAGTGGCAACCCTACAGCTGCGAATCAGACAGTGCGCGAGGCAACGGCAAATTTGGTTGCAAGCATTGGCGAAAACATCACTATCCGGCGCCTGGCCCATTGCGGGGCGTCTAATGGTGTCGTTGCAACGTATATCCATGGAACAATTGCTCCGCAGCTCGGGAAAATCGGCGTCTTGGTTGAGCTGGAGTCTTCAGGCCCGCACGACAAACTGCTGGAATTCGGTAAGAAACTTGCGATGCACATCGCTGCGGCTAATCCTCTTTTCACTAAAATCGAGGATGTTCCGGAGACGGTTTTAGCTCGTGAGCGCGAGATTTTGAAGGAGCAAGTAAAGGATCAAGGGAAACCTCAAACGGTTGTTGACATGATGGTTGATGGGAGAATTAGGAAGTTCTTTGAAGAGACTGTTTTGCTAGAGCAGGTTTACGTTATTGACGGAAAGAAAAAGGTGTCGGAGAGCGTTGCGGCGTTTTCAAAGGAGATAGGGGCACCCGTTAGCGTTAAAAGGTTTGTCAAGTTTGTGCTTGGAGAAACAACAAGCGCGGTTCAGAGCGCATAATGTCATCCACGAGCACAGTTTTGGACAAGAATTTGGTTCCTGAGTCCACGAATCAAGAGGTTGGGTCTGAGGACTTGCGCGCTAAGCCGAGTGGAGTAGCCATAGTTTTCCCAGGCCAGGGCTCGCAAGGAGTCGGGATGGGCCGGTTTTTTTTCGAGAGCAGTAAGGAGGCACACTCCCTGGCGCTGCAAGCCAACGATATAGCTGGGTTTGACTTGCTCGAGCTGATGTTCTCTGGCCCGCTTGACCAGCTCACCTTGACCGAAAACGCACAGCTCGCAATTTTCACAGCAAACGCCATGGGCTGGGCGTTTTTTCGTGAGGCTTTCGATAAGAGCTCCAACGGGATCGCGTCCTTGGAAGAGTACGTGACCTGTTTAGCAGGACACTCCCTCGGCGAATACAATGCGTGGCTCGCGGCTGGATGCGCGAGCTTCGAGCAGCTCTTTCGATTGGTGCAACTGCGCTCGGAAGCAATGGCAGAGGCCTCCCCCAAAGACGGCGTTATGTACGCGATTATCGGGATTGACGTCGAGCAGGCCTCTGAAATAATTGCTGAGTGCACGCAAGGCGACGCTTTCAAATGCACAATCGCGAACGACAATTGCCCGGGCCAGGTGGTTATTTCTGGGGTGTGCGACGAAGTTGAGGCCATCAGCGAGAAGCTAATGCAATTTGCGCGTAAAAAAGTGCCATTAGCGGTCAGCGGCCCCTTTCACAGCCCGTGGATGCAGCCCGCAGCAGAAAAGCTTGCAACGGCAGCTAGCCGCGTGGTCTTCGCGGCGCCGAAAATCTCGGTGATCGCCAATGCGTCTGCGAAGCCGGTGTGTGGCGCAGGAGAGGTGGCGGACATGATTGCGACGCAGGTCATAAGCAGGGTGAGGTGGAGGGAAAGCGTTTTGGCTATGGAGGAGCTAGGGGTGAAAACTTGGCTGGAAGCCGGACACGGGAACGTGCTGGCCGGCCTAATTCGTAGGATTGTGTCCCAGGACTCCAGCAATATTTTCAATGTATCAGATCAAAACCTCAGATTTACGGTGTGTGCCTGAACCCTGCCATCATTTGTCTCCCCCTCCTCAGGATTCTTGCTGGATTCTGCAACACATGGACGAAAGATTTCCCCTATTCCGGGTGTATTGCCATTCTTTACTGCGTCCTGCGAAGAAAAGGAATAGTATAGATTTTGACCTCTTCTTGAATACCCATGTTCAATATTTGTAGGAAACCGCCCCGAATTCGACGCAGGAAAGACCAACTTAAATCATTATGTCAACGGGTTCTAAGTCATCGAAAAAATTGAGCGTAGAAACATCGAAGCATAGGCGAGGACTGGGGATTGCATTTCATCTGCAATCGCGGTAGAAGTGAATTATATCACATTATCTGCAGAGGGCGCGTTGCCTCCGTCAATCAAAAGGAATGTGGAGCCGTGGCAAGACCCCAGCGTCCCTCCATACATACAAATTGAGGCGATCAGTAAGAAGTACGGCTCCCTAGAGGCCGTGCGAAACGTCTCTCTTTCCATCTACAAAGGCGAGCTTTTCTCGCTCCTTGGCGGCTCCGGCTGCGGCAAATCGTCGCTGTTGCGCGTGCTTGCGGGCTTCGAGACTCCAACCTCCGGAAATATACTCATCGACGGCGTGAACATCACTGATTGGCCTCCGTACGAGCGCCCAGTCAACATGATGTTCCAGTCGTACGCTTTGTTCCCGCACATGACCGTGTACAAAAATATAGCGTTCGGCCTGAAGCAAGAGTCCCTCCCCAGAAGCGTCATCCACGAAAGGGTGATGGAGTCCCTGGAGCTCATACAAATGGCTCCGCTCGCGCACCGTAAACCCCAGGAGCTCTCTGGAGGGCAGAGGCAGCGCGTCGCCCTGGCGAGGAGCATTGTGAAGCAGCCGAAGCTGCTGTTGCTGGATGAGCCGCTGGCGGCCCTCGATAAGCGCCTACGCGAGCAAACTCAATTTGAGCTGGTGAACATCCAGGAACGCGTTGGGATTACGTTCATTCTGGTTACTCACGATCAGGAGGAGGCCATGACGATGTCCTCACGTATGGCGATCATGGAATCCGGATGCATTCGGCAGGTCGGAATGCCACACGACATATACGAGTTCCCAAACTCAAGGTTCGTTGCTGAGTTTATAGGGAGCATGAACATTTTCAACGGGGTTGTGGTTGAGGAGGAGGCGGATCACGTTATTGTTGATTCCTCAGAGGCGGGGTGCTCTATTTTGGCGACACACGCAGGCGCGATCCCGATTGGGGCGAACGTTAGCGTGGCTGTGCGTCCGGAGAAGGTGATGATGTCGCGGACGCCGCCGGCGGGCAATAGAAATTGCACGAAAGGGATTGTGCAAGAAATTGCTTATTTGGGTGATATTTCGCTTTATTACGTTGAGCTGCCGTCTGGAAAGCACATACAGGCGTCTCTGCCGAATTTGTTGAGGTTATCTGAGAGGAATGTGACGTGGGACGACGAGGTGTATTTGTTTTGGAGGGCGGAGAATGGAGTTCTGCTCACCTCATAAGTAGAGCCTGTTGACATAAGGTTTAAATTGAGTGTTTCCCAGGAAAAACGGAGCGCAGAAGCGGAGTGTACTGTGAGCATTCGAGCAACGTCGGGCCCCCAGCAAAGTCGCAGACTTGTTGTGGTGTCGACTCGACGAACTCGCAATCTTGTGGGGCTTGTGTATATCCCGCGGAATGGAGGCCACTAGGGACCATAACCGTCCACTCCCTTATATGCCAATAACACGCCGTGCAAGAAGAGAAAAAACCCGCCATCCAAAGCCCAGCACTTTGCTGCAAAAGGCCGCCACGCCCATAAGAACACCAGTGCTGATACACCCAGCCATTGTTGATGAGGCAACTGCCAACAGGCTTTTAGCGATAACCCGTTCACGCTCGTATTCTAGTACGCACCCTTCTCGTCGTCTGCGTAGAAAACCACGACACACACAAATAAATTTGGTCATAATAGAGCAGCTATTTATCGAAAAAAGGCCGAGAAAACAAAGTTTTATTGGTGAAATGTATTCCGAATCCCCAGTAAGCCCCAACAAAAAAGGTAGACAGTAGTAAAGTGTTCCCAAAAAACTATTGAAACCCATTTGCTCTTGAGAAAACGAATCTCCTTGCAATGATAAAACTTCCTCAGCGAAAACGTTGATTCCCGAAAGAACGGTATATCCTAAAAAGATTGGGAGGCCTCCTATCCAACCAGTAGCAGCAATAGCATAGCTTGCCGCAACAGCCGTAACAAAACTTGCGGCGAGTGCTGTGACCATGATTAGCATCAGTTGTTTTTCCGACTGAATTCGTGCGCTTTCTTCCTGTGATGGTGGTACAGAATCATCGAAGGCCACAAGTGAGCCATCAATGGCCTGTTGAACCATGTCGTTATTTGCTCCACTCTCCAGATGATTTCTGCTGGATTCAGCGGCGTATGGATGAGGGGATTCAACAGGCATATCAGTACGAGGTAGTTCACTTCCATCTATACCCATCTTGACTGACCTCTTGGAGAAAACCGAATAATGTGTTAATACTCCATCCATGAAATACGATTTTCTGACAGACGTGGTCCGCCTCGAGTTAAAAGCTCGGCACCGCAA
>JAIRNW010000064.1 GCA_031257795.1 Holosporales bacterium | reverse complement strand
GTACGTCGATCCGGTGCTCGAATGCTCACGTACATCTAAGTACGCTCCGCTTCTGTGCTCCGTGTCTCCTTCCCAAAATTCTGATTTTGAAGGTTTCGAAAGAGGTCCATTATGTCAGCAGGTTCTAAGAGCTTGTGCCGGATCCAGTCTGGCCGCCCGGAGCGACGGGTAGAGGGCCGCGATGAGCGACAGACCTATGGCCACTCCGTCAATCAGCGCTATCTCGGCGAGGCTGATCCTCGTGGGGAGTTGGTAGAGGAAGTAGACTTCGGGGTTAAACAATTGTTTGTCGAAAAGCTTCTGTATTACTGATAGGAACCAATTGAGGTTATGCGACGCTAAAGTGCCGAGTATCGTTCCAAGGATTGTGCCCGCTATCCCTATTGTTGAGCCAGTGATTATGAAAATGCGCATGATGGACGCGTCGGTGGCTCCGATTGTTTTCATGATTGCGATATCTTTTGTTTTGTCTTTCACCAACATCACTAAACCCGAAACAACATTGAATGACGCAACCAGAATTATTAATGTAAGGATGATAAACATAACGTTGCTTTCAACTTGTATAGCCCGGAAAAGCTGGGAATCGGCCTGCTGCCACACAACAGCGTGTATCCCATCACATTCGGCTTTTTGGTTGATCAGCTGCGCAGTTGCCCCGGCTCTGCCGACGTCATTAACGAAAAAGATCACTTGCGTCACTTTATCCTGCAAATTGAAAAACTCCTGAGCCGTGCTCAAAGGCATCAGCAGCATGTTTTTGTCATATTCGGTTAGGCCAACATTGAACAGACCAACCACTGTAAATTCTTGTTGGGTTGGGACTGTTCCAAACGGAGTTGTTTCCCCTTGAGGATTCATGATGGTCACTGTGTCCCCAACGTCCACAAACAATAGCTGCGCCAGCCTTTCCCCTATGATTACGCTGTTCCCATCAAAGGCCTCCATTTTAAGAAGGTCCGCGGCTTCTTTCTCTGACTTTTCGTGAGCGTCATGTGGACCGTTCGCAGCTTCTTTTTCCACTGACTTTTCGTGGGCGCTATGCGACATTGGCGCCGCCTTAGTCTTCATTGGCGCCGCCTTAGTCTTCTCAAAAGAAAGCGCGTTAAACAGCAGCTCGTGCTTGGCAAATGTTTCTTTGGTCATCGCCAAAATCGTGGCGCCACGGCTTTGCTCCTGCGAGGAAACAATCCCTTGCCGCTCGATCATTTGGCAAATCGCCTTGATATTGGGAGACGCCGCTTTGTGCAAAATGTTGTTGTCGTCAGGGATATTCGAGCTCGTTCCGTACGCAATAATGTGTCCGTTCATGCCTACTATTTTGTACAGCAGCTCTTCCTTGAAGCCACTCATAACAGACATCACGATAATGAGCGTGGCAACGCCTATGCATATTCCTATGAAAGAAAACGTGGTGATAACGGAAACAAAATGGTCGCTCTTCTTAGACACCAAGTAGCGAAAGGCCATGAAGCTCTCCCACCTTAGCGCCTTGCCTAAACTTTGCGCGTTGTTCAATGAATCGCCGCGTTCGCTGGATTTTAGGCGTTTTTTGTGAAATCCATGGAACATGTGGCCACTCCTCCTTTTGCGAAAGTTTGCGAGTTGTATTGTGTGTAGGAATGAGTCTTCTTCTTTACCCTGAAGCGTACGAAAACTTCATCGATTTTTTGTTCAACAGCAGTCACAAGTGAATCCTGAAAGGATATTTCTTGAAAAATATCCAGATTCCCTCCGAACCAATTGAAGCAAAGCAGCGACACCGTTTCCACAGTTTTTTTCTTATATAAGCAATTCTCCAGCTCTGCAATGTGGCCGCCGCTTGGGATCAACACCACGCAATCGTCGTGCTTTAGCTGCATCGAGGTGAACGCGGCGGTTTCCTTGCTGTGTATTTTTGACAGGCCGCTGCTGGCGCGAAATGATCCTCCAATGGAAGGGAGGTCTGCGGTTGTGTAGCGGCGCACAGAAATGTGGAAGCCGTATAAGGGGATGCAATTCTTCGCCTGTTCGTTCGCTGTGATGGAAGAACTAAAGAGCTCCCCTCCGGCGTTTATACTTATCATCCACTTCGGGAAGTCTTTGCCGTCTTCGGCGGACCTGCTGATTAACATTTGCTCTGGGTGCTCTACGCACTGCGCACTGTAGGTAGCGGCCCCTTGTGTTGCTACGGAAATTTTCACAAATGCCAAACCACTCTATATTTACTTATCAAAGCCAGGCTGTTGCGGCGGGAAATAATGTATCTGTCCCACTTAACAATAATACTGCATTGGCCAACGCCACTAACTTCTTCATGTTTCCATCTCACATTTACCAACACAAACAACTGCACTCGCTGTGCGAGCCCGTTGCTTACTTATACATCTGTTTTCGCTTTTTACCAAACAACAAAGAATTTGTGCTCAACACCTTACGTGTCTCGGCCGCAAAATTATTCACCTGGGGCATGAAGTACATAACATAATAAGTTAACAGCGTTGTCTTAAAATTATGAAATTGATTGCAAGTTTCACATGGTCACAACAGGATTTGAACCTGTGACCCCTACGATGTGAACGCAGTGCTCTACCGCTGAGCTATGTGACCAAATTTACAGCCTTCTCGGCTGCAAAAAAACGCGCGGACTCGTTGTGGCGCGAGGCCAACGAACCGCGACTTTGCCGAAAGTCCATGCGAACTTGCGACTTTATAAGGAGTTCAAAACTACTAGTCCTGTGTGACCCCTACGCAGCTTTTCTGCCCGTGCTTTGCTGGATCTGCGCCAAGCCACCACTGTTTCCACGCCGCTACTGCGTCTTGCTACTCTCACCCACGCTCATTCTATAATTGAGCACAAAACATTACAATTGAGCACAAAACCCCACCACGCAGCAACCGCCACAAAAGCCGACGATCCGCTGCGAATGTGGCTCGAGAAAACTACGCCTTCAACCTTCGATCCAACTAATGTCCGCTTGGCCAAGGCCAACGGTTGTATTGTAAGCTCCCCCAGATTTCTCACATTTGACAAAACGAATCACACACGCATACGTAGCAGAGGTTCAAACGGAAAACAATTGGAAATTGAGATAAATTGTTGGTTCTGCCGGAGCTTAAGTTCTCAGCGTAACGTCAGAAAAGATAGTTTGAGCCCCACAATCCAGCAAACTTTTGAGGATTGGGTTGCTCTTACGAAGAAACCACCTGTGGCTGAGAGCGGTTTGCAACATCATCATAATAGCAGTCTGTAGGCTCTTCGTAGTCTTGCGCGATCTCGATTTCAAATTGTGATCTTTCCGGAAAATATTGTTTAAGCACCTGCATCGCTTTTCTTTTGTCTTTAATGTTGGTGTCTTCTGTGTCATTTAAACAAAACAATTTTGGCCTATTTTTCAATAGATGTGCCAGTCGTTCGTCTAATGCAGATCCCCGAATATGTATACGCAAACTTTCACGTTGATTATTTATCCTCACAACACCCTTTCCATTAATAATTTCGTATAAGCTGACAATTGCCCTAGAAACATCGTTTACACCTCTGAATTTGTTCCTTCTGCAGTCATCAAATTCTTTTTCAAACTTCTTTAAGCACTGTAGAAACGATTCTTTAGAATAAGAATCTATATTATGATGAGGAAGACGTTTTGTAAGGTTTTTCGAGTATGCGTTGGAAATAAGGTCATAGGCCTTACGCAAAGTTGAGACATAAAGATGTTTACTACGTTCACTTATTATTCCATTAAGCCTAACAATTGGTCTCCCGATTGGATCGAAGAAAAAACCCCTGGAAACCTCGTTTCCGATAAACATATCGTCATTTGCATACAAAAACTTCTCAGATAATCCAGGGATGTAAGGAATAAAGGATTCTAATGCTATTGAACTGAATGTTGGCAAAAACTCTTCTGGAATAAAGTCAGAGTGATTAACAACACAAAGCTGCGGATGGTTCAAATTCAGCCAATCAGGAAGTTGATTATCAACAACCAGGAAAATTTTGTGAATCCACGGGGCATATTTTTCAACAGAACGCAGTAAATACTTTAACTCATCGTCGTTTCTAAACCTACATTGATCAATGCCGTTTTTATCGAGAACTTTCCCCTCTGCTTTTACTACGGTTTCCCAATATTGTCTCTTTTTTCGCCAAACAGGGTCATCGTCGTTGCACCACGTAACAACGAGATCGACATCGTAGTCACTTTTGAAATACGGAATCAATTTCCGAAATAACGGATTGTCTTGAAAGTTTAGAAAATTGGTCTGTGGAGATTTTGCCTCATCTTCGCTACTAACCTCAGTTTTTTTGAGTGTTTCAACGTTTTCCCCTCCGGTTTCAACACTGTTTGGTGACAGAGTTTCCACAAGTCCATCATGGCTAGTTAAAAAGACTTCTTCAGCTAATGATTGCTCATACCCTGCATACACATTACTGCACGAGCAAAATAGAAACAATCCAGCCACAAAAAGTTTGTTGGCTTGTCGCCCCGAAGGGCTGAGCAGTACGTCAAGTACGGCTCTGCAGCGCTTCGAAGCTCCTGCCACCAATCCTTTCGTGGCTTTGATTCTTTTCAAAACGTCAGAAAACATGTTGAAGTACACTCAGCAAACATTAACGTGTGTACTGACGTACAGCTTCCACTTGTGGAGTGAGGTATGCCAACACCGAGTTCACTTCGGCAAAGCGTTGCTCAACCGCGCTATTTACTTCAGCAAAGCGTTGCTCAACCTCTTGTCTGAACTCTGCGTCCTTTCTGTTTATCATGCTGACTAACGAAACATCCGGATTTTGCAAATGTCCATATTCATCAAACACAGCGTCACGGAGACCGTTGAAACTTATTCCGTCTATCATCGTTCGTATTGTTCTTATTTGGGCTACTGCTCCATCAAGGGCAACTCCAATACCAGCAACGATAGCTGGATTTGCACCATCAACCCAGATATTTGCTGTTTCCCAGTTTCCATCGACTGGTCTTACTTCGCTTATTGCATTGTCTAGTGCATCGAGCAGACTTGTTATAGTTCCGCGACATAGGTATTCAGTGTCTTCGAGATCCTTGATCGTTCCTCCAAAAAGGATATGCTGCAAATCGAGATTAACGGCTTCTGTTTTGACTTTATCAAATTGGTCTCCATTTAATTGATAAAGAGGAATTTCTTCTGTAACGATAGTAGTTAAAATATTGTGCAGCCTAGTCGCCAAATCCTCTATATCAAACCGATCATCAAACCGAGAAGCAATGATTGCGTCGCATATGCCAGACAATTCGGATGCTCTTTCGTCTGCGATAGTTGAATTAAAGGAGGCCTTTAGATCCTCGCTATATTGTCCATCAAAGTACGGAGCAAAACCTCTCAAGCGTTCTATATTTGCATTGATTGTACGAATTCCTCTAAAGAGGTCAAGCAGCGGCTCTAAGCGATCGCCGATGAATGTTGTCCCAATTGCTGCTCTTGTCAGCTCACTCTGCACTTGGTTTTTCTGCAGAATGAAAGTGTTTCCCATATGGCTAAAATCAATGTTATCCAGGAAAAGGGCTTCATGATACGGATCGCCCACTGTATTTCCGGCATCCTGATTTCCGATATCCGGGGTCTCCCCATCCGCATAACCGCTAAGTGTCCCAAATGCAACGCATGACAATAGCATGCTCAAACGTTTTACGTTCATAACTCAAACTCTAAAATAAAAGAACCACAACTAGGACAATATCCTAGGTATAGTTAAATTTATGTTAAGAGTTATTTGTTTTTCGGAGAATAAAGATGTAAGTGAAAATGTTGAGATGCCTAGCGGATCTATTGCAATCAAGAACCCGTTGACAATCGATTTAATTCGAAACGTTCATTAGCTGATGCACCAGCGCTTGCTCCAAAAAAGGCTCGATATTGCCGTCCAAAACTCCCGCCGCGTTCCCAATTTCCACGCCCGTCCGCATGTCCTTCACCAGCTGATACGGCTGCAAAACATAAGAGCGGATCTGGTTCCCCCAGGCGATATCGGTCTTTTGCTTGTTTTGTTCGTCAAGCTCATCTTGCTTCTTGCGCAGCTCCGCTTCGTACAGCCTGGATTTCAGCATAGACAAAGCAAGTGCGCGGTTCCTGTGCTGCGACCTATCCACCTGGCACGACACCACGATGCCGGTTGGGAGGTGGGTGATGCGCACGGCACTGTCTGTTTTGTTAACGTGCTGCCCACCTGCTCCGGACGAACGAAACGTGTCCACTTGCAAATCCTTTTCCTCTATCTTGATTTCGATCTCGTCGTCCGTCTCAGGGTACGTCCAAACGGAGGCAAAGCTGGTGTGTCGGCGCGCGTTGGCGTCGAATGGGGAGATTCTAACGAGTCGGTGCACTCCGTTTTCCGTTTTTAGCCAGCCATATGCCCGAAGCCCGGAAATCTTCAGCTGGACGGATTTGAAACCGGCGCCTTCCCCAACCGTCTCGTCAACTATGTCTGTTGTGAAGCCGCGTGCCTGAGCCCATCTCGAGTACATGCGTGAAAGCATGGCGACCCAATCTTGAGACTCAGTTCCGCCGGCTCCCGCGTGAATTTCCAGGAAACAATTGCAGTGGTCCGCTTCGCCGGAAAGCAGGCTCTCCACGTAAAGTTTGCCTAGCGCGGCGGAGAGGGCTTCCAGGTCTTTGCAGCAAGACGCGAACACCCCTTCATCGTCTTCCTCTTTTGCTAGGTCTAAGAGGGCGTGTAGGTCTGCGAATTTTTTGCAGTGTTCGGAGATCGTTGTAACATCGTACTGCAGGCGGGATATCTTTTTCAAAAGGTCTCCTGTTTTCTGCGGATCTGTCCAGAGATCCTGCGAGGACGCTTGAGTTTGATACAATAGCAGCTCTTCGTTTTTTTTATCGAAGTTCGAGGATTGCTTGATGTTTTCAAGTTTCTTGGCAATGTCTTCGATAAGCTGCGAGATGTCAGAGTTGAGTCAAATCATGATGTTTTAGTTTCCTTTCCAGAGTGGATCTCATACTTATAGTAAGCCCCCTTGATACACTTTATCGTCGTGTTTGGTTCTTTGAAAGGTAGAATCCAGTCTGGCAAACTCATGAATTCCTCCACCACCGATATGCCGTATAATCATACCTCTTGTTGGAGTATATCAAATCAGGCTAGCGATGTACAGAAACTTCTTGCATTGTGCAGAATTTTAGCGCAGGTATACTAATTTTTAGGCGGAGTTAGGGATTAAGTTTACGGGTTCGTCGAACGTAGCCCCAACAAAGTCTACGACTTTACCTGGAGCCCGGTGTTGCTCGAATGCTCACGTCCCGTAAGTACGCTGCGCTTCTGCGCTCGGGCCCCCATTCAACTCGTTGAATTGGAGCCGGCTACGTGTCTCCTGCCATCAATTCTTTCTGTGACTGTGGCCAAGGTTGTGTGGAGGAGGAAGCTCGAGGTGCAAGTCACAAGTGGGAATTGAGGGCTGAGCCCAGTGGCATAGGGACAGAGCTGTTCACGGAGCTGCTGAAAATCTGTGGGCTCGTCGAAGCGAACCCACAATTCCGTTGGTTAGGCAACTTCGCAGCAGCCGCTGCCGCCGTCGCAGCAGCCGCAGCAACCTGGTTTAGGGTCAGGACGAGCCTGTCTGCCTAATAGAGATTGGTTCAGAGCTGAGTTCCCAGTGGCACGTCTGTCGCCGTAATCAACTTCATCAAAGCCTTCAAGTTGATAATCATCTTCCGGTGCTAATCCCATTCTGCCAGCGTTTCTTGCAATAACAGGCGGTTGTTCGGCTACGTCTAGCGTCGGTGGTGCCATATGCCTCCTTCTGCCAGCATTTCTTGCAGTGGCATGCGGTTGTCCGACTGTGCCTTGTGGCGGAGGGACAGCTTCTGGCTGCCCGGTAGCTACCACACTGTCGACAAACAGCACGTTAGCAGCCTGTGGCTCAGTTTGTGCCTGTGGTGGCGCGTGATCTGCGGGTGGAGGATTTGCTGCCATCACACTGTCAGCTGGTGCGTCGGTAGCTTGTGGTTGCGGTGCATCTTGTGGTGCGTCGTCTTGCGGTGCATCTCGTGGTGCGTCGTCTTGCGGTGCATCTTGCAGCACATCTTGCGGTGTATCTTGCGGCACGTCTTGTGCCGGTGGAGTATGAACTGCTTCAGGCGGCCGATTCATTCCTGCCGGTTCTGTCGATGTCCCTCCATCGGCAGGTACGTTAGCGGCGTGTTGTGCGATCTCCGGTTGAGGCTGCATATGGATAGGCGCTTCTGGCGGCGGAAGAGGAGCCCCATGTTGACGATCTCCCACGGGCTGTCCTTCCGTCCCCTCTCCCTGATTAGGAACGGGTTCTGATCTTGCCAATATTTCTGCGACAACAGTAGATACGTTATCCGTTGTATCCACCACATCCTCATGTATGTCAGCAGTTTCTTCAGCAGGCGCACTAGCAGCTGGTTGTTGAGCATCTTGTATTGGAGCAAGTGACTGATTATCCACTGATTCAGGTTGTCCTTCGGCGCTAGCGAGTGCGACACCTGGAACGCCGTCAACAGCGCTTGCTTGTTCTCCTGCGCCCTGTGACAACGAAGGGGGCGGAGTTGCTGCTTCATTTGGTTGTCCATCGTTTGCCGCTGCCGTTGCTGCTCCTCTGCTAGCAGGTTCCGTAGTGTCATGTGGTTGTTCACCGTCACCTTGTGGCGGTGGCGGCGCGACAGGCACTGCTCCACCATGCGACTTTACACCTACAGGAGCTACATTGCTTCTTCCGTCAGCATTCCCATCAGCGGTTGATGGCTTGGCAGCATGCGCAGTGGCGGCTGATGGCTTGGCAGCATTCCCAGCAGCGGCCGATGGCTTGGCAGCATGCGCAGCAGCTGATGGCTTGGCAGCATTCCCAGCAGCGGCTGATGGCTTGGCAGCATTCCCAGCAGCGGTTGATGGCTCGGCAGCAGGCACAGCAGCATCGGATGACTGGCCGCCCTCATCAGGCGGAGGCGGAATGTTTGGCACCGTAACTAACTTGTCAAAAAACCATGGGAGGATGAAACGCACAAAAGCATCGTCATCCGTTCTCTCACGAACAGCGCTCTCGTCGCATCCGTTTTTGGTCAGTATTACTTCGAACATTCCACGTATTACTACAGCTATTTCCTCATCAATGTTTGCTATTTGTGCGCGAATCGCTGATCTTCTTCTATCAAGATCCTCCGTTCGCTTTCTAGGATCGGCTATTTCATCATTAGCTAGACAACCTTTGAGGCGTTCACGCAAACCAAGCATTTGATCACCCAAGCTATAGATACTGTCAGCTCTACTCGCATACTCCGCGTTCAAGCTTGGTTCAGCGCAATATGTTTTTAGTTTTTCGAAGCAATCGATAGCAGCGCGCCAATCCCACTGTGCTGCGTACACATTTCCAACTGCGCCAGTAGCCCTCAACGTATGGCCAAGAGAGTCTTCTGATCTTGCTAGCGGTCCGAAACAATTTGCTATGTTCACCACACAACAGGCGCAATTCTCAAAATCCTTCTTTATAGCCAGTGCGAATTCCTTTTTTTCTTGGCCGAGATTACTGATATACCATAGCATTCTGTCTCCAAGACTACGTATCATCCCCTCAGAAAAATTAAAATAGACGCGTTTTATCTTTGGGGGTGCTATTGATTCAATCTTCCAGGAATCTTTGGGGGACACAGTCGCAGAAGAAGGAGAGGCAGGCGCATCTGTCCTCAGAGGATCTCTCCCTCGCCCTGCATTAGCTCCTCCTATCCCCCTTGGCACTGCAGGTTGTCCTACTCCGCTCCCCCTTGGCACTGCAGGAGGTCTTCCTCTCCCCCTTGGCGCTGCAGGTTGTCCTACTCCTCTCCAACTTGGCACTGCAGGTTGTCCTGCTCCTGTCGCATGGCTTACACCTCCAGGGTCGTCCGGATCCCCTCCTCTTCTTCCGAATCCACCGGGTCTACGCGAAGCAAAAGTGGAGTTAATAAAAGTCTGACTGATGAATAATGCGGAGAATACAACCAATATTTCCCTGCCAATGGTCTTTCTGCCCATAAATGTACCTAAGTGAACGTAATACATGACTAATGATTACTGTAGCATGCAATGGCGAGCCAAGCAAGCATATTTAAGAAAGAAATTTGTTACTACTCACCTATCCGTCAGCCAGCCAAAAGCCTTGATATTGCTAGTTAATGATGACTCACATTTTTTGTGCATCGCAAAAAAGGAGGGTAATAGGCGAAGAAATTGGCCATTT